>JBFXKH010000080.1:0-16849 GCA_050173995.1 Lysobacterales bacterium | reverse complement strand
GGGCCCAGTCTCGACGATGGCGGCGCAGCCGATGTCCGCGGTATGATGGATGCGTGCGGCGGTCGGACCTGCGTACTCGCTGTGGACAGAGCGCGGTTATACTCCCTGGGGTCTGGCAGCGACTCGGGGTTGCTGCCGAATTCGGGTGAGCGATGGCATGCGGACGACGTTTGGCTTTGGGCTGCGGATACTGGTGTTGGTGTTTTCGGTCGGAACCGCGCAGGCCGGCCCGGCCGTGACCGATTTTACTGCCCACGGTACCCAGCCCGGCCTGCAAAGCGAACTGCTGCCATCGGATGACTGCTTGGGCTGTCATGGCGGCTTTTTCGACACGCAGAAGCAATTCATGCCGCACAGCACCTGGTCCGGTTCGATGATGGCGCACGCCGGCCGCGATCCGCTGTTCTGGGCTGCGCTGGATGTCGCCAACCACGACCTGCCCGGTTCCGGCGATTTCTGTCTCCGCTGTCACGCCCCGGAAGCCTGGTTCGGCGGTCGGGTTAGCAAAGACGGCAGCGGCGGTGTGGTCAACGGCGCCAACGGTTGCCTGTTGCTTGGCGAACATGACGATGGCGACCAGCTCGGCAATGATTTCAGCGGAGTGGGCTGCCAGCTCTGCCACCGCCAGCAGGCGACCGGCGCGTTGGCTGCGGGTGTACGCCACGACAGCGGCAATCTGTTCCTCGACGACAGCACCGAGTGCGATGTCGATGACGACGGCTTCCCCGACCAGACCGGGCCGTGCCGGATCGGCCCGTACCGCTATCCGGAAGCCGGTATCGGTTCACCGCCGCATGCCTACCGCTGGTCACCGTCGGTCAAGCAGTCGGAATTCTGCGGCAGTTGCCATGATGTCAGCAGTCCGGTTCTGGCCAGCGGCCCGGCGCGGACCCTGATCGACAGTGCCGGCTTGGACACCGGCATCGCCTTCCCACTGGAACGCAGCTTCAGCGAATGGCGGGCCAGCGAGTTCGCCGACATCGTGTTCGTCGACGGCTTTGCGTTCGAAGAGCCTCAGAACGATCTGCAACGCTACGGGCAGACCTGCCAGACCTGCCACATGCCGGTCAGCCAGGACCCGACCGCGATGGCCTGCCAGCAGAACGATCCGGGCAGCCGCAGCGGGCGTTTGCCCCAACATCTGTTCGTCGGCGCCAATACCTGGGTGCTGGACTTGATAAAGAATCTCTACGCGGGTCCGGCCGGACTCAACCGCGAGATCGAGATCGACCAGTCGATCGGCCGGGCGCGGGACCTGTTGACCCAGGCCAGCGCCGACCTGAGCCTCAGCCTGGATCCGTTCACCGGCCCCGGCAATGCACTGACCGCGCGCGTGCGCGTGCACAATCTGGCTGGACACAAATTGCCGACCGGCTACGGCGAGGGCCGGCGCATGTGGTTGCAGGTCGAAGCCCGCGATGGCAATGGCGGTCTGATCTACCAGAGTGGCGCCTACGACGCCGCGACCGGGGTATTGAACGAAGACCCGGACGCGCGCGTCTACGAAGTGCAGCAGGGCATCTGGAACACGGCGACCAGCCAATGCGAAGTGCGCGATGCCAGCAATCGCAAGATGTTCCACTTCGTGCTCAGCAATTGCGTCGCCAAGGACAACCGCATTCCGCCGCTCGGCTTTCGCGGCGGGCTCGACCCGGAATTGCGGCCGGTGGCCGCGGTCTACCCGGAAACCGCGCCGGGCTCGGGGCGGCTGGTGAATTACGATGATGCCGTGTACGCGATCGCGGTCGCGGCTGGCACGGCGACACCGATCAGCGTCAGCGTGCGCCTGCTGCACCAGGTGGCGAGCCGCGAGTACATCGAGTTCCTGAACAATGTCGCAGTCGAGAACGCCCTGCCGAGCGAGAATCTGCTGTGCCAGCCGGCGCGACCACCGTTGTCGACCGGGCCGCGTACCCAGACCCGGGCCGGCTTCATGGCCGATTTGTGGATCAACAATGGCCGTTCCCCGCCCGAGTTGCTGATCGAGCGCGCCGCGACTACCCCGTAGCGACCGGCTCACTTCATGCGATAGGTGATGCGGCCCTTGGTCAGATCGTAGGGCGTCATTTCGACCTTGACCTTGTCGCCGGTCAAAATGCGAATGTAGTTCTTGCGCATGCGTCCGGAAATATGCGCGGTCACCACGTGGCCATTTTCGAGTTTGACGCGAAACATGGTGTTGGGCAGCGATTCGAGCACCGTTCCCTCCATTTCTATCTGATCGTCTTTGGACATGGTCTCAATGTTCTTATGCGGTGGGTTGCTGGAATCGCGCGGTGCGCGGTGATCGAACGGCGACAAGGTAGCATCGTTGTGGTGGGCGTGGCAGTCAACGCCCCTGGAAAACCGCTTTGCGCCGCTCCAGGAAAGCGCGGGTGCCCTCGGCTTTGTCAAGGCTGGCGGCACACAGCGCGAATGCCTGCGACTCGTAATCGAGGCCAATGTCGATGCCGGCCTCTGCGCCGATCAGGACCGCGTCGAGAATGCCGCGCACCGCGTGCGGCGCCGATGCCGCCAACTGCGCCGCCCATTGCGCAACTTCAGACTCCAGCTGTTCGGCTGCTACCACGCGCTGGACCACGCCGAGTTCGGCAGCGCGCGCGGCGCTGATCGGCGTGCCGAGCAGGCACAATTCCAGGGCCGCGCCACGGCCGGCCAGGCGCAGCAGACGTTGGCTGCCGCCGAAGCCGGGGATCACGCCCAGATTGATTTCGGGCTGGCCGAGGCGGGCGCTGTCGGCGGCGATGCGCAGATGGCAGGCCATGGCCAGTTCCAGCCCGCCACCCAGGGCGAAACCATTGATGCTGGCGATCACCGGCTTGCCGAGTCGCTCGATGCGGGTCATCAACTGTTGGCCGAAGCGCGAGAACGCCAGCGCGGCGAGCGCGTCCAGTTCGGCCAACTCGGCGATATCGGCTCCGGCGATGAAGGCTTTGGGACCGGCGCCAGTGATTACCACGACCCGAACCGAGCTGTCCGCAGACGCCAGGTCGAATGCCTGGTGCAGCTCGGTCACGGTCTGGCGGTTCAAGGCATTGAGCTTGTCCGGACGGTTCACGGTAATCCGTAAAACCGCATCGCGGGTCTCAAGCAGGAGTGTCTGGAATTTCATGGCGGTTCAGTTTGTCGCCCAAGCTGGCCGCCCATTGTAGCGGCTTGCATCGCAGACGGGGCAGCAACGCGTCGGCCGGTGGTCGTCGCCGGAACAAGAAATTTGCTGTCACAGCGCATCGGACCTTGGGAACCATTCTCCGCGACCCGAGTTCAAACCCTCGCGTTCTTGCTCCGCCCGGTCCGGGAGATCGCTGTGGCCGGCCTGACCTTCGGTCGGCGTGGACATGGCGGGCTGGACCCGGGTCGGCTAGAATGCCCGGTCTTTCGCCGAACGGCGATCCCGATTACCCCACTGGAGAAGTTCCCATGATGTTGCGTTTTGGTGCCGTCGTTTTGGCGGCTTTGGCTGTCAGCAATGCAAACGCCCAGGACACCGCCACCGACAAGGGCAAGCTCAGCTATGCCATCGGTTACGAGGTCGGATCGGATTTTCTGGAGAAGAATCTTGATGTCGATTTGGCCACCGTGATCAAGGGCGTTCAGGACGGTCACGCCAAGCGTGCACCGGCAGTGGAACCGGCCGCGATGCGCGATGCTCTGGAGAAAATGAGTACCAAGCTGAAAGCCGAGGCGCTGGCCAAGTACGAAGCTTTGGCCAAGGAAAACAAGACCAAGAGCGACCAGTTCCTGACCGCCAACAAGGTCAAGAAGGGCATCGTCACCCTGCCCAACGGCATCCAGTACCGGGTGATCGAAGACGGCACCGGCAAGCGTCCGCTGAAGACCAGTGAAGTCAGCGTGCATTACCGTGGTTCGCTGACCAGTGGGCTGGAGTTCGATTCCTCGTTCGCGCGTGGCACGCCCTCGACCTTCAAGGTCGATTCGGTGCTGCCCGGCTGGCAGGACGTGCTGCCGCTGATGAAGGTCGGCGATTACTGGCAGATCTTCCTGCCGCCAGAACACGCTTACGGCGTGCGTGGCCAGGGCCCGATCGGTCCGAACGAAACGCTGGTGTTCGAGATCAAGCTGGTCGACGTCAAATAATCCAGCCCGTATCGGCAAGAGCGGCAGCATCGCGCTCCCCGCTCTTGCCTGGTGCACTGTTATGAGCTTCTTCATTGGAAGCCTGAATCGCCCGATCAGCACACCCTGCATCGGCGTCTGTGAGCTCGACGCCGACGGGTTGTGCCTGGGTTGCCGCCGCAGCGGTAATGAAATTGCAGGCTGGGGCAGCCTCAGCGAAACCGAACGATTGCGTATGATCGCCGAAACCTTGCCGCAGCGTGCCGTGCGGAGCGGTGGGTGAGCACCAGACTGTTTCAGCGTTTGGGCCTCGCCCTGCACGCACTGGACCGGGCACCGACCGGACGCGGCTGGAACCATCCGCAAATCGACGATCTGTTTCCCGCCGAGAGCCGGCGGATCGAGGCTGCGGTCCTGGTCGGGCTGATCGAGCGCGGCGGTGAAATCAACGTATTGCTGACCGAGCGCAGCGCACATCTGAGCCAGCATGCTGGTCAGGTCAGCTTTCCGGGTGGCCGGATCGAAGCCGACGACCGCGATCCGGTGGCGGCGGCCGTGCGCGAGGCCGAAGAAGAAGTCGGCATCGGTGGCGACTGGATCGAGCCGCTCGGGTTTCTCGATCCGCTCGAGACGATCAGCAATTTCCGGGTGCTGCCGGTGGTGGCGCGATTGCGCGACGGCTTCTCGATCGTGCCGGGCGGTAACGAAGTGGCGGCGGTGTTCGAGGCACCGCTGGCGCATTTTCTGGACCCGCAGGCGGTACGTCGCCGCAGCATCGAATACCTGGGACGGGAACGCGAAATCTTCGAGTTTTACTGCGCTGGGCATCGCGTCTGGGGTGCGACTGCGGCCATGCTGATCAACTTGAGAGAGCGTCTGGAGTCGCTGCAATGAACGGCGGCAGCGTGATCGCGCTGGATGCGTTGCAGCAGCGCATGCTGGACGACGATGTGCTGTTGGTCGACTGCCGCTTTGACCTGGCAGATCCCGATCGCGGCGCCACCGAGTATGCACGCGGGCACCCGCCGGGTGCGGTGTACGCGCATTTGAATCATGACCTGTCGGATTTGCGCAAGCTCGGCCTCGGTCGCCATCCGCTGCCCGATGTTGCCGGCTTCGCCGCCCGCCTGGCCGCCTGGGGTTATCGCGCAGATCGGCAGGTCGTGGTGTTCGATCAGAGCAGTGGCGCCATCGCGGCGCGATGCTGGTGGATGTTGCGCGCCCTCGGCCAGCAAAATGTCAGCGTGCTCGATGGCGGCTTTGCCGCCTGGCAGCAGGCTGGGCTGGCCTTGTCGGCGGGCGATACAAAGATCGAAAGCCGGGGCAGCGATGAGGGTCTGGCCGTTGGCTGGCCGGATCAGGACGGGCAGGCCTTCGCGCTGGCCGACTATGCATTGGTCGAGCGGGTTCGCGAAGATCCTGCCTGGTGCCTGCTTGATGCCCGCGCCGCGGCGCGCTATCGCGGCGAGGTCGAGCCGATCGATCCGGTCGCCGGGCATATACCCGGCGCCGGCAATCGCCCGTTCAGCGACAACCTGGATGAATCGGGTCGGTTCAAGACGCAGCAGCGCCTGGCGGCGGAGTTTGCCGAGCTGCTCGGTGCGGTGCCGGCTGACCGGGTGATCCACATGTGTGGCTCGGGTGTCACCGCCGCGCACAACCTTTTGGCCATGGAGTACGCCGGACTGTCCGGTTCACGCCTGTTCGTGCCGTCCTGGAGCGGCTGGGTGAGGAAAGGCGCTTTCGACATGCGTTGAAGCGCATGTCGAGCCTTTCCGAACGCCCGGCATGGATGCCGGGCCGGACCGCTGCACCAGGGACGGTTAGTGGCGAAGGCGCTGAGCGAAGCCAGGCGTTGAAGCGCATGTCGAGCCTTTCCGAACGCCCGGCATGGATGCCGGGCCGGACCGCTGCACCAGGGACGGTTACTGGCGAAGGTGCTGAGCGAAGTCAGGCGTTGAAGCGCATGTCGCTTCCAGAGGACAGAGGACAGAGGACAGAGGACAGAGGACAGAGGACAGAGGACAGCAGAGGACAGGGGCAGGGGACCGATACGCCCGTCGTCCCGGCGAACGCCGGGACCCAGTGCCTATGGGTGCCGCATCGTCAATACTGGGCCCCGGCGTCCGCCGGGGCGACGCATCTCCCGTCTCCCGCCTCCCGTCAAAGCTGAGACAGCACATACTCGGCCGAGGACACTTTGAACTCGCCCGGCGCTTCGACGAACAGATGGCTGACCACCCCGTCCTTGGCGACCAGGGCGAAGCGTTTGCAGCGCAGGCCCATGCCGAAGCCGCTGGCATCCAGTTCCAGCCCGAGCGCCTTGGTGAAGGTGGCGTTGCCGTCGGCGAGTAGCAATACTTCGTCGCCTACCGACTGGTTCTTGCCCCAGGCGCCCATCACGAAGGCATCGTTGACCGACAGGCAGGCAAGGCGGTCGATGCCCTTGGCCTTGAGGGCGTCCAGGTGTTCGATGAAGCCGGGCAGGTGCTTGGCCGAGCAGGTCGGGGTGAAGGCACCGGGCACGCCGAACAGGACCACGGTCTTGCCGGCGAAAATGTCGTTGGTGGACAGGCTCTGCACACCGTTGTTGAGTGTGTTGACGGTGGCTTCGGGCAAACGGTCGCCGACTTGGATGGTCATGGGGGCCCTCGATCAGGCTTGCGGTGGGGCGGCCATGATAGCGAATCCGCTGGTGCATGCCGCACCCGGAATACCGGCGCCGGCGCTGGCGCCCGCCCTTGAAATCGCCGCAGCCGTTCGCATTTTGGTGGCACCCGCAGCGATCCCGCTGCCTGTCAACCAAGGAGACCGTGATGACCATGATTCGTTATGCTTCCAACCCGTTTCCGCGCAATCTGTCGGACGAATTCCGGCAGGCGTTCGACAAGCTCTGGAGTGTCCCGGAAGATGACCAGAGCAATGTCGTCACCAGCGAATGGACCCCGCGGGTGGACATCAAGGAAGAGCCGCAGCGCTTCGTGATCCAGTGCGATATCCCCGGCGTCGATCCCAAGGACATCGAGGTGCATATGGAAAAGGGTACGCTGTCGATCAAGGGCGAGCGCAAGACCGAATCGGTGACCGAGACCGACCGCTACACCCGGGTCGAACGCTCGCATGGCCTGTTCCATCGTCGTTTCGCCCTGCCCGACAGTGCCGATGCCGACGGCATCAGCGCGAGTGGCAAACACGGCGTGCTGGAAATCACCATTCCCAAGAAGCCGGAACTGACCCCGCGCCGGATCGATGTCAAACATTGAGTGCGGTGGCAAGTCCTGGCGCATTGGTCCGCCATGGGTTGGAGCCGGCGGTGTGCCGGTCGGAGTCTCGGTCGGTGTCTCTGTCGGAACCGTCGCTACTGACAGAATGCTTGCTGTGATGTGCTGACACGAAGTCGCGGCGGTGCGGCGGATCGGTCCTCCGGTTTGTCCGCGCCGCCCCGTCCCATGACCGACGGCGGCGAACCGCGCCGTTCCATTAAGGGTCCAGACCGATCATGCAGTTCAAGGACTACTACGAAGTGTTGGGCGTCAAAGCCGACGCCAGCGACGCCGACATCAAGACCGCGTATCGCCGGCTGGCGCGCAAGTATCACCCGGATGTGAGCAAGGAAGGCGACGCGGAGGCCCGGTTCAAGGCGATTAACGAGGCCTATGAAGCGCTCAAGGATGCCGACAAGCGCCGCGCCTACGATCAGCTCAAGCAGCGCGGTTTTCGTGCCGGCGATGAGTTTACGCCGCCGCCCGATTGGGCCGGCAGTGCCGGTCCGGGGTTTCATTTCGAGGGCGAAGACGGCGCTGGATTCAGCGACTTCTTCGAATCCCTGTTCGGTGGCGGTGGCGGTCGGCGCGGTGGCGCGCACCGGCCCGGCCCGCGACGTGGCGCCGACACCCGAGCCACGCTGCAGGTCGATCTGGAAACCGCATTCGCGGGTGGCAGCCAACGCCTCAGTCTGCAACAGGGCAGTGAAGCACGCACGCTGGAAGTGAAGATCCCTGCCGGTGTGCAGTCTGGACAAGTGATCCGCTTGGCCGGGCAGGGCAGTGCCGGCAGTTCCGGACGCGGCGATCTGCTGCTCGAAATTCGCCTGGCGCCGCACCGGCAGTTCGAGGTGGATGGTCGCGATGTCGTATTGCGTCTGCCGATCGCCCCATGGGAAGCCGCGCTCGGTGCAGAAATCGACGTGCCGACACTGGCAGGCCGGGTCGGACTGAAGCTGCCTGCCGGGTCCCGCAGCGGACAAAAACTACGCCTCAAAGGCCGCGGCCTGCCCGGCAAGGACGGCAGCGGCGACCAGTTTGTGGTGTTGGAGATTCAGACGCCGCCGGCAGCCAGCGATGCCGAGCGGCATGCGTATGCGGCATTTCGCGAGGGCTTCGCCGGGTTCAAGCCCAGGCCGGCGAGCTGAGCGGCGGCAGTTGCCAGCCGCCGTGCCGCACTGGATGGCGATCGGCCAGCCAGCTGGGCGTTCAGGACGGCATCAGCTCGTTGATGGTTTGGATCAGATTGGCTTCCACCACCGGTTTGGTGACGTAGGCCTTGGCGCCCTGGCGCATGCCCCAGACCTTGTCGGTTTCCTGGTCCTTGGTGGTCACCAGGATCACCGGAATATGGCTGGTCTTGGGATCCTTGCTGATTTGGCGGGTCGCCTGAAAGCCATTCAGGTTGGGCATCACCACGTCCATCAGGATCAGGTCCGGCAGCTCTCGCTTGGCGACCTCGATGCCCTGCTGGCCGTCTTCGGCGGTGATGACTTCGTGGCCCATTTTCTGCAGGATACGGCGCAGCGCCTCAATCTGCGAGGGTGAATCGTCGACGATCAGAATGCGCCCCATGTTGTTCCTCTCTTCATTCTGTATGGCAGTGGTTGCAATAGTGCGGAACCGGCGCGACCGTTCAGAGCTTGACCAGGGTGCGCCCGAGCGAGCCGCCGGATAGCATCGTAGCAAAAACCGCGGGCAATTCGTCCAATGTCCGCTCGCCGGTACAAATCCGCTCGAGCGCCCGTGGCTTCCATGGCCCGGCCAGCCGGTCCCACAGGCTGCGCCGGATACTGTAGGCGGTCTGCGCCGAGGCAATGCCGAGCAGGCTGACCCCGCGGATGATGAACGGCATCACCGTCGAATGCAATTCGGCACCGCCGGCCATGCCGCAACTGGCGATATTGCCGTACGGGTGGATCACCCGGGTCAGCCCGGATAGCATCTCGCCGCCGACATTGTCGATCGCCCCGGCCCAGCGGCTGGTCTCCAGCGGGCGCTGCCCCCAGAACAAGCCGCGGCGGGCGATGCATTGGCTGGCACCCAGGCCGAGCAGGGTCTCGAAGGCATCAAGCTTGCCGGTGATCGCGTGTACCTCGTAGCCGGCGGTGGCGAGCAGATCGACCGCCAGCATGCCGACGCCACCACTCGCCCCGGTGACCACGATTGGACCCTGATCCGGGCACTGCCCGTTGGCTTCCATGCTCCACAGGGCCAGGGCGGCGGTGAAGCCAGCGGTGCCGAGGATCATCGATTCGCGCAGGCTAAGTCCGGCCGGCAGCGGTATCGCCGAGCGCGAATCGATGCGGGCGAATTCGCTGTAACCACCGTCGCGGGTCTCGGACAGGCCAGAGCCGGTGACCAGCACGCGGTCGCCTTCCTTGAAGCCGGGCACCTGCGACTCCAGCACATGGCCGGCGAGGTCGATGCCGCCCACCAGCACCGGCTCGCGCAGAATTTTGCCGGTCCCGGTGCCGGCGAGGGCGTCCTTGTAGTTGACGCTGCTATAGGCAACTTTGATGACCAGGTCGCCCGCGTTCAGTTGCGCCAGTTCCAGGGACTCGATCCCGGCAGCGACCGGCTTTTGATCGGCGTGGATGCGAAAGGCGTTGAAGCGTGCCGGGATCATCGCTGGTTCACGCCGCCGGGCGCAGTTCGACCACCACCGGCTTGTCCAGGACCTTGAACAGCAGGCTGCCCTCATAGGACTGGTAGCCATCGTGGCGCACGCGCAGTTGCACCGTGCGCGGTTTGAACTTGCATTTTTTCTTGCCGAATACGCCGCCCGAGCTCTGCGTGTCGTAGCCAATGACCAGGTCGAAATGGCCATTGGCGTCGCTGGCGCCGCTGCTCGACAGATTGGTGGCGCGATCTTCATCCCAATAGATCTCAACCACGGCAGCGGCGACCGGCTGGCCATTCGCCTGCACTACGCCGGATACCGCCTGGGTGGCGACCGGGCACTGATCGGCAGCGGCGACCGGTAGGGTGGCCAGGGCGAGCAGCAACAGCAGGCTGTTTCGATTCATCGTTGGTACCTCAATTGGATTTGTGGATGGCGCGCTTGTCGACCGCCATGGCTGCCTCGTGGACCGCCTCGGACAGGGTCGGGTGGGCGTGGCAGATACGCGCCAGGTCCTCGGCCGCGCCGTTGAATTCCATGGTGACCACCGCCTCATGGATCAGTTCGGAAACCGCCGGACCGACCATGTGTACGCCGAGCAGGCGATCGGTCTCGGCGTGCGCGATCACCTTGACCATGCCGGCGGTTTCGTTCATGGCGACCGCGCGCCCAATCGCCGCGAATGGAAAACTGCCGGTCCGGTAGGGTACGCCCAGGGATTTGAGTTCCGCCTCGGTTTTGCCGACCCAGGCAATTTCGGGTTCGGTGTAGATCACCCAGGGCACCGTGTCCAGGTTCACATGGCCGGGCTTGCCGGCGATGATCTCGGCGACCGCGATGCCTTCTTCCGAGCCCTTGTGCGCCAGCATCGGGCCGCGCACGCAGTCGCCGATCGCCCATACGCCTTCGACCCCGGTCCAGCAATGCGCATCGACGGCGATTCGGCCTCGATCATCGAGCTTGACGCCGGTCCCCTCAGCGAACAAATTGTTCACGTTGGGGCGGCGCCCGACCGCCACCAGCAGCTTGTCCACGACTAGGGTCTTGTCGCCCTGGGCGTCGCTGTAGCGCAGCGCTACCGAGCCCTCTTTGACCACCGTGGCCGAGCATTTGGCGCCGAGTAGAATTTTCAGGCCCTGCTTATCGAATTCGCGGCGCGCCAGCCGTGCCGCGTCGGCGTCGGCGGCGGGCAGGAAATCGGGCAGTGCCTCGATGATGGTGACCTCGGCGCCCAGGCGCCGCCACACCGAGCCCAGCTCCAGGCCGATGACGCCGGCACCGATCACACCCAGGCGCTTGGGCACCTCGGTGAAATCCAGCGCGCCGGCATTGTCGACGATGTACTTGCCATCGAAGCGCGCAAACGGCAGCTCCACCGGCAGCGAACCGGGTGCAAGGATCACATTGGTAGCCTGCAACTGCTGCTGGCTGCCGTCGTGGCCGGTCACTTCGACCACCCGCTCCGGCAGCAGGCGGGCGACGCCGGCAATGCTGGTCACCTTGTTGGCCTTGAACAGCATGCCGATGCCACCGGTGAACTGTTTGACGATCCGGTCCTTGCGCCCGACCATGGTGCCGACATTGATCCGGGTATGGTCGGCGCTGATGCCGTGGTCCTTGAAGCTGTGATTCAGATTGTGGAACTGACGGCTGGAGTCGAGCAGCGCCTTGGACGGAATGCAGCCGATATTGAGGCAGGTGCCGCCCAATGCCGGCGCGCCGTCCTTGCCGACGAAGCCATCGATACAGGCGACGCTGAGTCCAAGCTGGGCGGCACGGATCGCGGCGACATAGCCCGCCGGTCCGGCACCGATCACGATCACGTCGAAGTTTTGCATGGGCAGTCCTGGCTAAAAAACGTGTTTTAGGTTTTAGGTTTTAGGTTTCAGGTTTCAGGTTTCAGGTTTCAGGTTTCAGGTTGGGGTTCGGGTAGCAGGCAGCTGGGCACGAAATGCCTAAAACTTAAAACTTAAAACTTAAAACCTAAAACCGCTTCTCTGTCACAGTCCGAGCAACATCCGCTGCGGGTTTTCCAGCTGGTTCTTGATATCGACCAGGAACAGCACCGCGTCCTTGCCGTCGATGATGCGGTGGTCGTAGCTGAGCGCGACGTACATCATCGGCGCGGCCACGAGCTGGCCGCTTTCGACGATGGCGCGGTCCTTGATCGCATGCATGCCGAGGATGGCGCTCTGCGGCGGATTGACGATTGGGGTCGAAAACAGCGATCCAAAGGTGCCGCCATTGGTGATGGTGAAGGTGCCGCCCTGCAGGTCTTCCAGCGCCAGTCCGCCCTCGCGGGCCTTTTTGGCGAAGTTGCCGATTGCCTTCTCGATTTCGGCGAAGCCCATGGTCTCGGCGCTGCGCAGCACCGGGGTGACCAGGCCCTTGTCGGTGGCAACCGCAATCGAGATGTCGCTGTAGCCGTGGTAGATCACGTCATTGCCATCGACCGCGGCATTGACGATCGGATGCCGGCGCAGGGCTTCGGCAGCGGCACGAACAAAGAAACTCATGAAGCCGAGTTTGACGCCGTGCGCCTTCTCGAAAGCCTCGCCCTGGCTTTTGCGCATCTCGGCGACCGCACGCAGATTGATCTCGTTGAACGAGGTCAGCATCGCGATCGAGTTTTTCGCCTGCATCATGCGTTCGGCGATGCGACCGCGCATGCGCGTCATCGGCACGCGCTGCTCGGAGCGTGCGCCGGCGGCAACCGCCGGTTGCGCAGTGGGCGCTGGCGCGGTTGTTGGTGCCGGTGCCGGTTTGGCGGCCGGTGCTGGGGCTGTGCCCTGGCGCATGAAATTGACCAGGTCTTCCTTGGTGACCTGGCCGCTGCGGCCGCTGCCGGCGACCTGGGCCGGATCCAGGCGGTGCTCCTCGGCGACGCGGCGGGCGGCGGGCGACAGGGCCGATGTATCGGCGCTTGCCGCAGCCGCAGCAGGCGCTGCTGGCGATTCGCTGGCCGCAGCGGCCGGTGGGACTTCGGCGGCGACTTCACCTGCTTCGAACAGCGCACTCACCTCCTGACTGGTGACCGTGTCGCCGCTGTTCCTGACGATCGCCTTGAGCACGCCATCGGCCGGCGCCGGCACTTCCAGCACGACTTTGTCGGTCTCCAGATCGACCAGATTTTCGTCGCGGCGCACGCTGTCGCCGGGTTGTTTGTGCCAGGTGGCGATGACGGCGTCGGCCACCGACTCGGGCAGCACCGGAACTTTGATTTCGATCGGCATGGGAATTCCTCAGCGTGGTGACGTTAGACGTTGTAAACCGATAAAGGTGACAGAGCGCGAAAGATGTTGCCCCATCTGCGAGGCGCGCAAGGGGGGCGCATAGTCCGACTATGTAACGCCTTGCGGAACGAAGCAGATGGGGCAAAAGATCAGCAAGATGGCACCTTTATTGGTTTACAGCGCCTTGGCGGGAGACGGTGCAGCGGACGGCCTATTCGTGGGCGTAGTCGCCGTTTAGCGTGCCGAGCAATGCCTGCTCGACCAACTTCGCCTGTTCGATGATATGGGTGGACAGATGACCGCAGGCCGGAGCCGGAGACCGCGGCCGGCCGGCGTAATGCAAGGCGGCGCCCGGCAGCGCTTCGCTTAGGCAATGACGCAGATGGTGTGCAATCTGGTACCAGGCGCCCTGGTTCATGGGTTCTTCCTGGCACCAGATCACGTCGGTTGCGGCCGGGAAACGCGCCAGCTCGGCGATCAACTGCGGTCGCGGAAACGGATAGAGCTGCTCGATGCGGACGATGGCGACTTGGTCGAGGCCGCGCTTCTCGGCCTCTTCGATCAGGTCGTAGTAAACCTTGCCACCGCACAGCAGTACCCGCGGAACCGCCTTGCCTTGGGCGGCGTGGCTGTCTGGAATCAGTTCCTGGAAGTGGTTGCTGGCCAGGTCGTTTAGGGAAGAAACCGACAAACGATGACGCAACATCGATTTCGGGGTCATCACCACCAGCGGTTTGCGCGCATTGCGCAGCATCTGCCGGCGCAGCAGATGGAACATCTGCGCTGGTGTGGTCGGTGTGCACACCTGCATGTTATTCATGGCGCACAACTGTAAAAAGCGTTCCAGCCGGGCCGATGAATGCTCCGGGCCCTGGCCCTCAAAGCCGTGCGGAAGAAACAGCACAATGCCGCACAGCCGGCCCCATTTGGCTTCACCCGACGAGATGAATTGGTCGATCACCACCTGGGCGCCGTTGGCGAAGTCGCCGAACTGGCCTTCCCAGATCACCAGGGTGTGCGGGTCGGCGGTCGAGTAGCCGTACTCGAAAGCCATCACCGCGGCTTCCGACAGCACCGAGTCGATCACCGTGACCCGTTCCGGCGCATCGACCAGATTCTGCAGCGGAAATACCGACGCGCCGGTTTTCTGGTCATGCACGATGGCGTGGCGGTGGAAGAAGGTGCCGCGCCCGGAATCCTGGCCGACCAAACGTAACTTGACTTGGTTGTCGATCAGGGTTGCGTAGGCCAGGGTCTCGGCAAAGCCCCAATCCATGGCGATTTCGCCGCGCGCCATCTTCAGCCGGTCGGCATAGATTTTGGCCACCCGGGCGTGCGCTTCGGTACCCGCGGGCAGGGTGTTCAGGCGCAGGGCGAGGGCACTTAAACCCGCAACGCTCAGATCGTCGCCAATGTCCTGATCGAGATTGCCGTCGTGAAAATGGTGCCAGTCGATATGCGGCAGGCCGTCATCCGGGCGGGTGGACTCGCCGACTGGTTCGCCGGCGTCGAGTTTGCGCCGGTACTCGTCGCGCATCGCCTTGACTTCGACCGCATCGATCACCCCCTCGTCGATCAGACGCTGGGCGTAAAGATCAAGGGTGGTCGGCCGCGCACGGATGTTCTGGTACATCAATGGTTGGGTGGCGGCCGGCTCGTCGGCCTCGTTGTGGCCATGACGGCGATAGCAGACCAGGTCGATCACCACATCGCGCTTGAAGCGACGGCGGAATTCGAATGCCAACGCGGCCACGTAGCTGACCGCTTCCGGATCGTCGCCGTTGACGTGAAAGATCGGAGCGCCGACCATCTTGGCCACTTCAGTGCAGTAGAAAGTCGAGCGTGCGTCGTCCGGACGACTGGTGGTGAACCCGACCTGGTTGTTGATCACCACATGCACGCTGCCGCCGACATGAAAGCCGCGCGCCTGCGACATGTTGAACAGTTCCATGATCACGCCCTGTCCAGCGAAGGCGGCGTCGCCGTGGACCACCACCGGTAGCACCTGATCGTGCTGTTGGTCGCGGCGGCGCATCTGACGCGCGCGTACCGAGCCCAGCACCACCGGATCGACGATTTCCAGGTGCGAGGGATTGAACGCCAGCGCCAGGTGCATCGAGCCGCCGGCGGTCGGCACGTCGGCGGAATAGCCCATGTGGTATTTCACGTCGCCGGAATGGGTCGGGTCGGGGACCTCTTCGTGCACGCCCTCGAATTCCTCGAACAGTTTGCCGGGCGCCTTGCCGAGGATATTGATCAGCAGGTTCAGACGCCCGCGGTGGGCCATGCCGATCACGGTTTCCTTGACGCCGGCCGCGCCGGCCTGCTGGACGATGGTGTCGATCAGTGCAATGAACGAATCGCCGCCCTCCAGCGAGAAGCGCTTCTGGCCGACGTAGCGGGTGTGCAGGTAGCGTTCCATGCCCTCGGCGGCGATCAGTCGGCCCAGAATGCGCCGCTTGCGTTCGGCATCGAAACCGAAGCGGCCGGCATCCCGTTCGAGTTGCTCGTGAATAAAGCGGCGCGGCTCGTGCTCGAACAGGTGCATGAACTCGGCGCCGATATGGCTGGCGTAGGTCGATCGCAGTAGCGCTACGATCTCGCCGAGTTTCATGCGCGGCGGTGCCGACAGCGAACCGGTGCTGAACTCGGTGCCGTAGTCGGCGCTGGACAGGCCATGTTCCTGTGGGTCCAGGTCGGGCGCCGGCGGCATCTGCATCATGCCGAGTGGATCGATGCTGGCGGCCAGGTGGCCGCGCGCCCGGTAGACGTTGAACAGTTTGCGCACTGCGGCCTGCTTCTCGGCGTAACCGCTGCTCGCCGCCACCGCCGCCGAACGCACCGGGGTGCGCGCCAATCGTTCCAGCCCGGCGATCACCGGCTGGTGCGGACGGTCACCGGCCTCGCGGCCATTCAGCGCGGCGAAATGCCGCTGCCACTCGGCCGAAATGCTGTCCGGATTCTCCAGCCATGTTTCATACAACCGATCGACATAGGCGGCGCTGCCGGTACCCAGTTCGGAAGTGGCGCGAAAGGCTTCGATCAGGCTCACAATCACTCGCTTCGCTGCTCTGGGCAACGTTTGGATCATTCGGTGGGGCGGAAATCTGCTGCGGCCGTGCGGCGCAGACCATGGACCGGCGATTATAACGGTGAATGGCGGGCGGGGGGCGAGGAAGGAAACGCACAACGGCGAAGCGTGGGTGACTTGCCACTGCAGCGCTGCGACGCCGGGTTTGGGACAAAGATAGACCTGCGTGGTCGCGACATTGTCCCGGTTCCCCGGTTCCCCGTTCCCCAAAGAAATTACTGCTGCATCGGCGCGACCAAAAGCTGCGGGTCGATGCGCACGTCGAACCAGTTCAAGCCCCAGTGCAGGTGCGGTCCGCTGGCGCGGCCGGTCTGGCCGACCCGGCCGACGACCTGGCCCTGCTCGACGCGATCGCCGAGTTTTACCTCGATCCGGCTCATGTGCAGGAACGAGCTGCTCAGTCCGTGGCCGTGGTCGATCAGCAGGGTGCCGCCGGTGAGGTACAGATCGGAATCGGCAAAACTCACGATGCCAGCGGCCGGGGCATGGATCGGAGTGCCGGTAGCGACCGCGATGTCGGTGCCGTAATGCGGGTTCTTCGGGGTGCCGTTCAAAATGCGCT
>JBFXKH010000079.1:0-17144 GCA_050173995.1 Lysobacterales bacterium | reverse complement strand
TTGCATCGCGGCAAGATCGCGCAGGCTGCCATCGGGATGACGGAACAGGGTGGCAAGATAGCCGCCCCAGGCGGCGTCGATATGCACGGCAAAACCGAGGCCGGTCGCGGCGAAGCGTTCGCGCAGTTCGACCAGGCCATCGACCGGATCGATGCTGCCGAACTCGGTGCTGCCGAGCACGCCGACCGCGAGCAGCACCGGCTGCTCGGCCGCCCGGCACGCGTCCAACAATCCGGCCAAGGCATCGAGATCGATGCGCATGGCGGATTCCGGGACCAGGCGCAGATTGGCCTGGCCTAGCCCAAGCAACTTCATGCCCTTGTTCCAGGAATAGTGCGCGGTCACCGGGGCCAGCACCAGCGGCGGCTTGAGGCTCGGATGGCGGGCGAAAAAATCGGCCAGGCCGAGTTGTTCCAGACGCTGGTCGCGCAGCGCCGCCTGCCAGTGTTGCCGTTCGCGCGCTGGCTGCGCTGAAAGCCATGCGGTCCAGCGCGTGAGCAAGTCGATACTGGCGGCCGGGGTCAGATTGAACGCCTGCCAGTCATCGGCCGGCAATTCGATGGTGCCGGCGGCCGCTGCGCGCAGCGCGACCGGGAAGGCCTTCAGCGCCAGAGCCAGGCGCAGGCCCTGGTAATTGGCCAGGGTGCCGCCCGAGGTCAAATGCCCGAACGCGCAGTCCGCGTTGTCCGGATCGGCGCGGTAGCCGAACATGCGCGCCAATTGCAGACCGACCTTGAGTTCCATGTCTATGGTGACCGGCGCCGCTTCGGCACTGACGTTGTTCGGGTTGTAGGGCAAGGTCAGCATCTGCGCGGCCAGGCCGGGCAGCAACAGATCGGAGACCATATGCCCCAGGTAGCGCGGACTATGGAAGGGCACGGAACGCTTCAGCGCGGCCGACAGACTGTGCAATTCGCGCCGCAGACGATGCTCGAACTCGCGATAGCCGGGCGACTGCGCGGCGTGGGTCGGAATGGCGGGCGGGTCTTCCGGGTGCAGATTGCGCCGCCAATACACATGGTCGCGCAGGAACTCGACCAGCAGGCGTTCGAGCAGGTCGTTGTTCTCGCCGTATGGCCCGAGAAAGCAGGGATAGAGGGCAGGGTCGCTCATGGTTCCGGTTCCGGTTGGGTGGCGGAACTTTAGGGAATGAGCGACTTGCTGGCGTTGATCCTGGTCAGTTGGTGACGTGGTATCGACAGGACCGGCAGGTGGCCGCGGTCAGTCGGCCGGAAAGCTGAAGCCGGCGGGCAGCAAGTCGCTGGCGAGCAGGGTCTGCCAGCCGGCATCACGGTCGCGGAAATCGACCGTGGCATGTGCGCCGAACTCGATCAGTGCCTGGCGGCAGGCGCCGCAGGGTGCAATCGGAATCTGTTCGCCGCGGTGATTGAACGCGGTGACGGCGATGGCGGCCAGTCGAAAGTCAGAGCCTTCGGCAGCGATGGCGGCTGCGATCGCCGCGCGTTCGGCGCAGATGCCGATGCTGAATGAGGCATTCTCGACATTGCAGCCGACATGCACCTGGCCACTGGCCGAGCGCAGTGCCGCGCCGACCGACAGCCGCGAATAGGGCGCGTAAGCCTGATGGGCGACGCTGCTGGCGCGATCACGCAATGTCTGTGGCATACAGGAAACTCCAGAGCCGGTTGAGGGTGGCCCAACCCTCGCATTGTGCCGTAATCGGCGTCGATTGTTCAGTGGGCCTGGGCCAGGGTCAGGCCGTCGCTCGCCTGGGCAAACCAGTCGCAGGCCATTTGCAGTTGTGCCTTGGCGCTGTCGACCGGATTGACGGCGGCACGGAAGGCGGCCGCCAACGGGTCGGTTTTGACGTACCAGCCGAGGTGCTTGCGGGCAATGCGCAGTCCGATCGGTTCACCGTAGAACGCATACAGATTTTCCAGATGGCCGCAAAGGATGGTGCCGATGGTGGCGCGATCGGGGACAGGCAGGTATTCGCCGTTGGTCAGGAAATGCGCGATCTCCCGGAAGATCCACGGCCGTCCCTGGGCGGCACGGCCGATCATCACCGCGTCGGCGCCGGTTTCCGCCAGCACCCGAGCGGCTTTTTCCGGGCTGTCGATATCGCCGTTGGCGATCACCGGAATGCCGACTGCGCGCTTGATCGCGGCGATCGTCTGGTATTCGGCCGCACCCTGGAAATGCTCGGCACGGCTGCGGCCGTGCACGGCCAACGCCTGGACGCCGCAGTCTTCGGCAATGCGCGCGATGATCGGGCCATTGCGCTCGGTAGGACTCCAGCCGGTGCGGATTTTCAGGGTCACCGGCACCGGCACCGCAGCAACCACCGCGCGCAGGATCGCTTCGACCAAGCGTTCATCGCGCATCAAGGCCGAACCAGCCGACACGTTACAGACCTTCTTGGCCGGGCAACCCATATTGATGTCGATGATGTCCGCGCCCTGCTCGACATTGTGACGCGCGGCGCGGGCCAGCATCGCGGGATCGTAACCGGCGATTTGTACGCTGACCGGGGCCGGCTCGCCGCTGTGGTCCATGCGTTGTCGCGATTTGCGGGTCTGCCATAGGCTGGGATCGGCACTGGTCATTTCGCTGACCGCGAGGCCGGCGCCGAAGCGCTTGCACAGTTGCCGGAACGGCTTGTCGGTGACCCCGGCCATCGGTGCGAGCACCAGCGGTGGGTCGATCAGGTGGTGACCGATGCGCATAGCAGAATGGTGTGGCCGCCGCGTGCGGCCGGAGGTTCCTACAAACTGGTCAGCACGCCAGCGATGGTGGCGGTCATGAAGGTCGCCAGCGAGCCGCCCAGCACCGCGCGCAGGCCCAGCCGTGCCAGGTCGGCGCGTCGCTCCGGGGCCAGCCCGCCAATGCCGCCGATCTGGATCGCGATCGAACTGAAATTGGCGAACCCGCACAGCGCATAGGTGGCGATCAGTGTGCCTTTCTCGCTCAACGCCACTCCCGCCACTTTGCCGTTGACGATGTCGGCCAGTTGCAGATAGGCCACGAATTCGTTGATCACGATCTTTTGGCCGATCAGTCCGCCGACCGTGGTGGCATCGGCCCAGGGCACGCCAATCACCCAGGCGATCGGTGCCAACACATAGCCAAGCAACGTGGCGAGATCGGTCGGGCGGCCCAGCCATTGCGTTAGCCCGGTGGCCTCGCCGACCCAGGTCAACGGACCGTTGATCAGCGCGATCAGTGCGATGAAGGCCAGCAGCATCGCGCCGATGTTGAGCGCCAGCCGCAGACCGTCGGCGGCGCCGGAGGCGGCCGCGTCGATAATGTTGCTGGTGGTCTTCTCGATTTCCATGCGCACCGTGCCGCGCGTCAGCGGGGTGCCGATTTCGGGAATCAGCAGCTTCGCGATCACCATGGTGGCCGGTGCCGCCATGATCGAGGCAGCCAGCAGGTGCTTGGCATAGAACGCCTGCTGCACCGGGTCGCCACCGCCAAGCATGCCGACGTAGGCCGCCAGCACGCCGCCGGCGATGTGCGCCATGCCGCCGATCATCATCGTCATCAGTTCGGATTCGGTCATCTTGCCGATGTACGGGCGCACCGTCAGCGGCGCTTCGGTCTGCCCGATGAACACACTGGCGCAAACGCTGGTGGTCTCGGCGCCGGACACTTTCATCACCTTGGTGATCGCCAGTGCCATCACCCGCACCACCGCCTGCATCACCCCGAGGTGGTACAGCACGCTCATCAGCGCAGCGAAGAAGATAATGGTGGGCAATACCTGGAACGCGAAAATGAACCCGTACTTTTCCGAGTCCATCAGGCCGCCGAAAATGAAGCTGGAGCCAGCGACGACGTAGCTCAGCAGCTTGACGAAGCCATTGCCGAGCATGTCGAACAGGTTCTTGCCGCCGGGGACCAGCAGCACCAGCGCGGCAAACGCCACCTGGAGCGAAACTCCGGTAAGCACCAGTCGCCAGTTCACTGCGCTGCGATTGTTGGAGAACGCCCAGGCAATGCCGAGCAATACGGTCAACCCCAGCAAACCAAACAGGATACTCATCGAAGCGATTCCCCCAAGGCGGTCCGGCAGGGTAGTGCACCGCCGGCCCGCACGGCAAGGCGTAATTGGGCAGGCGTGGGCAACCGGGTTGCCGACATTTGCACTGCTGCGCTGGGCGTTCGGTAGGCGAAACCGGCCACGGCGATAGATCGACTGCGAACGCAAACCGCCGGTGCCGGTCGCTGAACGGCACTTCGACGAAGACTGAACGGCGGCCAAGGCCGTCGCCTCCGGGCGAGCAAAATTCACAAGGCATTCATGGCGCAAACGTCAACTTGGATTCCGCGTCAACGACACCAACCGAAGGAGTCAAAACCATGCGCTACGTAACTACTTGCTCGATTCTGGTCGCCGGTCTCAGCCTGTCTGCGAGCGCGTTCGCCGGCCACTACGGCGAGACCGATTACGATCTGGCCCGGGTGGTGTCGGTCGATCCGATCATCGAAACCGTCAGCCATCCGGTCGAGAATGAAGTGTGCTGGAACGAACCGGTGCGCTATCGCGAGCCGGTGCATTACGATCGCGGTCGCCGTTCCGCGGCTGGTCCGGTGCTGGGTGCGATTGTCGGCGGTGTAATCGGTAACCAAATCGGTCGCGGCCGCGGCCGCGACGCGGCGACCGTGGCCGGCGCCGCGCTCGGCTATGCCATCGCCCACGACGACCAGCGCCGTTACGATCGCGGCGGTCGCGGTGGCTATCGCGAACGGGTGGTGTACTCGGATGAACGCCGCTGCCGGATCGATACGTCCTATCGCGAAGAACAGCGCGTGACCGGCTATGACGTGAGCTACCGCTACCGTGGCCGCATCCACCACACCGTCACCGATTACCATCCCGGCGACACCATCCGGGTCGCGGTGCAGGTGCAGGCGGTTCGCTGATCTAGCGGGCTGGTCCGGGCGACCCGGCGGGTCGCCCCTACGACACCGGTTCGGTCCGGGCGACCCGGCGGGTCGCCCCTACGTTGATGGGTCGGTCGCTGCTGGTTTGGGTATTTGCCGGCCGGGCTCGCTAACATCGGCGGCATGCCGAACCGAATCCGCCTGGTCGCCTTGTGCCTATGCCTGCTCGCCGGGCTGGCCCGGGCCGGTTGCGGGTCCGAGGGGGTCGCGGTCCAGGTGCTGGGTTCCGGTGGTCCGATTGCCGATGACGGCCGCGCCGGTTCCGCTTATCTGGTCTGGGTCGATGGCCACGCGCGGGTGTTGATCGATGCCGGCGGCGGTGCGTTCCTGCGCTTCGGCGAATCCGCTGCGCGCATCGAAGACCTGGAACTGATCGCGCTCACCCACCTGCACGCCGACCACGCCGCCGATCTGCCGGCGCTGGTCAAGAGCGGGTATTTCTC
Organism: Lysobacterales bacterium; assembly: GCA_050173995.1. GTDB lineage: Bacteria > Pseudomonadota > Gammaproteobacteria > Xanthomonadales > Ahniellaceae > 0-14-3-00-62-12. The sequence goes on along the minus strand of JBFXKH010000079.1, from coordinate 11,793 downwards.
GGCGCGTGAGCGGCCCTTGCCGATCAGCGGTCCGGACGGTGGTGGCGACTTCCCCGGCTTGCGCGAATGGCTGGGATCGCAGTTCGATGCCAACACCGGCGCCTGGCGTTATCTGTCCGGCGCGCTCAATGGCAGTGCCGGCCAGTTCGCGCTAATACCCCAGCAGGTCGCCGCTGCCAGCCGACGGGCGGCGACGGTCCTGAAGTCGGGCGATCTGTTGGTCGAGGCGATCGGTGTACCGCACGGGCCGGTTCCAGCGCTGGCCTACCGGGTCTCGGTGCGCGGTCAGCGGCTGGTGTTCGGCGGTGACCAAAACGGCAGTGCCGACCGGTTCTGGAAGTTCGCGCACGCCGCCGACCTGCTGGTCATGGCCTTGGCGATCCCGGAACAGGCCGATTCGGTCGCCCGCCGTCTGCATGCACCGCCGGGTATCATCGGTGCCGGCGCCGGGGGTGCCGGTGTCCGCCGACTGCTATTGTCACACTTGATGGAGCGGAGCCTCTATTCGCTTGCTGCTAATCTTGCCGCCGTTCGTCGCGGTTATGCCGGTTCGGTGGCGGTGGCGCAAGATTTGGCGTGTTACGCCGGTCCCTAGCGTCCGTGGCCGGCTTGGCCTGGCGAGGTTGGGTTTTGCTGTCGTACCGCGCCTCAGGCCCATCGGCCCGGCGCGTTGAAACCGACGGGACCAGCCCGTCGGGCTTGTAAGCCAGGGGTTCGGGGTAGTGTAACTCGCGGTTTCGCTGGCGGTTTCTGGTTAGGCGCCGGTACCTTGCGGGTACTGGTCCAAAGGTTTGGTAAGCGGTTACAATGACGTACTTTACTACCGCACGCAGTCGCCGGTTTTGGCGGTGCGTGCGGACTTGCGTTTGTACATGTTCGATGGATCCATACCCATGAAGCCAACGGGAACGAACGGTTCTCTCCCCCTGAAAAGTGCGGGCTTCGCCAATCTGGTCGAGGCGCTCGAATACGCCGCACAGGGCGATACGGGATACAACTTTTATGACGGCCGGGGCGAGCTGGGCACGGTGCTCAGCTACCGGGATCTGCGCGATCAGGCGCGTGCGCTGGCGCAGCGTCTACTCGGGCTCGGCTGCACACGCGGCACGCGGGTCGCGATCGTGGCCGAGACCGACCCGCTGTTCCATCGTTTCTTCTTTGCCTGCCAATATGCTGGTTTCGTGCCCGTGGCGGTGCATTCCAGTGTGCAGATCGGCGCCCGCCATGCCTATATCGAGCATATCCGACGAATGCTTCAATCCTGTGGCGCCGCGATCGCGGTGGCGCCGGAGTCGCATATCGGTTTTCTGCGCGAGGCCGCCGAAGGCCTGAATTTGGTCAAGGTCGGCGTGCCCGCCGATTTCGATGTGCTGGCGCAGGGCGGCTTCGAGCTGGTGCCGATGGATGGCGACGAACTCGCCTATCTGCAATACACCTCGGGCAGTACTCGTTTCCCGCGCGGCGTAGCGATCACCCAGCGGATCGCGCTTGCCAATCTGAGTGAGATCGCGATCGAGGGTATCCAGATCACCGCCAATGATCGGGTCGTGTCCTGGCTGCCGCTTTACCACGACATGGGTCTGGTCGGCTGCCTGCTGGTGCCGCTGGTCACCCAGTTGTCGACCGACTACCTGAGTCCGCGCAGTTTCGCCATGCGTCCACGGCTGTGGCTGAAGCTGATCTCCGAGAATCGCGGCACCATTTCTTCCAGTCCACCGTTCGGCTATGCGCTGTGTGCCAAGCGCCTGCGCTGGTCGGATTGCGACCGTTTCGATCTGAGTAGTTGGCGGGTGGCCTGCGTCGGCGCCGAGCGTATCCACCCGGAACCGCTGGAGAAATTCGCCGAATTGCTGAAGCCGAATGGTTTCGACGCCAAGGCTTTCGTTGCCTGCTACGGCATGGCCGAATGCACCCTGGCGGTGACCTTCGCGCCGATGAACGGCGGCCTGGAAATGGACGTGGTGGACAAGGAATCGATGTCCAGTGCCGGTATCGCCAAGGCGGTCGCGCTCGACCAGCGCGGCCGCGAGGACACCCTGGTGTTCGTCGATTGCGGCGAACTGCTGCCGAGCTATTCGATGTCGATCCGCGACGACCGCGGCAGCGAGCTGCCCGAGCGCTATTACGGTCACGTCTGGGTCAAGGGCCCGAGTGTGATGACCGGCTATTTCGAAGATCCGGAATCGACCCGCGAAGTGCTGTCCGCCGACGGCTGGCTGAATACCGGCGACATCGGTTACCGGATGGGCTCGCGTCTGGTGATCACTGCCCGCCACAAGGACGTGATCATCATCAAGGGCCGCAATATCTGGCCGCAGGACCTGGAGCATGTCGCCGAGAAGGTCGAAGGCGTGCGCTACAGCCACGTCTCGGCGTTTGCCGCGCCCGGTCCGGGTGGCGAGGACATGGCGGTGCTGGTGACCGAATCGAAAGAGGCCGATCCGGCGCGCCAGGCGGCGATGATCGAAGAGATCAAGGCCGCCATCCAGATTCATTTCGGCATCAACTGCCATGTCGATCTGGTCCCCAGCGGCACCCTGCCACGCACTTCGTCCGGCAAACTGTCGCGGTCGCAGACCAAGCGCGATTTCATCGCCCGGCAGTGCTGGCAGCAAGGCCCGCAGCCGCTGGCCGGCAGGACCGCCGTCGCGGCGAATGTCTGAGCCGGCGTCGTATCGGTCGTCCGGTTTGCGCATCGCCCTGACTGGGGCTACCGGGTTCGTCGGGCAGCATCTGCAGCGGCGGCTGCTCGCCGAGGGCCATCAGCTACGTGCCTTGATCCGGCCGGTCTCGGTGGCGCGAGCGCACTTGCTCGAAGGCTGCCAGCGGGTTTCGGTTGACCTGGACAATCGCGAAGAGCTGCAGACTGCCTTGGACGGTGTCGATGCGGTGGTCTATTGCGCGGGCAGCGTGCGTGGCGCCCGCAAAGCGGATTTCCTCGCTGCCAACGTCGCCGGCGTGGCCCAACTTGCCGCGGTAGCGGCAGCACAGCATCGGCCGGTGCCGTTTCTGCTGATTTCCTCGCTGGCGGCCAGTCGGCCACAGGTTTCGGACTATGCGCAGAGCAAGTTCGAGGGCGAACAGGCGCTGACAGAATTTCCGAACTTGCCCTGGACGGTGCTGCGCCCGCCCGCCCTGTACGGACCGGGGGATCGGGAAATGCGCCCGATTCTGGCCTGGATCCGCCGCGGGCTGGCGCCGATACCGGGTCCACCTGGGCAGCGCTTGTCCTTGCTGCATGTGGAAGACCTGAGCGCAGCCGTGTCTGCCTGGCTGTCGGCCTCCGAGCGTTGCCGGCACCAAGTGTTTGCAATCGACGACGGTACCCCGGGGGGGTACGACTGGACTGCAATCGGCCGCGCCGTAGCCGGGCGCGATCCCTGGCGGTTGCCGGTGCCGGCGCTGCTGCTGCATTCTGCCGCGCGATTCAATCAGCTGCTATCCTTGGCGTTTGGCTATGCGCCGATGTTGACTCCGGGCAAGGTACGCGAATTGCGCCAGTCCGATTGGTTGGGCGACAACCGCGAATACCACCGGGCCAGTGGTTGGTCGCCGGCGATCGATCTGGCCACCGGTGCGGCGCGACTGTTCGATCAGGACGGTCGCCGTTGAATCCTCATGCAAAACGAGAACCCCCATGTCGGATATCGAAACCACCTTGCTCGCATTGCTCAATCAACATGTCGGTCGTGACACCCAGCTCGACATGACCAGCGATTTCGTGTCCGGTCTTGGGCTGGAATCGGTGCAGGTCATGGAATTCGTGATGGAAGTCGAAGAGCACTTCGATATCGCCATCGATCTGGACGCGCTGTCCGGCGTGCGCTCGGTACGCGATCTCGCCGCCGTGGTCGCCAAGGCCAAGGGGTTGTCAGCATGAGCGCGCCAACCCTGCTCGACAAATTTGCGCCGATCAAAGCGGTTCGCGCCGAAATCGCGGCGGCGGGCAGGGATCCGACCGGTCTGGTCACCGAACAGATTTTTTCGCCGACCGAGGGCCTGATCGAGGGCCGTCGCACCATCCTTGCCGGCACGAATAATTATCTCGGCCTGACCTTCGATCCGGCCTGCATCGCGGCCGGCCAGCAGGCGTTGGCCGAGTTCGGCACCGGTACCACCGGCTCGCGCATGGCCAATGGCAGTTTTTCCCTGCATCGGCAACTGGAGCAGGAACTGGCCGAGTTTTACGGGCTGCCCTACGGCATGGTGTTCTCGACCGGCTATGCGGCCAACTTGGGTATGTTGGCGGCGCTGCTTGGACCTGGTGATGCGGTACTGCTCGATGCCGACGCCCACGCCAGCCTATACGACGGCTGCCGCATGAGCGGGGCACAGATATTCCGTTTTCGCCACAACGATCCGGACAGCCTGGATGCCCGCCTGCGCCGCCTCGGCGACCAGGCCAAACGCGCGCTGATCGTGGTCGAAGGGCTGTACAGCGTACTCGGTGACGTTGCCCCGCTCAAGGAAATCGTCGCGGTCAAGCGCAAGCACGGCGCCTATCTGATGGTCGACGAGGCGCATTCGCTGGGGGTGTTCGGCGCCCACGGCCGCGGCGTGGCCGAGGCCGAAGGGGTGGAGGCCGATGTCGATTTCATCGTCGGCACCTTCAGCAAGAGCCTGGGCGCGACGGGCGGCTACTGCGTCAGTGCGCAGGAGATACTGCCGCTGGTTCGCTACGCCAGCCGGCCGTTCATTTTCACCGCTTCCGGCAGCCCGTCGGTGATCGCCACCACCCGCGCGGCCCTGCAGCAACTGCGCAGCCGCCCGGAATTGCCGGCGCGGCTTTGGGCCAGCGCGCGGCGCCTGCACGCGGCGTTTACCGCTATGGGCCTGAAGCTCGGTGCGCCACCCAGCCCGGTGATTGCGGTGCGCTTCGAAGCGCGCGAACAGGCGCTGGCCAGTTGGCACCAACTGATCGAGGCCGGCGTCTACACCAATCTGATGCTGCCGCCGGCCTCGCCGGATGGCAGCAGCCTGCTTCGGGTCAGCCTGAGTGCAGCGCACACCACCGAGCAGGTCGATGCCATCATCGCGGCCTTCCAGCGCATCGTGGCGCCGCTGTTTGCGCTACCGCTGGCGGTGGCGGCCGGCTGATTCAGCGGTTGTCGCCGGACCTGCGCAGCCGACTGCGGATCAGCACGATCATCCCGCCCAGCGGGATAGCCGCCGCGGCGACCGCAGCCACGCCGGCACCGATCAGCCCGATCCAGTGGCTCAGCGCGATGAACAGCCCCAGATAGACCACGGTGGCAGCCACATGCAGCCGCAGGGTGGCACCGGCTTTGCCGATCGCATAAGCCGCTGCGCGCAGAGGGGATTCGGCCAGATTGAGGCTGGCCGCAAATAACAGCAGGGTCAATACCGGGCCGGCGGCAGCAAATTGCTGGCCGGCCAGGACCGCAAGCAGCGGCGGGCCGGCAAACCAGCCGAGAACGGACAGGCCCAGGCCGACGCCACCCGCCAGCAATGCGGCCTGCCAGGTGATGCGGCCGAAATCGGGCGAGCGCTGGTGCCAACTGCGGGTGAGATCGAGGAACACGACCTGACGGATCAACACTGTGGGCTGGATCAGCAGGCTGGCATATTCCCGCGCCAGCCGCAGCAGACCGGCCGCCGCCGGTCCGAGCAGGGACCCAGCCAGGACCATGGCCAGATGCTTGGGTACCAGGTCCAGCGAGGACTGCCAGTAGGTCACCCATAGAAACCCCCGCAGGCCCTCGAACTCTTGCAGTTTGGCTTTGGACTGGCCCGATAATGCGCCGGAATCGCCGAGGCGCTGTCGATATTCCTGCCAGCCGCGCCAGTTGATATAGGCATTTTCCGCCAGATAGGCGATCGCCCAGGTGGCCACGAAGGCGGGCAGATCGGCATGGTTGAACCAGGCCAGCCCGACGCCAGCGATTCGAATCGCCGGGCCTACCGACATCTGTTTGCCAATCAGATCGAAACGGTCGTAGAGCCGCAGCACGCCGGTCGCGGTGCCGTTGCCGGTGGCGAGCAGGGTCAGACTGTAGGCCATCAGCATCAGCAACTGTAAGCGGTCCAGTTCGAGCAGCCAGGCCGCGAACGGCGCCGCCACCAGGCCGAGCGCGGTGGCGATCAAGCTGGAGCGACGATCGACCCGACGGCAGGCGGCGGCCAGTCGTACCAGGCGTTGCGCTTCACCGGATTCGAGCAGTGGTACGCCGAAGCGCACCATCGCTTCATAAGGTTGGAAGTTGAGCAGGCCGCGGATCAGCAGTGTGTAGGCGTGCATCAGCACGACCAGGCCAAAGTCATGCGGACCCAGGGTGCGCGCCATCAGCGTGGTAGCGGCGAAGGTCATCACCCCGGCAATCCAGCGACCGCGCAGCAGTAGGGCAAAATTGCGCAGAATCCGCCGTAACGGCGGTTCGGACGGATGGACTGGTGGTTCTGGTGTGGCGCTCACGCCGGTGCGCCCAGGCGGGGACTGAGCACCGAGCCGGCCGCAGGCCCGACGCGGCAGCGTTCGGCGGTAGACGGTCGGATCATCGTCGACACAATTACTTAAACGCGCCGTGGCGGTACAGGTTCCACAGTAGCGGCCAGGCGAAAATCAGCGGATGCCGGCGTTGGCGCTTGCTGGGCTCGACATGGATCCCCGAGTGACGCTCGATCTTCCACAGGATGTAATCGAGCGGATCGTCGAACATGGTCGCGGCCTTGGCGATGCGGGCGAGCGACAGCCATTTGCCCTGCAAGCGACGCAGCCACCAGGAACATTGCGCCTGCCAGCGTTCGGTATCGCTGGATCGGTTATGCCAGGATTGTGTGAGCTCGACCGCGGTCGGACTGTCGTCGGGCAGCGGTTGCAGGCGCGGACCGGCCAGCAGGCGGGTCAGGTCGCGGTAGTAATCCGGGTCGGCGTCGATCAAGCCCTTGCTATAGCCACCCTTCTCCGCGCGCAGCTCGGCGCGGTAGGTGAGCTCGAAGCCGCGTTGCCAGAGATCGCGGGTGCTCAACCGTGACGGCAGCATCGGCACCACCCGGCGCAGGAAGGTGTTTGCGGCGGCGAGCAGAGCCGCGTGTACGCGCACCCGGCTGGACTCATCGCGCACGTAGAGCAACTGGCAGGGCTGGGCGAAACGGGCCCAGAAATACGAGTGAAAATCGCCGCGCATTGCTTGTTCGAAGCGGTCCAGGCTCAGGCTTGCACATTTGGCTCGGGCCGCGTCCAGGCCGGTTCCGGTACTGAGAAAATAAACGTTGGGTGCGAGCAGCCGGCACAGCAGCGCCTGCCACCAGGGCATCGCGCGATAGTCGTCGAGCAATGCATAAAAATCCAGCACCGTATCGCGCTTGCCGCGCAGGTAAGAGCCGTATACCAGCACCGCCGCCAGAGATTCGCCGAAGCGCTGCTGGATGAGCTCCAGCAGACGTTCGACATCGTCTCCGACGCTGGCTTCCTGGCGGTGCAGACGCCGACCGATCACCGCCAGCGCAGCGCTGTCGCGATCGCTACCGGGTGCTGGGATTTCAGGCGCGACCATGACGCATCCGGCACAACTCCCTACAAAAAACTTGACCATACCTCAATCCTCAGGCGCTTGGCAGGTAGGCGGCCCGGGTATTGGCAAAAGTGCGATAGCTACGCGGAAACCGGCGCCGCGCATCCTCTCCGTCCACCAGCCAAGAGACCAGCGGGCCGTGTCGCCAGCGACCGACCAGCCCCTGCAGCAGACGTACCGCGAGCACCGCCGAGGTCAGCGCAGTCCACCAGGCTACCGCTGCGAAGCCCCAGTCGGGGCGCTGGCAGAGCAGCGACACGCTGAGCAGGATAAGGCAGGGATTGCGGCGCGCCGTGATCAGCCGGAAATAGGCATCGAATGGTCGCCAGGCAAACAGGGTGCAGGCCAGCAGGCGTTCAAAGGCACCTTCGATCAGGCGGCCGACCACATATCCGGCGATGATCATCACCAGGTAGTCTTCCACAGCCAAGCCGAAGCCGGCGTCCAGCCGCGGCAGCGACAGTCCCCAGAATGCATACCAGAACGGCGGGTGCACCGCGTCCATGCCATGATCCAAGGCGTGTCCGACCCGGCTGGAACGAACCGTCACCCGGGCCAGTTTGCCGTCCACGGTATCGAGATAGGTCATCAGCCAGCCGAGCAGCAGCCCCCAGGCGTAGTGACCGTGGAGAAACAACAGGCTGGCCGCCAGCATCAGCGCCAAGCCAAATCCGGTGACCATGTTTGGGCTCAGGCCGAGCTGGGCGCAAAGTCGCACGCCGTGCATCGCTGGACGTGGCCATAGCCACTTGGTGACCAAGTCGGTGATGCCCTTGTAAGCGTTGCCGTACAGGGTGGCTTCCAGTTGTTCGCGGTTGCTCGCCGAGATCGGTTCCAGCAGCGGCGGTTCCGAGCGGCGCAGGCGGGCATCGAAGTTCTGCAATTGTGCCGGGGTGATGGTGTCCAGCGGGTGGTCACCGCCTGCGCGCAGATAGGCCAGGCTGGCATCCAGGTCCCCTGCCGCCAGCAGGGCAGCCGCGGGCTGACCATCGCTGCCACAAAGCAAAATATGGTCCGGGTGCGACAGCAGCGCCTTCAAGGTGCGCAGTTCGAACAGGTATCCGGCATGGATCAGCAGGACCGGCTGGCCCGGCGCCCGTTCGCCCAGGTCATCGATCCATACCAGTTCGCGAATTTGCCCTACCTGCCGGCGCAAACGCTCGCGCGAACTCAAACCCCACAAACGGGTCGGCGAATCTGCCAGAACGAAAGCCGCAGTCTTCAACATGGATCACAGGGACCTTCGGCCCGGAGGCTCGGCATGACAACGAGGCAAAACCGTGGATTATAGGGATCATGCCGGCATCGGTAAATGTTGCGTCTGGTCAGACGAGCCATGCGCCAGAACCGGAGCTGGAACCGGTCGTGGTACGACCGGCCCGCAGCCGAGGATGCGGCAGCCAGCGCGTGGGCCGGCAGCCACGCTACCATAACGGTTGGTTGGCGAGCCGCCGGCTTTCGCTCCCGCCACAGCCGGTACGGTGCCGCAACCAGCCAAACGACGGCTGACGCTTTCCGACCGCTGCCGGATATCGCGTTGCGGCGAGAATAGTGCGCTGTTTTGCCCGGTTCGGACTGCCTTGCCGTTCCGCAATCGAGCCAACCGGTGTAGCCCAAGCGTGACCAGGACCATGCGCATCGTTCACCTGACCGATCCCCATCTCAGCAGCCTGGCCGGCATTTCCTGGCCCGAGCTGGGTGCCAAGCGTTGGTCGGGCTACCTATCCTGGCGTAAGCGGCGTCGGCACTTGCATCGCCCGGACATGTTGGAACGGCTGCTGACCGCTATCCACGCAGAACGTGCCGACCTGATCGCACTGACCGGCGACCTGGTGCACATCGGCCTGGAGCGGGAAATCGTTCAGGCAGCCGATTGGCTGGCCCGGCTCGGGCCACCGGAACGGGTACTGTTGGTTCCGGGTAACCACGATCTCTATGCCCGCGACAGTTGGCCGGCGCTGCGGGCGCACTGGGGCGCCTACCTGCATCTCGATGCTGGCGCCGACGTGCCATCGCCGTATCCCGCCTATCCGCTGTGCTGGCGGTTTCCGGGGGTGAGCGTGATCGGCCTGTGCTCGTCGCTGCCGACGCCGCTGTTCATGGCCACCGGGACGGTCGGAGAGGCGCAGGGCGAGCGGTTGAGTGCAATGTTGGCCGAGGCCCGATCGCGTGGCGACTATCGGCTGGTGCTGATCCACCATCCGCCGTTGCCTGGGCAAACCCATTGGCGCAAAAGCCTGACCGATGCCCGGGCGCTGTCGACGCGCCTGCGCGACGGCGGTGCCGATCTGGTGCTGCATGGCCACCTGCACCACAACGACGCAACGATCGCTTCATCAATGCGCGTATACGGCACCGCTTCGGCTTCCTCGGTGGCGGCGGAAGATCTTGCCAGCTACCGGGTGTTCGACATCGAACCAGGTGCCGTGGGCTGGGAAGTCGCGATGCGCCTGATGCAGGCGGCCTCGGCCACCGGTGATGGCTTTCGCCAGGCGGCAGGGCAACGCTGGATCAGCGCGAGCGCGCCAGGCTGATCGAGGCCAGCGCCAGCAGCACCAGGTCGGGGCCCATGGCGGCGAGGATCGGGTTGAATTCGTAGAGCACCGCAAACTGGCCGATCACCTGCTCCAGCAGATAGAACAACATGCCGAGACCGCCGCCGAAGGCCACCCGTTGGCTGACCGAGACCGCACGCAACGAGCCCATCACGAACGGCACACCGAGCATCGCCATGGCCAGAATCCCGACCGGCAGGCTCAACATTTGCCAGAAGGCAAAACGGTACTGGTGGGTATTCAGCCGATTGCTGCGCAGGCGTTCGATATAACTCAACAGCTCGTTTACCGCCATAGTGTTGGCCGGTTGCACCAAGGTGCCGAGCTGTTGCGCCGATAGAAAACTCTGCCATAGCATCTGTGGTTCGCGGGTGGTGGTGGCGGCCGTGCCTTCGAGCAAGGTCTGGCTGACGTCATGCAACAGCCACTCGCGTTCATTGACCAGATCGGCATGGGCGGCACGGATCAAGCCGACCAGACGATCGTTCGGGTCCATCTGGTAGATCTCGATATCGGTAGGAACCCGCCCGAGTGCGACATCGCCGACGCGCAGCAGATTACTGCCGGTGCGGGTCCAGAACTCATTGCCGCGGCTCTCCATCGCGGTTTGGGTGACCTGCGCGCGCAATTGCCGGGCGTCACGCTCCCAGCCGGGAATGGAAAACGTCTGCACGCAGAACGCGACCACGATAACCAACACCGCGGCCAGCGACACCGGCAGCGCCATGCGCGCCGGGGACAGCCCGGCGGCGCGGGCAGCAACGGTTTCACGGTGGTTGGCCATTGCGCCGAGGCCGGTCAGAGCGCCGAGCAGGGCGATCACCGGCAGAATGTCGATCAGCTTGCGCGGCAGCGTGAAGGCGATCACGGCGATCGCCGAGGCGGTGGTGTAGCCGCCCTTGCCGACATCTTCCAGTTCCTGAACCAAGGCCAGAAAACTGAATAGCCCGCCCAGCAGCAGCAGGGACGGCAGCATGCCGAGCAGAAAATTTCGCGCCAGATAACGGTCAAGCAGATGCATGATTGCCACCGCGCAACTGCGCCCACCAACGTCGCCAGGGCAGGTACAGCCCGAGCACGACCAGCCCGAGCAAGGCCGGCACTGGGACAATGTTGTCGATCTGCCCCTGTTCCACCCAGGTGCGGGTGATGCTGACCGTATTGAAATAAACCGCGTAGACAACCAGTGCCACCAACATGCGAGCGAAACGCCCCTGTCGGGGTCGGCTGCGACTCAAGGGCACAGCGAGCAGGGCCAGCAGCAGAGTCGATACCGGCGTCGACAGCCGCCACTGGAATTCGGCGCGATCGGCCGGCCGCTCGGAGTTTGCCAGTTCCAGTAGCGACAACACCTTGGGACGACGACCCACCGGCTCCGGTTGCTTGATCGGCAGTTTGATCGAAAAAGCCGAAAATTTGCCGAATACGTCACGGCCGTCGCTGGTGCGTTTGTAGACGTTGGCATCCTGCAACAGCAGATCGTGGTGGCTGGCATCGGCCTTGGTCACAAAGCGTCCCTGGTGGGCGGAGATGACTTGCAGACCTTCTTCATTGCGGGTGCGAATAAAAATGCCGCCGAGCTTGTCGGTGCCGTCTCGGGTGCTCTGGATGAACACGGCGCGGCCGCTGTCGGTGTAGGTGTAGAAGCGGCCGCCCTTGATCCGGGCGATCTCGGAGGCAGCCGCGGCCTCGGCGCGCAGACTGAG
>JBFXKH010000078.1:0-17192 GCA_050173995.1 Lysobacterales bacterium | reverse complement strand
CCGTACGCCGTGGTGCTCACCGGCACGCCGCTGGAAAACAAGTTGGAGGAGTTGATCTCGATCGTCCAATTCGTCGACCAGCACCGACTCGGGCCGACCTGGAAGCTGCTGCACGAGCATCAGCAGAGAGACGAAGGCGGGCGCGTCACCGGCTACACCGGGCTGGAAAAGATCGGCCAGACCCTGGCACCGATCATGATCCGCCGCCGCAAATCCGAAGTGCTGCAACAGTTGCCGGAACGCACCGACCAGAATCTGCTGGTGCCGATGACCGAGCCGCAGATGGCTTACCACCAGGAAAACGCCGACACCGTTGCCCGGATCGTAAAGCGTTGGCGCAGGATGAAGTTCCTGTCCGACCAGGAGCAGCGGCGCCTGACCTGCGCCTTGCAGGACATGCGCATGTCCTGCAACAGCACCTACCTGCTCGATCAGCAAAGCGACCACGGCGTCAAGGCCGACGAACTGGCGGCGCTGTTCGACGACCTGTTCGCGCAAGCGGACGCCAAGGCGGTGGTGTTCAGCCAATGGACGCGCACCCACGACATCATCATCCGTCGCCTGCAGGCGCGCGGGATCGGCTATGTCAGTTTCCACGGCGGTGTGCCCTCGGAGAAACGGCCGGCGCTGGTCGAACGCTTCCGCGACGATCCGCATTGCCGGGTATTCCTGTCGACCGACGCCGGGGCGACCGGCTTGAACCTGCAGCACGCCTCGATCCTGGTCAACATGGATCTACCGTGGAATCCGGCGCTACTCGAACAGCGCATCGGCCGCATCCACCGCATGGGTCAGAAGCGGCCGGTGCAGATCGTCAATTTCGTCGCCAAGGGCACCATCGAAGAGGGCATGCTCTCGGTGTTGGCGTTCAAGCGCTCGCTGTCGGCCGGCATCCTCGATGGCGGCAGCGGCGAAATCGCCCTGGGCGGTTCGCGCCTCAACCGCTTCATGAAGGATGTCGAGAACGTCACCGGAAACATGGGCGAGGGCGAGGCGATGACGCCGATCGAGGAAGCGGTCGGCGCAGTCAACGCGATCGAGGCCGAGGCCCAGCCGGACGATCAAGCCGATTCTGCGATCGATACCGAAGCGACGCCGCCATCCACACCGTCGGCGCAGGTGGTGAGCACAGCGCCGGCACCGCCTACCAGCCAGGAGAACGACCCCTGGAGCGCGCTGGCGCAACTTGGCGCGCAGTGGATTTCTGCGTTGAGCGCGGCCCGCAACCCCGCGGCCAACGCGCACCCATGGATCGAACGCGACCCGGAAAGCGGCGTGTCCAGCCTGAGATTGCCCCTGCCCTCGGCGGAAGCGGTGGGACAGATTGCCGACGCCTTCACCGTGCTGGCCAAGGCCTTGCGCGACCGGCGCCAATGATCGATCAGCGCTGACGCGGGCGTTCAAGTGCATGATGCGCTCGGCGACATGCTGCGCAGACGCCGCTCTGAGCGGGCAAAAAGGGCATTATTATGGCTAAAGTGTCAAAAAAAGGCTAAAATAGCGGCATCATGGCCAAGACGATTGCCCCACTGCTGCCAGCAACCAGCGAACTTCTGCAAAGGTTCGGCGAACGCTTGCGGCTGGCACGACGGCGACGGCGGCTGACCGCAAAGCAGGTGGCGGAGCGGGCTGGGATGGCGCCGATGACGCTGCGCAGTCTGGAGCGGGGCGGTGCCGGCGTGACCATGGGCGCCTATCTGGCGGTCATGCAGGTACTGGGCATTGAGCACGACCTGGAGCAAATGGGCGCCGCCGATTCGCTCGGCCGGGAACTGCAGGATCTACGCCTCGCGGCTCGCGGCAGAACCAGGCCACGCCCTGCGTCGCCGCTCGGCAGCGAGTCGGTGCAGCGTGGCCGAACGGCTGGTGTTGTGGAATCGGTGGCGCGGCGGGCCAACCCGGGCAAGACCGCCGGGCCAGTGCCGCAGTCGCACGCGGGTAGCGGACAGTGGATCGACAACAGCGGCTTTGCCCGCGCCAAAACCCTGGCCGATCTGATCGATGCCAAGGCCGCCGCGCCGAAAAAAGGGCGGTGAATCATGGTCATCGCAGTCTATGCCGACTGGGATGGGTTGCCGCTTCCGGTGCGCCTTGGCTGGCTGCATGCATTGCGCGGCGCGGGGCGTGAAGTGTTCGAATTCGCGTTCGATGCCGAAGCATTGGCGCATCCTGCCATGGCCGGCCCGCAACTTGATCCGCGCCTTGGGCGGTTTGCAGGACGCCAGCACCCAGCGCAGGGACATCGGACCTTCGGTGTGTTTGCCGATGCCAGTCCGGATCGTTGGGGTCGCCTGCTCATGCAGCGGCGATGGGAGCGAGAGCAGCGCGCCGGCCGTGCACCCCGACAGCTACGTTTGTACGAGTCCGACTATCTGCTGGGCGTGCACGATGCGTATCGTGTCGGCGCGCTGCGATTCCGGCGCGACGATGCCGGTGAATTCCTGGACGACCGCCACCACGCTGCGGCACCACCGTTCGTGCAATTGCGCGAACTGGAGGCCGCCAGCCTGGCGCTGGAACGCGACGAAGACAACACCGCCGAGGCCGGCGACGAGTGGTTGCGGCTGTTGATCGCGCCCGGTGGTTCCTTGGGCGGCGCCCGGCCCAAGGCCAGCGTCGTCGATCCGGACGGACACCTGTGGATCGCCAAGTTTCCCAGTGTGCGCGACCGGCATGACGTGGGCGCTTGGGAACTGCTCGTGCAAACCCTGGCGCGGGCCTGCGGATTGCGCGTGCCCGAAGGTCTGGCGCGCCGCTTTGCGAACCCGCACCACAGTTTTCTGGTCAAGCGCTTCGATCGGACCGAAAGCGGGCGGCGCATCCACTTCGCCTCGGCGATGACGCTGACCGGGCGCAAGGATGGCGATGACGCATCGGTGGGTGCGAGCTACCTGGAACTGGCCCGGGTGCTGATCGATCACGGTACCGAGACCGATGCCGATCTTCGCGAGTTGTGGTCGCGCATCGTGTTCAACATGCTGGTCTCGAACAGCGACGATCATTTGCGCAATCATGGCTTCCTGCTGACGCCGGGCAAAGGCTGGCGTCTGTCCGCGGCTTTCGACATGAACCCCGACGCCGACGCCCAGGGGTTGCGGCTGAACGTCAGCGCGGCCGACAACGCCCAGGACCTCGACCTGGCACTTTCCGTGGCGCCGTACTTTCGCATCGCCGCGAAAGACGCGAACGGCATCGTCGCACGCAGTCGAAAGATCGTGGCTCAGTGGCCAAAAATCGCCGGGCATCTGCGTATCCCGGCGCGCGAACAGCAGCGGATGGCGCCTGCGTTCAGGCTGGCGTAGGGGCGACCCGCCGGGTCGCCCGTGCGGTCGATGGCGTAGCGGCGACCCGCCGGGTCGCCGGTCCGTTCAGGCGTAGCCGGCGCCAATTCGATAGGTAGATCGGTTGCGGGGTGCGGCAGCCCGCATGAAGCCGCGGCACCTCGTTCCCGGTCGAGGCTTGCTGTCGAAAGCTCGGCACGAAAGCGCTTGACAAGCTGAACGCAATCGAATACAAATGCATGCACATGAATCCACTGGGTCTGGAATGAGCGCAAAGAGCACACCCCTGAGTTTCCGGGTCAGCGACGAGGACGCCGAATTTCTCGCCGGTCTGAGTCTGCCCGGCGCGGTTACGCCCAGCGAAAAGCTGCGTGGCTTGGTCACCCGTGCGCGCCTGGAACATGCCGGGACGCGCAGCTACCAGAGCAGTCTGGAGCGTATCCGCGAATTGCTCGATGCCACCGAACAGGCGCAGCGCGAGCATGAGCGGCAATCCCGGCAGCGCTCCACCCTGGTCGCCGAACTGCTGGCCTGGGCTCCCGACCTGGTCGCCTTCCTGATGGCCGGGCCGCCGGCCGGGGAGCCCAATGATCCGGCCTGGCGCTCGTTCGAGGCGGGGCTGGCGGAGCGCGTTTTTCGCCTGGTGGAAGCCGTCCTGCGCCTTGGCGTGACCACAAAGGCGCCTTGCTACAATCCCGAGTTGATCGCCCAGAACCTGGCTGGCACCCTGGAACTCAGTCAACTCATCGTCGCCAACCGTTCCCCCAGCAGAGGAAGCACGCCATGAAAGAGTCCATTGGTTCACGGGTCAGCCGGCTGATCGCCGGTTCGGTCAATGCGGTGATCGGCGCGGTCGAGAATGCTGCGCCAGAAGTGGTGATGGAGCAGGCCCTGCGCGAAATCGACGGTGCCGCCGATGATGTGCGCGGTGAGCTCGGCCGAGTCATCGCTGGCCGCCATCTGGCCAGCAAGCGTCTGGTCGAGGAAAACCGCCGGCACGAGGCCCTGGGCGAGCAGATCGAACTGGCCGTGCAGCAACAGCGCGAAGATCTGGCCGAAGCGGCGATCGCCCGGCAAATCGACATCGAGGCGCAGATTCCGGTGCTCGAAGCCGGTATCGCCGACGGCGCCGCCCGCCAGCGCGAGCTGGAGGGCTATATCGCCGCTTTGTCGGCGCGGCGTCGGGAAATGGAAACCGAACTCGCCCAATACCGCGCCGCCCAGAAACAGGCAGCGGACAGCGCGGCGGACGCGGCGGCACCGGGCAGCGGTTCCGCCGCGCGCCGGGTGGGCGAGGCCGAACGGGCCTTCCAGCGGGTCATGGCAAGCACCGGCGTGCCGGGCAGCAGCGGCATGAATGCCGACAGCGCCAAACTCGCCGAATTGGAAGACCTGGCGCGAAAGAATCGCATCCGCGAGCGGCTGGCCGAGGTCAAGGCGAGAACCGAGTCATAGGCCTTGGGCGGGTGCCAGCGACCCGATACGCCGGGCGATCGAACGCGATCCGGTTTCGCGCGGTTCCGGCCGAGCACAAGCGGCAAGGGGCAAGCGCCACGCAAGCACTGTCTTGCTGGTGGCGCCGCGATAACGCTAGCCGACCGACGCTGAATCGCCAGCGGAACCTTGAACCCCGGTTTCGTGCAACAATTTGTTGCTGCGCCGGATCGCCCAGCATCGAGCACGCCAAGCCCATCGCAATCAGGAGGACCGATGTACGCGTTGATCACCGCCAGTGCCAACCTGCCGTTCACCATCGCACTGGCGATGATGGGCTTGCTGCTGGCCCTGGAACTGCTCGGCTATTTGATCGGCACCAGTCTGTCCGGTTTGCTGGATGGACTGATCGACTTCGATTTCGATTTGGGCGAGGGCGACGGCTCGGAATTGGCCGGTCACTCGCTGGTCGATCGGTTCATGGGCTGGATCCACTTCGGCAAGGTGCCGGTGTTGATTCTGCTCGCCACCTTTCTGTGCAGCTACGGGCTGCTCGGGCTGCTGTTGCAGGGTACGCTGTCGGCATCGCTCGGCATCATGCTGCCGGCCTGGCTGGCCGGGCTTTTGGTAGTGCCGCCGGCGCTGAGCGCGGTCAGATTGTTTGGCCATGGTCTGGCGCGGGTTCTGCCCGGCGACGAGACCCAAGTGGTGTCGCAACAGGCGATGATCGGCCAGATCGCCACCATCGTGCTCGGCAGCGCACGCCAGGGCGCCGCCGCCCAGGCGCGGGTGCGCGACCGCCATGGCCACAGCCACTACGTGATGCTCGAACCGGACGATCCCGAGCAGGTGTTCGAGAGCGGCGAGCAGGTACTGCTGGTCGCGCAGGCGGGGGCAACCTATCGCGCCATCCGCAACCATAATCCGGCCATGCTGCCCTGAATGGGCGCGCACTCGGCGCTGTTTGCCGGCGCGGCCTGAAGCTGGGCATGACACCAACGCTCTCACTGAGGAATCAAAATGCAATCGCTGCAACAGTCCAATCTGCTCGGTATCATTCTGGCCGCGGCGACCGTGCTCGCCTTCTTCCTGTTCGTGCTGCTGGTGGTGGCCCGCTTGTACCGGCGCGCGACCAAGGAAGTGTCGTTCGTGCGCACCGGCTTCGGTGGCCAGAAAGTGATCGTCAACGGCGGCGCCCTGGTCTTTCCGGTCCTGCACGAAATCATCCGGGTGAACATGAATACGCTCAAGCTCGACGTGCAGCGCGCGCGCGAGCAGGCGCTGATCACCCGCGACCGCATGCGCGTCGATGTCCAGGCCGAGTTCTACGTGCGCGTGCAGCCGACCGAGGAATCGATCGCCAACGCCGCGCAGACCCTGGGCATCAAGACCATGGAACCGGAATCGCTGAAGGAACTGGTCGAGGGCAAGTTCGTCGATGCGCTGCGCTCGGTGGCGGCCGAGATGGGTATGGAGGAACTGCACGAGCAGCGTTCGCTGTTCGTGCAGAAAGTGCAGCAGGTGGTTTCCGAGGACATCTTGAAGAATGGCCTGGAACTGGAATCGGTTTCGCTGACCGGCCTCGATCAGACCAGCCGCGAGTACTTCAACCCGGACAACGCCTTCGACGCCGAGGGTCTGACCAAGCTCACCGAAGCGATCGAGTTGCGCCGCAAGAAGCGCAACGAGATCGAACAGGACACTGCGGTGCAGATCCAGCGCAAAAACCTGGAAGCGGAACAGCAGCGGCTGATGCTGTCGCGCGATGAGGAATACGCCAAGCTCGAACAGCAGCGCGAAATCGAGATTCGCCGTGCCGGGCAGATGGCCGAGGTCGCCCGCGAACAGGCGCAAAAGCGCCAGGAAGCCGAGAACGCCCTGATCAGCTCGCAGCAACTGGTCGATCAGGCCAAGATCCAGGCGCAGCGCGTGGTCGAGGAACAGCGCATCGCCATGGAGCAGCAGCTCAAGGAACGCGAGATCGAAAAGCAGAAAAACGTCGATACCGCCGACGTGCTGCAAAAGAAGGTGGTCGAACTGGCCGAACAGGACCGGGCGATCGCCATCGCCGAGAAATCCAAAGCGCAATCGGAAGCGCTGGCGGCCGCGGATCTGGCCCGCGCGCAGGCGGTCAAGGCCGCCGAGCAGGTCGATACCGTGCGCGAACTGGAGCGTGCCGAACGCCAAAAGCACATCGAACTGGTCGAAGCCAGCAAGGAAGCAGAGCGCGAACAAATCTCCATCACCATCGCTGCCAAGGCCGAGCGCGAAGCGGCCGAGCAAAAGGCCGAGGCGATCCGCACCCTGGCCAACGCCAACGCCGACCAACGGCGGATCGGTGCCGAAGCCGAAGCGACCGCCGAAAAGCTGCGCGCCGAGGCCGGGGCCGCGGCGGAAAAAATGCACGCCGCTGCCGCCGAGGCGCGCTATGCCGCCGATGCCGAGGGCCGGCGCAAATTGAACGAGGCGGCCAACCTGCTGTCGGTCGAGCAGATCGCCATGCAGTTGCGCATGGCGCTGATCGAACACCTGCCGGGCATCATCCGCGAAAGCGTCAAACCGATGGAGTCGATCGATGGCATCAAGATCATCGAGGTCGGCGGTTTGAACGGTGCCGGCGCCGCGCCGAGCGGCGCGGTCGATGGCGATGGTGGCAAGCCGGCTGGCGGCAATCTGGCCGAGCAGGTGGTATCGAGTGCCCTGCGCTACCGCGCGCAGGCGCCCTTGCTGGACTCGCTGATGCGCGACATCGGCCTGAGCGGTGGCGACCTTGCCGGGTTGACCGCCGCTGTGCAAGACAGCGACTGGCGCCGCCAGAAGCTGGACGAACTGCAACGCAAGACCGAACCAAAGGACGCAAAATGACCGAAACCAATGGCGTGAACAAGCAATACTCGCACCTGGATATCGTGGTCGCCTCGATCAAGGTGTTCAGTAACGACGGCAAGCTCGATCTGGCCGAGCTCGACCAACTGCTCGCGCTGGCACTGCGCGATCGGAATCTCGATCCAGAGGAAAAGCGCGTGCTCGCGCGGATTTTCGCCGAGGCCGAGAAGGGCACTCTGTCGGCCGACGTGGCGCGGCGCATCGCCGATATTCGTCGTCAACACGTGATTCCCACCTGACCAGGGATGCCGATCGCCGCGCCGGCAGCGGTTCAAAGCCGATACAGGTCGATCCGCCACTGCGGCTCGTAGGGCGGTACGTTGCATTCGATCACGTCGGCCGGGGCGATTTGCAGGGTGGCGCCGACGATGTCGGCCTGGATCGGCAGTCGGGTGACCGCGCGGTCGACCAGTACCGCGGCGTGGATCGATTCGGCCTTGCGGTCGCGCAGGTATTCGAGCACGCGGAACAGCGAATAGCCCTGGTAGAGCACGTCGTCGACCACCAGCAGGCGGCGCCCTTCGAATTGGCGGGCGGCCTGTTCGGCGCTGGTTTCGAGCAGGGTGTCGGCGTGCAGCAGTTGCAGGTCGTCGCTGTAGCGCTTGACCTTCAGGTCGATGCGTTCGATTTCCCAACCGGGGCGTAGTTTCTGCAAGCGCGCGTGCAGCGCGTCGGCCAGCGGTGCGCCACGGCGCAGTACGCCGATCACCGTGAGTGGCGTGTCGTCGAGCAGGGCGGCCGCCTTGCGGGCCATGCCGTCCAGCAGTACGGCGACGCCGGCCGCGTCGTACAGGGGAAATCGTTCGCTCATTGGTCAGCTCCGCGCCCGTGGCTCGCCGCCACACCGCCCGCCACTATAGCGGCTGTCGGGTCGCGTCGGCGTGCGCGGTCGGCGGGTCGATCCGCGAGATTTCGGGCCAAGCCGCGGGCGGTCGCGCCATGCTGCCGCGCTAAACTGGCCTGCCGCACCGGACTTCGTTGATGATGGATTCGCAGCAGCAAACCGATGAACAGTGGATGCGTGCGGCGCTGGACCTGGCCGGGCGCGCGGTCTGCGAAGACGACGAAGTGCCGGTGGCGGCCCTGGTGCTGGGTCCGGACGGCGCCCTACTCGGGCAGGGCTGGAACCGCAATATCAGCGAATGCGATCCGAGCGCGCACGCCGAGATCGTGGCGTTGCGTGCCGCCGGCCGCGCGCTTGGCAATCATCGTTTGGTTGGCTGCAGCTTGTATGTGACCCTGGAACCCTGCGCGATGTGCGCGATGGCGATGGTCCACGCGCGACTGGCCCGGGTCGTCTACGGCGCCCGCGATCCCAAGACCGGCGCCGACGGCAGCGCCTTCGACCTGCTGCGCTCGGAACGCCACAACCATCGCATCGAAGTGCGCCCCGGCGTGCTGGCCGAGCAGGCATCGGCGCTGCTGACCAGTTACTTCCGCGGCAAGCGCGGGCGGGGTTAAGAGCACAGAAATCGGAAAGACCCGTCGCCCCGGCGCAAGCCGGGGCCCAGTATCGAATCTGGCGAAACAACCAAGAGCACTGGGTCCCGGCGTTCGCCGGGACGACGGGTTGTGGAGGCAAACATCACCAGATCAGGCCCGCGGGCTGCGATATCCTTGCCGCAAGCCATGAACCTGAGGAATACCAACGGTGCAAAACGAAGCCAACCTGATCTGGATTGATCTGGAAATGACCGGCCTGGATCCAGACCAGGACGCGATCATCGAAATCGCCACCCTGGTCACCGACAAGGACCTGAACGTACTCGCCGAGGGGCCGGAGCTGGCCGTGCATCAGCCGCTGGCGCGCTTGCAGGCGATGGACGACTGGAACCGTTCTCACCATGGCAGTTCCGGGCTGTGGCAGCGGGTGCTCGAATCGACCGTCGATGCGGCCGCCGCCGAGCAGGCCACGCTGGCGTTTTTGGCGCAGTGGGTGCCGCCCGGAAAGTCGCCGATGTGCGGCAATTCGATCTGCCAGGATCGCCGCTTTCTGGTGCGCTCGATGCCGGCGCTGGAGCGCTTTTTCCACTATCGCAATCTGGATGTGTCCACCCTCAAGGAACTGGCGCGCCGTTGGCAGCCCCGACTGATCGAGGGCTTCAAAAAGGCAAGCGCGCACACCGCCCTGGCCGATGTCCGCGAGTCGCTGGCGGAACTGGTCTATTACCGGCGGTTCATGGGGGCCTTGGGCGGCCAGGCTTGAGTGGCAGAGCAGAGGCCACGTCGCGGACGCGGAGCGATGTCGCGGGTGAGCCGAGCGGTCTTCGTAGGCTGGCGGTGAGCGCAACGGTCTTCGTAGGCTGGCGGTGAGCGCAGCGGTCTTCGTAGGCTGGCGGTGAGCGCAGCGAACCCCAGCGTCGTTGCCGCATCAGGGAACACATGCTGGGGTTCGCTGCGCTCACCACCAGCCTACCTAAGGCGCGACTCTTGGCGTCGGCCGCCCTATCGCTACAGATCGAGCAGGAAGAAGCTGTCGCAACCGAAGTGGCCGGTCTGGCCCAGCGATTGCGCGATCGGGCGGAAGCCGCTCTTGCGATACAGCGCCTTGGCCGCGTCCATACCGGTCAGGGTTTCCAGATAACAACGCCGGAAGCCGAAACCGCGGGCTGCGTCCAGACAGGTTCGCATCAGCGCCGCGCCGGCGCCGCAGCCGCGTAGCGCCGGCAGGAAATACATCTTGCGCAGTTCGCAGATAGCCGGGTCGCCGCCGACCAGCGCGGCGACGCCACCACCGCCTTGCACCAAGCCTTCGCGTTCGACCACAAAATAGGCGGCGCGCGGGATGGCATAGGCGGCGCACATCGCATCGACCTCCGGGTCGTGGATGGCGAAGCCCGGGCCATCGGCACCGAATTCGGGCATGACCGTGCGAATCACCTGGGCGATGGCGGCATCATCGCGGCTTTCAATCGGGCGGATCAAATAGGACATGGGCGAGATTGCAGTCTGAGAACCGAAAACCGAAAACCGAAAACCGAAAACCGAAAACCGAAAACCGAAAACCGAAAACCGAAAACCGAAAACCGAAAACCGCCTTCACCCCGCCCCACTGGCCCGCAGCGCCGCCAGCACCAGCGCTTCATCGACATCGCCGACGATTTCGGCGCGGCCGATGCCGCGGGTGAGGATCAGGCGCATACGGCCGGCCAGCACCTTCTTGTCCAGCGCCATCAGGTGCAGCAGTTCATCGGCAGACAGATCTGCGGGAATGGCGGTAGGCAGGCCGAGATTATGCAGCAGTCGCCGCAGTCGCTCGCCGTCGGTATGATCGGTCATGCCCAACTGCACGGCGAGCCGCACAGCGGCCAGCATGCCGATCGCCACCGCCTCGCCGTGCAGAAAGCGTGTATAGCCACTGTGCGATTCGATCGCGTGACCAAAACTATGGCCAAAGTTGAGCAGGGCACGCTCGCCGCGTTCAAGCGGGTCGGCCTCGACCACCTGGGCCTTGTGCCGGACACTGCCGAGGATGGCGTGGTGCAGGGCCGCCGGCTCGCGGTCGAGCAGGGCCTGGGCGTTTGACTCCAGCCAGGCGAACAACCCGACATCGCGGATCGCGGCGATCTTGACCACTTCGGCCAGGCCGGCGGCCAATTCACGGTCGGGCAGGGTGGACAGGTATTCCGGGTCGATAAACACCGCTTGCGGCGGGTGGAAGGCGCCGACCAGGTTCTTGCCTTCGGGCAGGTTGACCCCGGTCTTGCCGCCGACCGAGGAATCGACCATGGCCAGCAGGGTGGTCGGAATCTGGATCACCGCCACGCCGCGCATCCACAACGCCGCCGTCAGTCCGGCCAGATCGCCGACCACGCCGCCGCCGAGCGCGATCACCGTGGCGTCGCGGGTCGCAGCCATACCGGCCAGTGTCGCCAGCGCATCGCCGACATTGGCGAAGGTCTTGTGCGATTCGCCGTCTTGCAGCAGAAATTCACCGTAACTCAGATCGGTGAGCGCCGGCCGCAGTGAGGACAGGTGCAGCGCTGCGACCGTTTCATTGCTGATGACCAGTACGTGTCGACCGTGCACGCTGGCGCGCAGGCGCGCAGTGTCGTCGCGCAGGCCAGCGCCGATCAAGACCGGGTAGCTGTGCGCGCCGTGACCGACCCGCAGACAGTAAGGTTGCGTATTCATGCGTCGGCGAGCAGCCTCTGCCAGTGGGTGTGCAGGGCGTGGACCGCGCGTTCAGCGGCGCGACGCACGCTGCCTTGTTCCGGTTCCAGGGTGAGATCGGCGATGCTCTCATACAGGGGGTTGCGCAGGCCAGCCATATCGGTCAGTCGTTGCCGCCGGTTTGGGTTGGCCAACAGCGGGCGTCGGGAATCCCGCGAGAGTCTTTGCAACTGCACATCGACCGAGGCCGGCAGATAGAGCACGAAGCCGTTGCCGGACAGCAGTTCGCGATTGTGTGGCGACAATACAGCCCCCCCGCCGGTGGCCAATACCAGGCCCTGGCGCTGACATTGCTCCTCCAACAACTGCGATTCGCGCAGACGGAAGCCAGACTCGCCTTCGAGCTCGAAGACCAGATTGATGCTGACCCCGACGCGCTGTTCCAGTTCATGATCCAGATCGACGAAGGGCAGCGCGAAATGCTCGGCCAGTCGCCGCCCGATGCAGCTCTTGCCGGCGCCCATCGGGCCGATCAGATACAGATTCTGGCTGGGATTCATGGCGGCGGCGCTGGGCTTGGCTGCGGTCAACCGGCGGATGCTAGCAGTTTCGACTTGGTCGCTGCTGCTGTTAGGATTCCCAGTCCATCTTCGACTCGTCTGCCATGATCCGATTCGCCCTTACCTTTCTGGCCGTGCTCGGCCTGCTGTTTTATCTGTATGTGATCGGTCCGGTTCAGAATGCGGTGATCCTGCCGTTCACTTCGGGCCTTGCGCATCTGTGCACTTGGCTGGTCAATGCCTTCGATTCCAGCGTCCACGCCCAAGGCAAGATCATTTCCGACGTGAGCGGCTGGGCAGTGTCGATCGAACCCGGCTGCAATGGCGTCGAGGCGGTGATCATCCTGGCCGCGGCGATCGTCGCCTTTCCAGCGAGCTGGCGACAGCGTGCGCTGGGCTTTGCTCTCGGCTTTGTGGCGATCCAGGCGCTGAACGTTGTGCGCATCATCAGCCTGTTCTACATCGGCCGATGGGAGCACAACAAGTGCGTTGCCGGCGTGCTGTGCGAGACACCGGTATTCGACTGGTTTCATCTGTACCTGTGGCAGGCACTGATTATTTTGGATGCGCTGGTCGTGTGGCTGGTCTGGCTGCGGTACCTGCCGCGGCCGGCCCCGCGTTCGCCGACGCCGCCCCATGCCGCGCCTGCCTGATCCTGGTGGCCGTCTGCTGCTGGCCGGCTGCGGCGACCTGGGCGCACGCATTGGCTTGCTGCTGGCGAAAGCCGGCGCCCAGGTATTCGCGCTCAGCCGCCGCTGCCTGGCGCCACCGCCGCTGATCGCAGTGCCAGGCGATGTCGGCGATCCCCAGACCCTGGCCTCGCTGCCAGGTTCGATCGAAACACTGGTCTACTGCCTGAGCCCGGATGAACGCAGCGAGGCGGCCTACCATCGGGTCTATGTCGTCGGATTGCGTAACCTGCTGGCGGCACTGCTGCCGGCGCGACCGCGGGTTTTGTTCATTTCCAGCACCGCGGTGTACGGCGCGGACGACGGCCGTCCGCTGGACGAAACCAGCGACTGCGCGCCGACCTCGTTCAACGGCCGTTTGCTGCTGGAGGCCGAGGCGATCGCGCTGGCCGCACACCCGGATAGTCTGGTGTTAAGGCTGGGTGGTATTTACGGACCCGGTCGCGAGTCATTGGTGCGCGCCGCGCTTGGCACCGGCGCGGCGCCTTCGCCAGCCGGGCAGATCGGCAACCGCATCCAGGTCGAAGACGCCGCGCGCGCCGCTTGTCATCTGCTGCGCGGCGGCCATCGCGGCGTGTTCAATGGCGTCGATGACCGGCCGGCGTCCAGCGCCGAGGTGATCGCCTGGATCGCGACCCAGCTCGGTCGGACTGCATCGGTGCAGCGGGTCGCTGGGGCGCCGACCGGCAAGGCGGTCAGCAACGCCCGTTTGCGGGCGACCGGTTTCGTGCCCGAATACCCGGACTATCGACAAGGTTACGGCGCTTTGCTGGCACGGTTTTGTTAGACTTCCGGATGGGCGCAGTCGCGACCCGCCATTCATTCGGCAAGGAGGATCCAGCATGTCGAGCAAAATCGCCAAAGTAATCGAAGTGACCGCGGCTTCCAGCAAGGGTATCGAAGACGCCGTGCAGAGCGGATTGAAGAAGGTCGCCAAGTCGGTGCGTGGTGTCCAGGGCGCCTGGATCAAGGATATAAGCGTGCTCACCGATGAGCATGGCAAGATCAGCGAATGGCGGGTGGATTTGAAAGTCACTTTCCTGCTCGAATGAAACCGCAGATGCCGCGATCCGGATGGCGGCGGCTGGCGATGCGGCGAACCGTAACCCGTAAATTGATGTGCAACCGAAAGCATGGGATGAGCAGAGATGACAGCCAATAACGTAGTGGTGGGATTGCTGGAAGACGATCCGGATCAGGCCGAGTTGCTGAGGCTGTGGCTGGAGCAGGCCGGCTACCAGGTACGCTGGTATTGCGATAGCAAGGATTTCCGTCGGCGTCTGGGCGCCGAATCGATCGATCTGCTGCTGCTCGACTGGAACCTCGGCGACGATTCCAGCGGTATCGAAGTGCTGGAATGGATGCGCGAGTCGGCGCACCAGCGCCTGCCGGTGATCTTTCTGACCGCGCGCAACAACGAGCAGGATATCGTCGCCGGCTTGCAGGCCGGCGCCGACGACTACGTGGTCAAACCGGCCAAGCGCAACGAGTTGCTGGCGCGCATCCAGGTGATCCTGCGCCGCAGCGGTGTGTCTAGCCAGCCGATGGCCTGGGCCAGCGAGATCGAGCCGTACGTGATCGACATCGAGCGCCGCAGCATTCGTTTCGACGAACGGCCGATCGAGCTCACCGACCGCGAATTCGATCTGGCCATGTACATGTTTCGTCGCCACAGCCGCATCGTCAGCCGTGAGTCCTTGCTGGAAAACGTCTGGAACCTGAGTGCCGATGTCAACACCCGCACCGTCGATACCCACGTCAGTCGCCTGCGCCGCAAACTGGAATTGAACGGCGACCACGGCTGGGTGCTGAACGCGGTCTATCAGCACGGCTACCGACTGGAACCTGCCAAGCAGCGGGTTTGAGGCGGTGGTGCAGGGCAAGGTCGGGCGAGGATAAATCGGTGCCTCGGGGCGCAGTGGCTTGACACGGCGCGCTGGCCTGCGACCGACGATCGCCCCGACCGGCCGCCGGGCCGCCTGTGAGTGACCCACAACAATGATCGAAACCCTGCTCGACCCGGAAATCGTGCTGACCTTCCGCGACCTGCAAGAGCAGGCCTACGCGGTCGGCGAGCCCGACCCGACCGCGATGACCCTGGCCAGCGCCGATCGCGACGGCCGCGTGTCGCTGCGTGCAGTGCTGCTCAAACACTTCGATGAGCGCGGATTCGTTTTCTACACCAATCTGCACAGCCACAAGGGCCGGCAATTATCGGCCAATCCGCGTGCCGCTATCAATTTCCTGTGGTTCAAGATCGGCAACCAGGTGCAGGTCCGCGCCGAGGGCGAAATCGAAGCGGTCAGCGATGCCGATGCCGACACCTACTTCGCCAGCCGCGCCCGCGATAGCCAGATCGGTGCCTGGGCATCCAAACAGTCCGAAACCCTGCCCGACCGCGCCACTTTCGAACAGCGCATGGACGAATTCCGACTGCGCTTCGACGGCCAGCCGGTGCCGCGCCCAGCGCACTGGTCCGGCCTCCGGCTGCGCCCGGATCTGATCGAGTTCTGGTACGGCGCCCGCTACCGCCTGCACCAGCGCGACCGCTGGGAACTGGTCGACGGCCACTGGCAGCGGCGCCTGTTGTATCCGTGAGCGGGGATGGGGCGAGGGGAATAGGTTGTGCTGAGCGCAGCGAAGCTAGGGGCTAGGGGCTAGGAGCTTAGAGCGGGGCGGCGCATAGGTTGTGCTGAGCGTAGCGAAGCGCAACGGCGCGGAGCGGCATCTCGCAAACATCGTTACGCCGCGGTGTGCCTTGTTGCGCTGACCGGCTCCGCCGTTAAACACCGCTGCGCTCAGCACAACCCATGGCATGCCGTGTGTCCGCCGTCGTGCGCG
This sequence comes from Lysobacterales bacterium, assembly GCA_050173995.1. Classification (GTDB taxonomy): domain Bacteria; phylum Pseudomonadota; class Gammaproteobacteria; order Xanthomonadales; family Ahniellaceae; genus 0-14-3-00-62-12. Next base: position 1,388 of record JBFXKH010000078.1, on the reverse strand, counting down.
GATCAGCAGTGCGCGGCTCCCAAGGCCGATACCAGGCGCGCCATCGCGCCGGCCTCCAACGCGCGGGCGCTGGAGGCATTGCCTTGCTCGGCGCGGCGTTGCACGCCGTGGGCGATCGCCGCCAGCCGGAAGAAATTGAAAGCCAGATGGAAGTTCCAGTCGGTATCCGGCGCGATCCCGGTCAGTGCGTGATAGCGCGCAATCAGTTCGGACTCGTCAGGTAAGCCGAGCGCGGCCCGGTCGCGCCCGCCAAGGCCCGGCAGCAGCGGATTCTGCGGCAGGCGCAGGGCCATGCAGAAATAGCCCAGATCGGCGAGCGGATGGCCAAGCGTGGACAGCTCCCAATCGACCACTGCCAGCACCCTGGGCGCGTCGTGGGCGAACATCAGATTATCGAAGCGATAATCGCCATGCACCAGAGCGACGCGACCGTCGTCGGCCGGGCAATGCGCCGGCAGCCAGGCGAGCAGGGCTTCCATGGCCGGATCGGGTTCGCCCGCGCTGGCGCGGTACTGGCGCGACCAGCGCTCGATCTGGCGCGCGAAATAATTGCCGGGCTTGCCGTAATCCGCGAGCCCGACCGCGGCCACATCGACCGCGTGGATCGCCGCCAGGGTATCGATCGCGGCGCGATAGTAGTCGTCGCGCCGGTCCGGGTCGATTTCCGGCAGGGCCGGATCCCAATACACCTGAGCATCGACATAGTCCATCACGTAGAACATCGAACCGATTACGGTCGGATTGCTGCACAGATGGATCGGCCGCGCTACCGGCACCGTCGAACCGTGCAGGGCGGCGATCACCCGGAACTCGCGGTCGACCGCATGCGCCGAGGCGAGCAGGGCGCCGGCCGGCTGCCGGCGCAGCACGAATCGGCCGCCCGGCGACTCCAACAGAAAGGTCGGATTCGACTGCCCGCCCGCGAACTTGGTGGCGGTGAGCGGACCGCGAATGGCATCGGTATGCTGTGCGAGGTAGTCCGCCAGCGCGGCCAGCGGCAGCAGTTGTTGCATCGACGACATGGGCGGCTCCGACGGACGGTGGTGGAACGGTCCCGATCATCCTAGCGGCAGCCATAGCCCGGTGGGAGCCATCGAAGCATGCGGTTTGGGGATTGGTTGTGCAGAAGGAAGGAAAGTGGTTGTGCTGAGCGCAGCGGTGTTTAACGGCGGAGCCGGTCAGCGCAACAAAGCCAGGGGCTAGGGGCTGGAGGCTAGGGGCTAAGAGCGGGGCGGTGCATAGGTTGTGCTGAGCGCAGCGAAGCGCAACAGTGCGGAGCGGCGCCCTTTCAGGAAATAGGTTGTGCTGAGCGCAGCGAAGCGCAACGGTGCGGAGCGGCGCCCTTTCAGGAAATAGGTTGTGCTGAGCGCAGCGAAGCGCAACGGTGC
>JBFXKH010000077.1:0-17405 GCA_050173995.1 Lysobacterales bacterium | reverse complement strand
GGGTGGAGCGGTTTTCGGTTTTCGGTTTTCAGTGTTCGGTGTTCCGTCTCCCGTCTCCCGTCTCCCGCACCACAACGATGATGGGTCCGCTGCGCTTGACCCATCCTACGGTTCTTCCGCAATACAACCATGATGGGTCCGCTGCGCTTGATTCATCTTACGATTCTTTCCCGCTTCCCGACTGCCGACCAACCATGAGCACGCACACCGAAGCCGATACTGCCGCACCGCTGGACGAAAACCGCCTGATCGCCGAGCGGCGCGCCAAGTTGCAGGTGCTGCGTGCGGCTGGCCCGGCCTATCCCAACGATTTCCGGCCGGAAGCTTTTGCCGGCGACCTGCAAGACGAGTTTGCCGATGCCGAACGCTGGGACGCCGCGGCGCTTGATGCGCTGGTGCGGCGGGTGCGGGTGGCCGGGCGGATGCTGGCCAAGCGGGTGATGGGCAAGGCCAGTTTCGTGCAGCTCCGCGATCAGAGCGGGGCGTTGCAACTGTTCCTGCAGCAGTCCTCCTTGGACGATGTGTACGAGGCGTTCAAGGGCTGGGACGTGGGCGATATCCTCGCCGCCGAAGGCGTGCTGATGCGCACCCGCACTGGCGAGCTGTCGCTGCGCGTCGAGCGCTTGCGTCTGCTCGCCAAGTCGCTGCGGCCGCTGCCGGACAAGTGGCACGGACTGGCCGATGTCGAAGTGCGCTATCGCCAGCGCTATGTCGATCTGATCGTCAACGAAGAATCGCGCGCGGTGTTCGTATTGCGCTCGCAGGTGATTTCCGGGCTGCGTCGGTTTCTCGACGCGCGCCGCTTTCTGGAAGTGGAAACGCCGATGATGCACCCGATTCCGGGCGGCGCCACCGCGCGGCCGTTCGTCACGCATCACAACGCCCTCGATCTGGACATGTATCTGCGCGTGGCCCCGGAGCTGTATCTGAAGCGGCTGACCGTGGGTGGCTTCGACCGCGTCTACGAGATCAACCGCAACTTCCGCAATGAAGGCGTCAGCACCCGGCACAATCCCGAGTTCACCATGCTCGAGTTGTATCAGGCCTATGCCAGTTACACCGAGGTGATGGATCTGACCGAGGCGATGATCCAGTCGGTCGCGCGCGAAGTCTGCGCTCGGTCGGTGTTCGCCTGGGAGGGCCGCGAGATCGATCTTGGTCAGCCGTTTAGGCGCTGGCGCCTGGATCAGGCGGTCGGCCACTACAACCCGGAAATCGCCGCCAGCGAATTGCACGACCGCGACGCCCTGCGCCGGCATTGCGCGCGGCTCGGCATCCACTGCAAGGACAGTTTCGGTTGGGGGCGGCTGCTGCTGGAGATCTTCGAGAAGACGGTCGAGCCGGAACTGGTGCAGCCGACCTTCATCACCGCTTATCCGACCGAAGTGTCGCCGCTGGCCCGGGCCAACGACGACGATCCGGAATCGACCGACCGCTTCGAGCTGTTCATCAATGGCAAGGAGATCGCTAATGGTTTTTCCGAATTGAACGACCCGGAAGACCAGGCCGCGCGCTTCCATGCCCAGGTCGCCGAGAAAGACGCTGGCGACGACGAGGCCATGCACTTCGACGCCGATTACATCCGCGCGCTGGAATACGGCATGCCGCCGACCGGCGGCCTCGGCGTCGGCATCGACCGGCTGGTGATGCTGCTGGCCGGGGTGCCGTCGATCCGCGATGTGCTGTTGTTTCCATACATGCGCCCGGAGGCCGATTGATCGGGTGAAGCTGTGGCCGCACTCAGTGTGTCGCCGCAGTGCCGTCGCCCCGGCGAACGCCGGGGCCCAGTTTCGAATCCCGCGCTACGCTCGGACACTGGGTCCCGGCGTTCGCCGGGACGACGGATTTGCCGGTTTCCCGATACCCCTGAAAGCCATGCCCGAGCGCGCCATCCTGCATGTCGATATGGATGCGTTCTTCGCTTCGGTCGAAGAGCGCGACGATCCGGCGCTCGCTGGTCTGCCGCTGATCGTCGGCGGGCTGGGCCGGCGCGGGGTGGTTGCCACCGCCAGCTATGCCGCCCGGCGTTTTGGCGTGCGTTCGGCGATGCCCACCGCACGGGCGCGGCAGTTGTGCCCGGACGGGGTGTATCTGCCACCGCGCATGGCCCGCTACGCGGAAGTCTCGCGTCAGGTGTTCGCGATCTTCAATGAGTTCACGCCGTTGATCGAGGGGCTGTCGCTGGACGAGGCGTTTCTCGATGTCAGTGCCAGCCGGCGCCTGTTCGGCGCGCCCGTGGACATAGCCAGTGCGATTCGGCAGCGGGTGCGCGAAGAAACCGGGCTCGGTTGTTCGGTCGGTATCGCCAGCAACAAATGGCTGGCCAAGCTGGCCAGTGAATTAGGCAAACCCGGTGGGCAATTCGAGATCAGCGCGGCCAACTGCCAGGCGGTGCTCGACCCCTTGCCGGTCGGCAGGCTTTGGACGGTTGGCAAGGTGGCGCAGGAAAAACTCGAACACGCCGGCTATCGGCGCATCGTCGATGTGCGTCTGGCCGAGCCCGCCGCGCTTGCGCGGCTGCTCGGACGCCAGCAATCGCTGCTGCAGGCGCTGGCCCGTGGCATCGACACGCGGCCGGTGGTGCCCGAGCGCGAGGAAAAATCGATCAGCGCCGAAACCACCTTCGAGCAGGATCTCGAGCAACTGGCGGCGGCGCGCGCCTGGCTGCTGCGTTTGTGCGAGCGAGTCGGCGAACGCGCGCGGCGCGGGCAGTTGCGCGGCCGGGTGGTGACCTTGAAGCTGCGCAAGCCACCGTTCGTGACCTTGAGTCGGCAAACCACCCTGGATCAGGCCATCGACAGCACCGAGGCCTTGTATCGGGTGGCCGACGGACTGCTCGCCGCCTGGTGGCAGGGCGAAAAGTCGCCACGCCTGCGCCTGCTCGGAGTGGCGCTGGCCGATTTCGAAGGCGCAGCGCTCGCCGACGACCTGTTCGGCGCAGCGCCGGGACGGGAACAGGACCGCGTCGTCGATAACCTGAATCGCCGCTTCGGCGGCGGCACCGTGCGTCGCGCGCGTGGCCTGAAACCACCGGGTGCCGATGTCTGAACCGGCAGGCCGAACGCGCAAAGATGTTGAATGAGGAGGGATGTTGAACGATGCGGGGATTGTGTAACGATACGGGGATTCGGTGGCGATGCGGGGATTGTGGGAGCGACGGCACGTCGCGACTGTCGCCGCGATCCACAGTCGCGACGTGCCGTCGCTCCCACAACAAGCCCTGCGGCGCTTGACCCGAGCTACGCATCCCCAATCCCCGTTGCCCGCTTCAGCCGGCCGGCTTGGGCGGGTCGCGCAATTCCCGGCGCAGTATCTTGCCGACATTGCTCTTCGGCAGGCTGTCGCGGAACTCGACGATGCGTGGTTGCTTGTAGCCGGTCAGTTGTTCGCGGCAGTGTGCCTTGACCTGTTCTTCGGTCAGCGCCGGATCCTTCTTGACGATTACCACCTTGACCGCCTCGCCGGACTTGCTGTCGGGCACGCCGACCGCCGCCACTTCCAGTACCCCGGGCAGGGTAGCGATCACGTCTTCGATCTCGTTCGGATAGACGTTGAAGCCGGACACCAGAATCATGTCCTTCTTGCGGTCGACGATGTAGAAGAAACCCTTCTCGTCCATGCGCGCAATATCGCCGGTATGCAGCCAGCCGCGGGCGTCGATCACCTTGGCGGTTTCTTCCGGCAGGTTCCAGTAACCGCGCATCACCTGCGGACCCTTGACGCACAGTTCGCCGGTCTCGCCGTGGCTAAGCAGGTTGCCGTTGTCGTCTTGCAGCGAGACCAGGGTCGATGGCACCGGCAATCCGATCGCGCCGTTGTATTCGGCGAGATCGAGTGGGTTCATGCATACCGAGGGCGAGGTTTCGGTCAGGCCATAGGCTTCGACCAGGGTGCAGCCGGTGACCGTTTTCCAGCGTTCGGCGACCGCCCGCTGCACCGCCATGCCGCCACCCAGGGAAAGCTTCAGGCCGGAGAAATCCAGCTTGTCGAAGCCCTCGGTATTGAGCAGGCCATTGAACAGGGTGTTGACGCCGGTCAGCGCAGTGAACTTGTGCCGGCCCAGCTCGGCGACGAAGCCCTTCATGTCGCGCGGATTGGCGATCAATACGTTGAGCCCGCCCAGGCGCAGGAACACCAGGCAGTTCGCAGTCAGCGCGAAGATGTGATAGAGCGGCAGGGCGGTGATGATGATTTCTTCGCCCGGCCGGGTGCTGGCGCCGATCCAGGCGCCGGCCTGCAACATATTGGCGACCAGGTTGCGGTGGGTGAGCACGGCGCCCTTGGAGACGCCGGTGGTGCCGCCGGTGTACTGCAGGAAGGCGATGTCGTCGTGGCCGAGTTCGGCCCGAGGTGCCGGGTAGCGCGCGCCGATGGTCAGCGCCGCATTGAAACGGACCTCGCCCGGCAGCGAATAGGGCGGCACCATCTTCTTGATGTGGCGGGTAACGAAGTTGGCGATCGCGGCCTTGGGAAAGCCGAGCAGATCGCCAACGCCGGTGGTGAGCACATGCCGGACCGGCGTGTCCTTGATGACCTCGGACAGGGTATGCGCGAAGTTGTCCAGTACCAAGATGGCGCTGGCGCCGGAATCGTGCAACTGATGTCGTAGTTCGCGGGCGGTGTACATCGGGTTGGTATTGACCACCACCAGACCGGCGCGCAGCACACCGAAGATCGCGACCGGATACTGCAGGACATTGGGCAGCATCAGCGCCACCCGGTCGCCTTTCTTCAGCTTCAATTCGTTGACCAGGTAGGCGGCGAACTGGCCGCTCAAGCGATCAAGTTGGTCGTGACTCAGTACCTTGCCCATGCTGTACAGCGCCGGCCGCGCGCGGAAACTGTTGCAGGCTTCCTCGAACACATCGACCACCGAGCGATAGCGACTGAGGTCGATTTCGGTGGCGACGCCGGCCGGGTAACTTGCCTGCCAAACAGGATTGACTTCGGACATGCCTTTCTCCCTGGGTGCTGCTGTCGAATGGGCAACGGCGCGCGCCGCGGATGATGATGACGCCAGGCGGATTGCAACACACCGCATCCGGCTTGCCAAGGCTGTCGCCACCGGCTGCCGTCACCGACACCGCGGCAAGCCAAATGCGCGGCGTGTTATGCACGGGCGATACTCGCCACAATCTTCGCGGGGTCGGTACGGGTTTAAGCTAACAAGCGCGTCAGCCGTATTGACGGATTGCCATCGGATCGGTAGAGTGGGCGGTCTGTCTCGGGGCCATAGCTCAGCTGGGAGAGCGCTACAATGGCATTGTAGAGGTCGCCGGTTCGATCCCGGCTGGCTCCACCAATCAATCAAGTCCCCATCGTCTAGAGGCCCAGGACACGGCCCTTTCACGGCTGTAACAGGGGTTCGAATCCCCTTGGGGACGCCAAGCACAGGGAACCGCCGCAAGGCGGTTTTTTGTTTGGTGAGAATGGTTACGAGAAAATTTCGTTGTTTGCCGCAGGATGCTGCGGTGTTTTGAGTGAAGCTCTGGTGTTACCATCGGTCCCGGTACCCCTCATGGGCAGGGAACGTATCGATCAGGGCGAGCTGATCGAACTTTAGGGAGGCGCTATGCTGATTTTGACGCGACGTGTGGGTGAGACTTTGATGATCGGGGACAACGTCACGGTTACCGTGCTCGGCGTGAAAGGCAATCAGGTCCGTATCGGTATCAATGCACCGAAGGATCTGGCGGTCCACCGCGAAGAGATTTTCCAGCGCATCAAGCGCGAGCAGGAAGCGGGCGTGGTCGGCACGGAGCACAAGTAGCTTTCGCCGCGTCGCGTCTGCCGCTATCATGCGCGGCCGTCCCGACGCGACGGCAAACTGAAAACCCGGAGAGATGCCCGAGCGGCTGAAGGGGCTCCCCTGCTAAGGGAGTATAGGGCTTAAAACTCTATCGAGGGTTCGAATCCCTCTCTCTCCGCCAGTTTTCACCACCCTTGCCTAAACCATCCCTGGTGCAGCGGTCCAGCCCGGCATCCATGCCGGGCGTTCGGCCTTGCAGCCGATGCCTGGGGGCATCGGCTGAGCGCAAGGCCTCACCCCTCTCTCTCCGCCAGTTTTCACCACCTTTGCCTAAACCATCCCTGGTGCAGCGGTCCAGCCCGGCATCCATGCCGGGCGTTCGGCCTTGCAGCCGATGCCTGGGGGCATCGGCTGAGCGCAAGGCCTCACCCCTCTCTCTCCGCCAGTTTTCACCTTTGAAGCGGGGAACAGGGAACAGGGTGCGTAGGTCGGGTCAAGCGCCGCAGGCGTGGACCCGACGCGCCGCTGCCCGCGGCAGGATGATGGGTTGCGGTGCGGTGGTCGATGTCGGCTCCACCGCTGCGCGGTCTTCCGCCGACCTACGGCTGGTGCAGCGGTCGGCCCTGGCATCTGTGGGAGCGACGGAACGTCGCGACTGTTCCTGCGATAGCCATGTCGCGACGTTCCGTCGCTCCCACAAATCCAAATCCCACAATTCCGGATCCCTTAACGCTGCCCGCGGTTCAGGCCAGTTCCGCCAGCATGCCGCGCAGCCAGGATTCGACTTCATCCAGCACCGCCTGGCCAGGGCCGGGTTCGCGTTCGGCGCGCAGTTGCGCGGTGCGATCGAGCAAGGCTGAGATGCTGCGTTCCGGACGTTCCGGTGCCTCGATCAACTGCTGTCGACGCCAGTCGCGCCAGGCATGCTGTTCCTGTTCGCTCAGCGTGTCCGGAAAGTGCCGGGCGCGATAGCGGCGCAGCAGTTCGCGGTAGCGCGCATCCTTGAAGCGGGTCGCGAATTCGTGCAGATGTCCGGGGTCGGCGCGGCGCAGTTTGGCCGCCAGGGCCAGATCGGACGGTTCCGGCAAGCCCGCGTACAGCGCCTGCTCGGCCGGGCGCTCGCCGGTTTCCGGCGCGTTGGCGAACACCGTTTGCAGTTTGTGCGCGAGCGCGGGCATGGCGCGGATGGCATCGGCGTGGCCCAGACATTTCTGCAGGTCGAAGCGGATGCGCTGGCAGTCGACGCCTTCGAGCACCGATAGCGGCGCCAGTGCCGGGCATTTGTTCTTGTGTACCACCTTGAGCGGCAGCCGCCCGATATCCTCGGGCAGGTCGGCGCGGGCGACGAATACGCGGTCGCGGATGTCTTCGGCTTCAAGCGCGGCGAGCGGTGACGGGTCGGCGTCCAGATCGAACACGATCACCCCGTTCGGGTTGTTCGGATGCGGCGCGATCGGCAGCACCATGGCCAGACAGCCGCGTTCGGCCGGAATCCGCGACGAGGCGTGCAGCACCGGGGTCTTGCCGCTCCAGTCGAGCAGGGCGGCGGCGCGGCGCTTGTCGCGCAGCGAGAACAGGAAATCGAACAGCCGCGGCTGGGCAGTGCGGAGCAGCCGCGCCAGGGCGATGGTCGCCTGCACATCGGCCAGTGCATCGTGGGCGTTGGCATGGGCGATGGCATTGGCCGCCGATAGCTGTTCGAGTCTGAAACTGGGCGTGCCGTCTTCGCGCAGCGGCCAGTTCACTCCCTCGGGGCGCAGGGCATAACACATGCGCGCCAGGTCGATCAGATCCCAGCGCGAGCAGTCATCGTGCCATTCGCGGCCATACGGGTCGAAAAAATTGCGCCACAGGCCGTGGCGGGTGAACTCGTCGTCGAAGCGGATGCTGTTGTAGCCCAGCACGCAACTGCCGGGCACGGCCATCTGCTCGTGGATGCGGGCAAAGAACTCCGGCTCGGCGAGACCCTCGCGGGCGGCGAGCTGCGGGGTGATCCCAGTGATCAGGCAGGCTTCCGGGCTGGGCAGCAGATCGGCGCTGGGCCGGCAGTAGATCAGCAGCGGATCGTCGATCGGCTCGAAATCCGGTGAGGTGCGCTGCCCGGCAAACTGCGCCGGTCGATCGCGCAGCGGATCGGCGCCGAAGGTCTCGTAATCGTGAAAGTAGAAACTGGCGGACATGCCGGCATTATGCGCGTGTCGGCGGGGAATCGGGCGTCGGGAGTGGGGAGGCGGCAGTCGAGAAGCGCGACTTGTGGGAGCGACGGCACGTCGCGACTGTCGCTTCGATGAGCAAGTCGCGACGTGCCGTCGCTCCCACATTTTCCCACTCCCGCCTCCCGCCTCCCGCCCGCTGAGCTACCATGGGCGGATGAATAGCAGCTCGAATAGCCAAGCCGATAACCCCAGCGTCCGACTCAAGATCGAACGTCGCTCGACCCACCCCTGGATCTACCAGAAGATGGTCGAGAAACCCGAGCCCAAGCCGCGCCCTGGCAGCGTGGTCGAGATCATCGACCGCGATGGCCGCTGGGTCGGGCGCGGTTTCTACAACGGCCATTCGCGGATCGCGCTTCGGGTGCTGAGCGAAGACCCCGACGAGGCGGTCGATGCCGATTTCTTCCGGCGCCGCATCCGCCATGCGATCGCGCTGCGCCGCGAGCTGCTGCATCTGGACCAGGTGACCGATGCCTATCGTCTGGTGCATTCCGAGGGCGATGCCCTGTCCGGGCTGGTCGTTGATCGCTTCGGCGGCACCCTGGTCGTGCAGTTTTTTGCCGCCGGCATGTTCAAACTGCGCGAGCTGATCCGCGAGGTGCTGCTGGAGGCGTTTCCCGGCAGCGCCTATTACTGGTTCGCCGACGAGCATGTCGGTAAGCAGGAGAGCTTCGACTGCCACCCGCCGGCGCCGCCCGAGCCTGGCTTGATTCATGAACATGGCCTGCGATTCCGGGTCGAGCCGGGGCAGGGGCACAAGACCGGGTTTTTTGCCGATCAGCGCGACAACCGCCGCCGGTTGGCCGATTTCTGTCGTGGCGGGCGGGTGCTCGATCTGTGCTGCAACAGCGGTGGCTTCGGCATTTACGCCAAGGCGCTTGGCCAGGCCAGTGAAGTGATCGGCATCGACATGGATGAGGCGGTGATCGAAGTCGCCCGCGCCAATGCGGCGCTGAACAAGGCCACGGTGCGCTTTGTGCAGTCGGATATTTTTCCGTGGTTGCGCGACGCCGCCGCCCGCGGCGAGCGCTTCGACACGGTAATCCTGGACCCAGCCAAGATGACCCGCGACGCCGAGCAGGTGATCCCGGCGCTGAAGAAATACCTGGACATGAACAAGCTGGCGCTGTCGGTGCTGAAACCGGGCGGGGTGTTCCTCACCTGTTCCTGCACCGGCCTGGTCAGTGAGGAGCAGTTTCTCGACATGCTGCGGCGTGCGGCTTTCTACGCCGGGCGCAGCGTGCAGGTGCTGGAGGTGCGTGGGGCTGGCGCCGACCATCCATGGCTGGCCCAGGTGCCGGAATCACGCTATCTGAAAGCGGTCTTTTGCCGGGTCGAATGAGACCGGGCAGCGAGCGTGGGCGGATTTCGGGGTCCGCCGCCCAAGGTGACCGCGTGTCCGCCCCGGCCTGCCCTTACAATGCCCGGCCTGATGCAATCCTGAGCGGTCCTGTGGGTGTCCTTGCCATTTCCCGGCCGGTGGATTTCCTGGCCCTGCATGCCGCATATCCGGAACGTTATCCGTGCCTGCTGGAAAGCGTGGCCGAGGGCGGGCGCTCGGCACGTTTCGATATTCTGTTCGCCTGCACCGGCGAGCATCTGCTGAGCGATGCGGCCGGGCAACTGCACGGCCAGCCTGCGCCGTCGCGGGGCGATTTTCTGGCGGCATTGGCCGACTGGACCGCGGCGTCGAAGTGGCCCGAAACGGGAGCGCAACAGGACACCGAGCTGCCGTTCCTGGGTGGATTCGTACTGGCGCTGGGCTACGAAACGGCCGCCGACATCGAGCCCAGCCTGCGCCTGCCGGCAGCGGTTCTGGGTCTGCCGCGGGCGCTGGCGCTGCGCACGCCGGTTGCGCTGATCCGCGATCGTGCCAACGGCGCGGTTTTTCTGGTCAGTGAGCCGGGGCATGCGGCTCTGGCCCTGCGGGTGCAGGCTGATCTGCTCGACGCGCCGGTTCCGGTCGCTACTGCGCTGCCGGCGATCGCGGCGCGCGAAGACGATCCGGCACGGTTTCTGCGAGGGGTTGCCCAGGTGATCGAACACATCGCCGCCGGCGACGTATTCCAGGTCAATCTGTCGCGGGCGTGGCGGGCCGATTGGCCGGCCGGCGCCAGTATTGCGGCGCTGTATGCGGCGCTGTGCGCGAACAATCCGGCGCCGTTTGCGGGGCTGCTGCAATGGGGCGATTTCGCTTTACTCAGTTCTTCACCGGAGCGGCTGGTCCGGGTCGCCGACGGCTGGGCCGAGACCCGTCCGATCGCCGGCACCCACGCCCGTGCCGAGACCGGCGCCGACGAGCAGCGGCGTCGCGACTTGATCGGTCACCCCAAGGAACGCGCCGAACACATCATGCTGATCGATCTGGAACGCAACGACCTGGGCCGGGTCTGCGTGCCGGGCAGCATTGAGGTCGATGAGTTGATGAGCATCGAGAGCTATGCCCACGTCCACCACATCGTGTCCAATGTGCGCGGCCGACTGCGCGCCGGGATCGGGCCGGTCGAGGCGATCCGCGCGGTATTTCCCGGCGGCACCATCACCGGCTGCCCGAAAGTGCGCTGCATGCAGATCATTGCCGCGCTGGAAGGCGAGGGGCGGGGTTTTTATACCGGCGCGCTCGGTTATCTGGGCAACGATGGGCGGATGGACCTGAATATCCTGATCCGCAGCCTGTGCGTACACGGTGATGAGCTCGAGTTCCGCGCCGGCGCCGGCATCGTTGCCGATTCGATTGCCGAGCGTGAACTGGCCGAGACCCGGGCCAAGGCGCGTGGGCTGCTCGCCGCCCTACAGTTGGCGCCAGCGCGATGATTGCGGCCTGGGTCGATGGTCTGCCGACGACCTGCGTGTCGCTGGCCGACCGCGGGCTGCACTATGGCGACGGGGTGTTCACCACGATTCGCGTGCACGACGGCCGGGCCTGCTGGATCGAAGGGCATCGCGCGCGCCTGTGCGCGGATGCCGCCAAGCTCGGTCTGAGCGCGGTAGATGCGGCCGTGCTCCAGGCCGAGATCGCGGCCGCCGCAGGTTTGCCCGGTGTCGGCGCACTGAAAGTGCTGCTGACCCGCGGCGAAGGACCGCGTGGCTATGCTCCGCACGCGGCCAGCGGACGGCGCCTGTTGTTCGCCTATCCACCACTGGCGGCCGATCCGGCCTTGTACCGACACGGCGCGCGGCTGCGCCGTTGCGATCTACTGCTGTCCGAACAAGCACGCCTGGCCGGCATCAAGCACTTGAATCGCCTGGAACAGGTGCTGGCCCGCGCCGAGTGGGACGACCCCGGGATCGACGAGGGGCTGTTGTGCAACCAGGCCGGCCAGGTGATTTCGGCGACCGCGGCCAATGTCTTCGCGCGTTTCGGCGGCGATTGGATCACGCCGCCGGTCGATCGCAGCGGCGTCGCCGGACTTTGTCGTGCGGCGATCCTGGCCTCGCCGGCATCGGCGCATACCTTGCGCGTGGCCGCGCTCGACTTTGCCGACTGCCTGCGCGCGGATGAACTCTGGCTCAGTAATGCGCTGCGTGGGATTGTACCGGTCGCCCGGCTCGGCGATCATCGCTACACCGAATTCAGCGCGGCCCGCGCCTTGATGCAGCGTCTGCATCCGGGGCTCGGCCTGCCGGTAATCGACTGAGATTGTCCCGTGCGCCGAGCCCGCCCCGTTTCCTTGTTGCGCCAACTGCTCCGCCTGTTGCTGTTGCTGGTCGCGCTGACCGCGGTGGCCGCCGGTGCCTGGCTGTGGGCCGATTATCAGCGCTTTGCCGAGCGGCCGCTCGATCTCGGCGATCGCGAACTGGTGCTGGAAGTGAAGCTCGGTACCTCGTTCAACCAGATCGTCAGCCGGCTGCGCCAGCAGCGCCTGAGCCGGGCACCGCGGCTGTATTGGCGGGCGCTTGCCCACCAGATGGGCGTGCTCGATGGCTTGCGCGCCGGCGAGTACGCGATTGCCCAGGGTATGACGCCGCGGGTGTTGCTGGAGCGCATGGCCCGCGGCCTGGTGATCCAGCACCAGTTCACCATACTGGAAGGTTGGCGCTTTGCCGATCTGCGCGCGGCGCTGGCCCGCGACGCGGTGCTCGAACACCGTATCGACGCGCTCTCCGATACCGAGATCATGGAGCAACTCGGCCGCATCGATCTCAATCCGGAAGGGCGCTTTCTGCCCGAGACCTATGCCTTCGTGCGCGGCCAGGACGACCTGGCGATCCTCAGACGCAGTTTTCTCGCCATGCAGAAATTGCTGACGGCCGAATGGCAGGGGCGGGCGCTGCCCTCGCCGCTGCGCTCACCCGAGCAAATGCTGGTGCTGGCCTCGATCGTCGAGAAGGAAACCGGTCGGCCGGATGATCGCCAGCGCATCGCCGGGGTGTTTCTGCGCCGGCTCAGGATCGGCATGCGCCTGCAGACCGACCCGAGCGTGATTTATGGGCTCGGCTCCGCTTTCAATGGCAATCTCACCCGTCTGCACCTGAACACCGACACGCCGTACAACACCTATACCCGGGCCGGCCTGCCGCCGACTCCGATCGCCCTGCCGGGCCGCGCCGCGCTGCACGCGGTGGCCCATCCGGCGGACGGCAATGCGCTCTATTTCGTTGCCCGCGGCGATGGCAGCAGTGAGTTTTCGGCTACCCTCGAAGCGCACAACGCCGCCGTGCGCAAGTACCAATTGCGATGAGCAAGCCCGCCGTCAGCCCGGGTCGTCTGATCACCATCGAAGGTGGCGAAGGCGCTGGCAAGAGCACCGTGATCGCAGCGCTGATCGGCGCGCTCGAAGCCCGTGGCCTGGTCGTGCAGTCGGCCCGCGAGCCGGGCGGTACGCCGGTCGGCGAAGCGGTGCGCGAACTGGTGCTGAGCCCGGTCTGGCACGAGCGGATATGCGCCGAAAGCGAGCTGCTGCTGATGTTTGCCGCGCGCGCGCAATTGCTGCGCGAACGTATCCTGCCGGCACTGGCCGCGGGAGAGTTCGTGGTCAGCGATCGCTTCACCGACGCCAGCTTCGCCTACCAGGGCGGTGCCCGCGGCCAGCCCTGGGAACGCATCCGCGAACTCGAACGCTGGGCCGCCTGCGATTTGCAGCCAGACCTGACCTTCCTGCTCGATGTGCCAGTCGCGATCGGCCGCGCACGTATTGCCGCGCGTGGCGAAAGCGACCGGATGGAACGCGAGCAGGATGCGTTCTTCGAGCGGGTGCACCAGGCCTACCACCGCCGTGCGGCCGAGTGCCCGGGCCGGTTTCGCATCATCGACGCCAGCCAGAGCCAGGCCCAGGTTGCCACCGATGTGCTGGCCGAGCTGGAGCGCTGGTGGCAAAGCCTGGACGCCGCAACATGATCGCGCCCTGGCTTCTGGCTCCCTGGCAACAGTTGCAGGCGCGTCGCAGTGCCGGCCGGCTGCCGCATGCGTTACTGCTGGCTGCGCCGGCCGGGCTCGGTCAGCTCGAATTTGCCCAGGCGCTGGTGCATGGGCTGCTATGCGAACACAACGACGCCCAAGGATTCGCCTGCGGACACTGCCGTGGCTGCAAGTTGCTGGCTGCGGGCAGCCACCCGGATTACCGCTTCATTACCCTGGAATTGAACGATCAGGACAAGTTACGCAAAGAGATCGTGATCGAACAGATTCGCCACCTGTGCGAACAGAGTGCCCGCACCAGCCATTTCGGCGGGCATCGGCTGGCGCTGATCGATCCGGCCGACAAGCTCAACCACAACGCCGCCAATGCCCTGCTGAAGACCCTGGAAGAGCCCGACGAAAACGCCGTGTTCCTGTTGTTGTCGGAACAGCCGTCGCGGCTTCCGGCGACCATCCGCAGCCGCTGCCAGCGCATCACTATTCCGTTGCCGAGCCATGCCCAGGCCTTGGCCTGGCTGACCGCCGAAGGCGTGCCCGCCGACGCCGCCCAGGCCGCTCTGGTGCTGGCCGACGGCAATCCCGGCGAAGCCAAGGCCCTGGCCACACCGGCGGTACAGGATTTGCTGCGCGATCTGATCGAGGACGTCGCTGCGCTGGCCGATGGTCGGGCCTTGACGCCGGTGCTTGGCCGTTGGAACGACGAGCAAGCGGCATTGCGGTTGCGCTCGCTGGCCCGCCTGCTGACCGCGGCCTTGCGTGCTGGCAGCGGAGATGATCGTAGCGAAATCGCGCGCCTGCGCGGGCTGCTGGCCGGCGCCGATTTCAACCGGCTGAGCGCGGCCTGGGACCGGATCAACTGGGTCTGTGGTCAGCTCGATTCCACGCTGCGCCGGGAACTGCTGCTGGTCGATGCCGCCTCCGCGCTGCGTGCGGCCTGGCACTGAGGTCGGCGCCTGGGCCTCGCGCCGAGGCTAGGCTGTTCTGCGGGATGCCGAGATTTGCAAGGCCCCCTGCGTTTACGGCCAGGCCTGGTTCGCATCGCTATCCACCCATCGGCTCGGTAATGGGCCGGGCCTACTGCTGCGGGAAGCGTCGTTTCGACGCAGGTGATCCAGGTCGAATCACGCGCTGCGCGCCACCGGCTCATGGGCCGCCGATTTCCCCAAAGACATCCAAGCGCCGTCTCCCGCTATGCTGCCCGTTTGCTTTGGGTGGTGCATGTCTGCTGTCGAGCCATTGCCCGGTTCCCGCGGTGTTTCGCACCCGGTGGCCCTGGCTGCGCTGCTGTCTGGCCTGGCCATGTTCGGGCCGTTCGCCGTGGACGCGTTTTTCCCGGCTTTCCACACGCTGGCGCGGGAACTGCATGCCTCGCCCTGGCAGATGCAGCAGACCATTTCGGTGTATCTGCTCGGCTACGCGATGATGGCCCTGCTGTACGGGCCGCTGTCGGATGCGCTCGGGCGGCGGCCGGTGATCCTGGGTGGCATCGTCGGTTTCATCCTGACCTCGATCGGCTGCGCCCTGGCCAGCAGCATCGAATGGCTGCTGTTTGCACGCTTCCTCCAGGGTTGTTCAACCGGTGCCGGGATGATCGTCGGGCGGGCCTTGGTGCGCGATCGCTACCAGGGTCCGGAGGCGCAACGGGTGATGGCGCTGATTTCGATGTTTTTCGGGCTTGGTCCGGCCCTGGCGCCGGTGCTCGGTGGACTGATGTTTCTCGCCTTCGGCTGGCAGGCGGTGTTCCTGTTTCTGGCGGTCTACGGGCTGCTGCTTGGGGGGCTGTCCTGGCGGCTGTTGCCGGAGACGCACCCGCCGGCAGCGCGGCAGTCGCTGCGTGCGGCGGCGCTGGCCCGGAGTTACGCCGGGATCATCAGGGACCGGCCGTTTCTGCTGCTGGTCGCGGCCACCGGCGGCAATTTCGGTGGGCAGTTTCTGTATATCAGTTCGGCGCCACGCTACATCGAGGTGTTTCTCGGGCTCGGCAGTCTGGGCTACGCCTGGTTTTTCGTGCCGATGATCGTCGGCATGGTGATCGGCTCGTACCTGTCGTCGCGTCTGGCCTTCCGCATTCCGCCTGCGGCCTGCGCCACCCTGGGCTACCAGGTGATGGCAGCGGCGACCGCGATCAATCTGTTGTACAACCTGATCGAGCGCACGCTGAGCGTGCCTTGGGCGGTGATCCCGAACCTGCTTTACGCGCTCGGTGTGGCGCTGGCATTTCCACCGATCAATCTGCTCATGCTCGATCGCCACCCGGACCGCCGCGGCGGTGCCTCCAGCGTGCAGGCGATGGTGTGGGGGCTGATGACCGCGTTGATTGCCGGCGTCGCCGCCAATCTGGTGCGCGCTTCGGCCTTGCATCTGGCCGCGGGCAGCGCGGCCTTGTTCGCGATCGGTTGGTTGTGTTGGTGGCGTTACCAAACCCTGGTTGCGCGGCCAGCCGACCGGCAGGTGTCGGCGTGAGCGCGGACTTGGTCTGCGGCGGCATCCTGGCCGGCGGCCAGGGGCTGCGCATGGGTGGGCAGGACAAGGGTCTGCTGGTGCATCGTGGTCGCGCCCTGTTCGAGCAGGTGCTGGACCGGCTCGCGCCGCAAGTGAATGGCGTTTTGATCAGCGCCAATCGCCACCACCAGCGTTATGCCAAAGCGGGCTGGCCGGTCCTCGCCGATCGGGTGTCGGCCGGTAGCGGCCCGCTCGTTGGTATCGCGACCTTGCTCGCCGCCTGCCGGTATCCGTGGCTGTTGACCGTCCCGGTCGATGCGCCCGCGTTGCCAGACGATTTGCGCCAGCGCCTGTGCGCGGCGCAGCGGCGCTTGAACGCGGCGGTCGTGGTCGCCCACGATGGCGAGCATGCGCAGCCGCTGTTTGCCCTGTATCGGACCGCCCTGGCCGAGCGCGCCGCGCTCGCCTTGGCCGAAGGCGAGCGCGCAGTGTGGCGCTTCCAACAGGCCGAAGCGGCCGTGATCGTGGATTTTTCCGATCAGCCGCAGGCCTTTGCCAACATCAACTACCCCGAGGACCTTGACCCGGGCCAGTGAATGGCGTCGGCCCGGCGCCAGCCTGTCGCGTGGCTGCTGTCGGTGTTCCCTCCCACGGCGGCGGGCACGGCGAGCCGACCCGGGCATTGCTATAGTTCCAGCGATGGCAGGTGTTGGAGGTGGCCCAGGTGATCGATCCGAATGGTCTGGAAATTGCGGTGGCGGCGGCGCATCGGGCGCAGGCCGAGGGCGCGCTATTGATCGATATCCGCGAGGATCACGAGCGCATCGGTGGCTTCCCGAGCGGTAGCCGGCACCTGCCGATGTCGGCTGGTTTCGCCGATAGCGTCCGCTCGCTCTCGCCTGCGTTGCCGCTGCTGCTGATCTGTGCCAGTGGCGTGCGTTCATTGCACGCGGCGGTGGCCTTCCGCGAGGCCGGGTTTGCCGACGCGGTCTCGGTCGCCGGAGGCCTGCACGCCTGGCGGGCGGCCGGCTTGCCGATGCAATTTCCCGGCGCCGACGATCCGGCGCTGGGCGAGCGCTATTCGCGGCACTGGCGTTTGCCCGAAGTCGGCGTGGCCGGGCAGCGCCGCCTGCTGCAATCGCGGGTGCTGCTGGTCGGGGCCGGCGGTCTGGGCTCGCCGATCGCCCTGTACCTGGCCGCGGCCGGGGTCGGACATTTGTGCGTGGCCGACGACGACCGCATCGAACGCAGCAATCTGCAACGCCAGATCATCCACCGCGATGCCGATGTCGGACGCGCCAAGGTCGCCTCGGCGCGTGCCGCGATCGCGGCGCTCAATCCGGAAATCGAGGTGCTGGCGGTGGACGAGCGGGTGGTCGAAGGCAATGTCGAGCGGCTGGTCGCCGACAGTGATCTGGTCGTCGATGGCGCGGATAACTTCGCCACCCGCTATCTAATCAATGCCGCCTGCCGCAAGCACCGCAAGCCCTGGGTGTACGGCGCGGTGCAGCGCTTCGAAGGCCAGGTCAGCGTCTTCGCGCCGCACACCGAGCCCGGCGTCGCGCCGTGCTACCGCTGCTTGTTCCCGGCTGCGCCCGGCCCCGGCGAGGCGCCCAATTGCGCCGAGGCCGGCGTGCTC
>JBFXKH010000076.1:0-17466 GCA_050173995.1 Lysobacterales bacterium | reverse complement strand
GAACTTCGTTCGATCCCTGCTGCTCCATATCTTCGCGCATACCGGCACCTCCCCAGTTCTTGCCAAGTATCGCCTGGCAAGGCTGAGGAAGCAAATATTAGGTTAGCGCTTATGGGCGAACGCCGGGGCCCAGTAGTCGAAGTCGTGGTCACGGTCACCGCTGGGCCCCGGCGTTCGCCGGGGCGACGGCTCTTTCTGTCCTCTGCCCTCTGTCCTCTGAACCCCATTCCCCACAGTCAGCGAAAATCGCGCGAGCGGGTTGCCAGGCCATCGAGCAGGGCGCTCCAGTCGTGCAGGCGCTGGGCGATCAGGTGGGTGACGCCTTCGGCCTGTTGCAATTCACCATCGACCGCCAGCAATCGTGACTCGCGGACGATGCGGCGCTGGCGTTCGTAAACTGCCGCCCAGACGATGACATTGAGCCAGCCGTGTTCGTCTTCCAGGGTGATGAAGGTGACGCCGGACGCGGTGGCCGGCCGCTGACGCATGCTGACCAGGCCGACCGCACGCACTGGCTGGCCATGGCGAGCGGCGCGTACCCGCGGGCTGCATGCGGCGCCGCGCGCGGCCAGGGCCGGGCGCAGCAGGGCGAGCGGATGCGCGCCCAGGGTGTAGCCGAGCGCGGCGTAATCCTGCATGACATCGGCGGCCGTGGTCGGCGGCGCGAAGACGACTGCGCTTTCGCGGATCACGGTGCCGGCGAGCAGGCCCTGTCCGCGTTCCACGCCCTGCACCTGCCAGCGCGCCTGGTGGCGGTGGCCGCTGAGTGTCGCCAGCGCGCCGCCCTCGGCCAGTCGCGCCAGATCGAAGCGATCGAGCCCGGCGCGTTCCGCGAGTTGCTGGGCATCGCCGAAAACACCATCGGCCCGCGCCGCGACGATGCCCGCTGCGGCCGCCTGGCGCAGGCCGCGGATCTCGCGCAGACCGAGGCGGATCGCCGCAGCCGCGGCCGGCACGCTGGCGGCGCTGGCGATCACGACCAGACGCGAGTCCCAGTCGCTGTGCTGCACGTCCGGCGGCAATACCTGTACGCCGTGGCGACGCGCGTCCTGAATGATCTGGCCGGGGCTGTAGAAACCCATCGGCTGGGAATTGAGCAGGGCGCAGGCGAACGCGGCCGGCTGGTGGCACTTGAGCCAGGCCGAGGCGTAGGCGAGTAAAGCGAAGCTGGCCGCATGCGATTCCGGAAAACCATAGCTGCCGAAGCCCTTGATCTGTTCGAACACCTGCTCGGCAAAGCCGCTGTCGTAGCCGCGCTCGCGCATGCCTTCGACGATGCGCTGGCGAAATGGTTCCAGCCCGCCGTGGCGTTTCCAGGCGGCCATGCCGCGGCGCAACTGATCCGCTTCGCCGGGGGAAAAGCCGGCGGCGACGATGGCCAGGCGCATCACCTGTTCCTGGAAGATCGGCACGCCGAGGGTGCGCTCGAATACCTGGCGCAGCGCCGGATTGGGATAATCGACCGGCTCTTTCTGCTCGCGTCGGCGCAGATAGGGATGCACCATCTTGCCCTGGATCGGTCCGGGCCGGACGATCGCTACTTCGATCACCAGGTCATAGAAGGTGGCCGGCTTGAGCCGCGGCAGCATGGCCATCTGCGCCCGCGATTCGATCTGGAACACGCCGACCGTATCGGCCGCCTGGATCATTCGATAAGTATCGGCATCCTCGGCCGGGATGCCAGCCAGACTCAGGCGCTGACCGCTGTCTTCGGCGACCAGATCGAAGCAGCGGCGCAGGCAGGACAGCATGCCGAGCGCGAGCAGGTCGACCTTGAGCAGGCCGAGTGCGTCGAGATCGTCCTTGTCCCACTGGATCACCGTACGCTCGGGCATGGCGGCGTTTTCCACCGGCACCAAGGTGGACAGCGGCTGCTCGGAGATCACGAAGCCGCCGACATGCTGGGACAGGTGACGCGGGCTATCGATCAGTTCGGCGACCCGGGCCAGCAGCCGCCGGAGCGGCGGGCTGTGCGCGTCGAAGCCGCGTTCGGCCAGGCGCGCAGCGATCTCGCCCTCGCCGTCCCAATGCCCGATCGCGCGGGTCATGGCGTCGATCTGGTCGCTAGCGAAGCCGAGCGCGCGGCCGACATCGCGCAGCGCCGAGCGTGGCCGGTAGCAGATCACCGTGGCGGTCAGCGCCGCGCGTTCGCGGCCGTACTTGGCGTAGACGTATTGGATGACTTCCTCACGGCGTTCGTGTTCGAAATCGATATCGATATCCGGCGGTTCGTTGCGTTCGCGCGAGATGAAGCGCTCGAACAGCAAGTTGCCGCGGGCCGGGTCGACCTCGGTGATGCCGAGCGCGAAACACACCGCCGAGTTCGCCGCCGAACCGCGTCCCTGGCAGAGGATGCCGCGGCCGCGGGCGAAGCAGACGATGTCGTGTACGGTCAGGAAATAGCTTTCGTAGCCGAGTTCGGCGATCAGCGCCAGTTCGTGCTCGATCTGGCTGGCGACCGTGGCCGGCATGCCTTCGGGCCAGCGGCGGTCGGCGCCGGCCAGGGTCAGTTGGCGCAGGTGGGCGCTGGCGCTGACGCCGGCTGGCACCACTTCGTGCGGATACTGGTAGCGCAGTTCGGCCAGGCTGAACCGGCAGCGATCGGCGATCGCGACGCTTTCGGCGAGCAGTTCCGGCGGATACAGGCTGGCCAGATCGGCGCGGCTGCGCAGGCAATGCTCGCCATTGGCCACGAGCCGGGTGCCGGCCTCGGCCACGCTACAGCCGAGCCGGATCGCGGTCTGCACATCGTGCAGGGCGCGGCGGCCGCGGCTGTGCATGCGCACGTCGCCGGCGGCGACGGCGCGGATGCCCAGACGTGCAGACAACGCGGTCAATGCCGCCAGCCGCTGGCGATCCTGGCCATCGCGGTGCAGTTCGACGGCGATCCACAGATTGCCGCCGAAGGTTTGCCGCAGGCGCGCAGCGAGCGCGCTGTCGAAACCGAAGGCGGCGGCCGGATCGGTATCGATCACGAGCGGCGGTGCCGCTTCGGCCCGCCCGGCCCACAGGCACAGCAGGCCCGGGCCGAGCCCAGCCAGGTCCGCCCATTCGGCGCGGTATTCGCCTTTGCGCGAGCGGCGACGGGCGGTGCTGATGAGCTGGCACAGACCGGTGTAGGCGTCGTGATCGCTGGTCAGCAGCACCAGCCGGGTGCCGTCGTTGAGGGCGATTTCGCTGCCGACGATCAAGTGAAATTGCAGGCGCCGCGCCGCCTCGTGGGCACGCACCACGCCGGCCAGCGAACATTGGTCGGTCAGCGCCAGCGCGCGATAGCCGAGCGCCGCCGCGCGTTCGACCAGCTCGCGCGGGCCCGAGGCCGCGTGCTGGAAACTGAACTGGCTGAGTGCATGCAGTTCGGCATAGTCGGGCGGTTCGATGGCGCTCATCCGAACACCCCATGCAGATACCAGTGCGCCGGTTCGCCGGGGTGATGGAAAACCCACAGCGAGCGACCGTCCGGATCGCGGGCGACGAAATAGTCGCGGCGGCAATCGTCGCCGTCCCACCAGCCGGATTCGATCCGCTCCGGTCCGCTCAGCAATTGCAGTTGCTGCGCGGCGATCGGCTGCGGATTGGCCAGCAGCCAGTTCGGCCGCGCTGTACTCGATGTGGGCGGCCGCGCGGCCGGCATCGCGTAGGCGACGCGATCGTCGTCGGGCAGTGGCGCCGGTTGCGTTCGACTGGCGCGTTCCGGGCGATGCTCGGGGTGTAAGCCGATACCGACGATCGCCTGATCGCCGAGTCGGGCGCGCAGGCGTTCGAGCAGGCGCGCTGCGCTGTCGGCCGATCCCTCGCTGTGCTGGAACAGGTCGGTCTGCACCGGCGCGAACGGCAGCAGGGTGTCGGCGCGCAGGGTGAGCGTAAGCACCTCCTGCGGCAGGCTCAGGCGGGCCAAGCCCTGTTCGGCCAGTTCGATCAGCGCCGCCGGGTCGCGGGCCACGGCGAGCATGGCCACGCTCAGTTGGGTCGGTGGCAAGTTCTGATGGCCGAACGCCAGCTCGAATTGCTGGACGCCGAGATCGCCGGCCTGCAGCAACACCGCCAGATCGCGGACCAGCCGGCGCAGCGGAAACTGCAGGGCTTGGCTGGTGCTGGCCGTGGCCGGCAGTTCCAGCCGGCGGTGGAAGCGATCCGCCGGTCGATACAAGGCACGCGGATCGGCGTGGGCCCCGATCAACTGATCGAGCCGCTGCAAGTCGGCGCTGCCGATGCGGCGGGCGAGCGCGTCGCGCGGCAGTTTCAGTACCTCGCCGATCCGGCGCAGGCCGCTTGCCGCCAGCAGCTCGCGGCTCTGCGCGGACAAGGGCGCGAGCGCCAGCGGCGCACTATCGACCAGTTGCCGCAGGGCGCGATGCGACAGCGCGTGGCTGCCATCGCGGAGTCGGGCCGCGAGCTCGGCCGCCGACGGCGTCGGCGCCAGCCCGAGTCGCGCCGACAGGCCGAGATCGGCGAGCACGCCGCGCACCGCCGCCAGTACCCCGGCGCCCCCGGCGAACAGGCGCCGGCTGGCGGCGGCTTCGAGCACGATGCCATCGGGCGCGGCCAGGCTGACCTCGGCACTGATGCCATACAGGCAGGCGGCCAGGTGTTCGAGCGCGGCCTGTTCGGCGGCCGGCTGGCGCGGGCCGAGCCTGAGTTGCGAACAGGCCGCCAGGGCCGCGTTCAAGGATTGACCGGGCGCGACCCCGGCCTCGCTGGCCGCCGTGTTGGCGGTATGGATCAGCCGACGCTGCGGCGGCCCCTCGACCAGGGCGAAGGCGCCGCACGCCTCCGGCGCCAGGGCTTCGGCCAGGTCCAGGGCCAGGCGCGGCAGATGGATCGCCAGCCACAGCATGGCCGCGGCTCAGGCCCGCGCCAGATGCAGGCGCGTGCCGCCGGTGCGGCCACGGCATTTGAGCAGATCGATCCGCCAGTGCCCGGCCTCGGGCGATAGGCTGAGGCGCAGCGGCGCGTGCGAGGTCTGTTCCAGTTCCCGGCGGGGGCGGAAGCACAGCCCGAGTCCGGCGCCGGCCTCGGCCGCCAGTTGCAGGCGTCGGCCGTGGCCGGGGTCGAGCCGCTCGGGCCAGCACAGCACCGCCGCCGCGACCCCGGAGCGCAGCGTCTGTTCGGTCGCCCATAAGCGTTCACGGGCATTACCGGTACGAATCCACCACAGCCGGGCCAGGCCGATACCGGCTTGGGCCAGGCCCGGTGCATAGGGCAGAAACGGCGGGTCGACCAGCACGATCCGGCCCGTGCTTGCTGCCAGCAAGGGCAGGAACAGAGCGGTTTCGCCGCTGCCCGGGCGGGCGATGCCGACCTCGATCAGGTTGCCCAGTGGCCAGCCGCCACCGGGCAGCAGGGCATCCAGCGTCGGCCAGCCGCTGGCGGCGACCGCGGGCGGGCGGGCACCCGGATCGGCGCGGCCGCGCCACAGCGTCGCGGTGCCGAGCAGGGCCTCGATGGCGGCGGGGCGGGAGGACATGGCGGGGCGGCCTGGCTCATGCGCCGAGGCGGGTGCGCAGCACGCCCACGGCCAGACCCTCGATCGCGAAGGCGCGGCTGGGATCGACCGGGATCGGCGCAAAATCCGCGTTGGCCGGCAGCAGCAGGATGCGGCCGCGCTGCTGGTGCAAGCGCTTGACGGTGACCTCCTCGTCGATCCTGGCGACCACGATCTGGCCATGCTCGGCGCTGGCCTGGCGATGCACCGCGAGCCAGTCGCCATCGACGATACCGATCTCGCGCATGCTCTCGCCGACCACCCGCAACAGGTAATCGGCACGCGGCCGGAACAGATCGGCAGCGACCGCGACCTGGCGTTCGACATGCGCATCCGCCAGCAACGGGCTGCCCGCTGCGACCCGGCCGATCAGCGGCAGCAGCACGTTCGCCGCCTCGGCGGCGCGCCCGCGCCCGCTGTCCGGCAAGCGGATGCCGCGTGCCGAGCCGGCCTGCAGCCGGATCAGGCCCTTGGCCGCCAGCGCGCGCAGGTGCTGCTCGGCGGCCGAGCGCGAGGCAAAACCGAAGCGTTCGGCAATCTCGCCGCGGGTCGGCGCCGCGCCGTCACGGATGCGCGCCGCGATGAACGCGAGGATGGCTTGCTGACGATCGGTGGGCGGGCTTTTCATACTGTACAAATGTACAGCATTTCGGGCCGCCGTGTCGCGTGGACTCAGGACGCCCCGCTGCGCGCCCGCACCGCCACTTCATGCCGTACACTCGACACCAGCGCGCCGGTGGAGGATGCATGCGTTCAGGGTTGCTGATGATGTTGCTGCTGGCCGGCCTGTTGTCCGGCTGCGTCAATGATGGCCTGAGCCGGGTCGGGCTCAAGGGCCAGGTGTTCCGCGTGGAGGTGGTGGCCGATGAGGCCAGCCGCCAGCGCGGGCTGATGTTCCGCGAGCAGATGCCGGCCGATCACGGCATGCTGTTCGTGTTTCCGGATGCGGCGCCGCGCCAGTTCTGGATGTACAACACCAGGATCCCGCTCGACATCCTTTATTTCGATTCGGAGCGCGGCTTCGTCAGCGGCCAGTACCGCGTTCCCGGCTGCGGCTCGCTGGATGCCGCGCGCTGTCCCAACTATCCCAGCACCGGTATGGCACGCTATGTGCTGGAGTTGAATGCCGGGGTCGGCGCGGCGCTGGCGCTGGTCCGCGGCGACCGCCTGGACCTGCCGGACGATCTGCCCGCGGTACGTTGACCCCTTGATTGCCGGGTGTGGAGGCCTTATCAAGCAGCCATGAACAATCCGCAGACCCACCTCGAAGACGCCCCGCACGGCTGGGAACAGCTCAAAACCTGCCGCGACGCCGACCTGCCGCTGTGGTCGGCGGCCCTGCTGATCGCCAGCGACGAATACCCAGGGCTCGACAACCAGGCGCTCGGCCGTACCCTCGACGACTGGTGCGCCGACCTGCGCGGCCGCATCGGCGAGCCGAACACGCTGCAGGCCTTACAGGCGTTGAACCGCTTCGTGTTCGACGAACAGGGCTTCGCCGGCGACGACGACAATTACTACGACCCGCGCAACAGCTACCTGAACGAAGTGATGACGCGGCGCCTCGGCAACCCGATCTCGCTCGCCGTGGTGCAGCTCGAAATGGCGCGGCGGCTCGGCCTGCCGATGCAGGGAGTATCGTTCCCCGGCCATTTCCTGCTGCGTTTCCCGCTCGAAGACGGCCTGCTGATCCTCGACCCGTACCACAAGGGTCGCTCGCTCGACGCCGACGAACTGCGCCTGCGCGCCAGCCCGCACCTGCCCGGCCAGCGCATCGGCGACGAACAGCTCGGACGCCTGCTGGAGCCGGCGCCGAACCGGCTGATCCTGATGCGCATGCTGCGCAACCTCAAGCAGTTGTATATCGAGCGCAGCGACTTCGAGCGGGCGCTGCGCTGTACCGACCGTCTGCTGATCCTCGACCCGCGCGACCCTGACGAACTGCGCGACCGCGGCAAACTGTACGCCCACATCGGTCACAGCGCCGCCGCCATCGCCGATTTCCGCAAGTATCTTGAGCGTCGCGCCGACGCCGACGATGCCGTACAGATCCGCCACTGGATGATCGAACTCGGCGCCACGCCGCAGCGTCTGAACTGATCGCCGCACCCCGCCAACAACATAGGTTGTGCTGAGCGCAACCTATGCGCCGCCCCGCTCTTAGCCTCTAGCCTCTAGCCTCTAGCCTCTAGCCTCTGCCTTTGTTGCGCTTCGCTGCGCTCAGCACAACCTATGCATCGCCTATGCTGCGCTCAGGCCGGCTCGAAGTCGGCTTTGCCGACGCCGCAGTCCGGGCATACCCAATCATCGTCGATATCTTCGAAGCGGGTGCCGGGCGGAATGCCGTCCTCGGGTAGGCCGCGGGCTTCGTCGTAGACGAAGCCGCACACCACGCAGACAAATTGTCGGTACGGCAAGCGCGCGGTCGCCGTGGATTGTGCATCGCTCATAAGCACCTGATGAGATTTGTTGGTCGGCAAGGTAAGCGCGTATTCTTGCAGGCTTGTCTGAAGCAACCAAGGGCGTTTCGGTGTTCGACCGCGCTGCCATTCATGGTCTCTACCTGCTCACCCGCGAATGCGCCGACGACCAGCGCCTGCTCGCCGGCGTGGCGGCGGCACTGCGCGGCGGCGCGCGGCTGATCCAGTACCGAGACAAGTCCGACGATCAGCTGCGACGCCAGCGCCAGGCCAGTGCGCTGCTGGCACTTTGTCGGGATTTTTCGGTGCCGCTGATCGTCAACGACGATGTGGCCCTGGCCGCCCGGGTCGGCGCGGCCGGTGTGCATCTGGGCGCGCACGATGCCGATCTCGCCACGGCACGCGCGGCGCTCGGGCCGAACGCGATCATCGGCGTATCCTGCTACGACGATGTCGGACGTGCCGAGCGCGCGGTCGCCGCAGGCGCCGATTACGTGGCGTTCGGTGCGTTCTTTGCATCGGCCACCAAACCACAGGCGCGCCAGGCGCAACCGGCCGTGTTGGCCGAGACCGCCGCGCTGGGCCGGCCGCGGGTGGCGATCGGCGGTATCGACGCGACCCGTGCCGCTGGCCTGATCGCCGCCGGTGCCACGG
Organism: Lysobacterales bacterium; assembly: GCA_050173995.1. GTDB lineage: Bacteria > Pseudomonadota > Gammaproteobacteria > Xanthomonadales > Ahniellaceae > 0-14-3-00-62-12. The sequence goes on along the minus strand of JBFXKH010000076.1, from coordinate 8,907 downwards.
CACTGGCGGTACTCGCCTGGGTTTGGGACAGCCCCGATCCGGAGGCCGCCGCCCGCGCCATTGCCTGCCAGTTTCCATCCCCCTGAGAGACCCATCATGACCAGCAATCACGAACTGTTTACCCGCGCCCGCGCGCTGTTGCCGGGCGGCGTCAATTCGCCGGTGCGTGCCTTCAAGTCAGTGGGCGGCGAACCATTTTTTGCGGTCAAGGCCGAGGGCGCCCATCTGATCGATGCCGAGGGTCGGCGCTACGTCGATTACGTCGGCTCCTGGGGTCCGATGATCCTCGGCCACGCCGATCCGACGGTGATCGAGGCGGTGGTCCGCACCGCCCGCGACGGACTCAGTTTTGGTGTGCCGAATCCGCTCGAAGTGCGCATCGCCGAGCTGCTGGTCGAGCGGGTGCCGGCGCTGGAGATGCTGCGCATGGTCAATTCCGGCACCGAGGCGACGATGTCCGCGGTGCGACTCGCCCGTGGCGCCACCGGCCGCCGTTTCCTGGTCAAGTTCGAGGGCTGCTACCACGGCCATTACGATGCCTTCCTGGTCAAGGCCGGCTCCGGCATGCTGACCCTGGGTGTGCCGGATTCGCCGGGCGTGCCCGCGGCCCTGGCCGATTTGACCCTGACCCTGCCGTACAACGATTTCGCCGCCGCCGAGCGCCTGTTCGCCGAGCGTGGCGCCGATATCGCCGGATTGATCGTCGAACCGATCATCGGCAATGCCAATCTGATTCTGCCTGAGCCCGGCTTTCTCGCCCATCTGCGCGAGTTGTGTACGCGCCACGGCGCGCTGCTGATCTTCGACGAGGTGATGACCGGCTTCCGCGTCGCGCCGGCCGGCGCCCAGGGTCTGTATGGCATCGAACCGGACCTCTCCACCTTCGGCAAGATCATCGGCGGCGGCATGCCGGTCGGCGCCTATGGCGGTCGCCGCGAGCTGATGCAGCAGATCGCGCCGTCCGGGCCGATCTATCAGGCCGGCACCCTGAGCGGCAATCCGGTCGCCATGGCGGCCGGTCTGGCGACGCTCGGCCGACTCGGCGAAGCCGGCTTCTACCCACGCCTGGAAGCCAGCACCCGGCGGCTATGCCTGGGCCTGGAAGCGGCCGCCCGAACTGCCGGCGTCGCCTTCCACAGCAACCATGTGTGCGGCATGTTCGGGCTGTTTTTCAGCGAGCAGCCGGTGACCACCTATGCCCAGGCGATCGCCTGCGACCGCCAGCGATTCAATCGGTTTTTCCACGGCATGCTCGAACGTGGATTCTATTTCGCGCCCTCGGCGTTCGAGGCGGGCTTTATCTCGGCGGCGCACGACGACGCGATCATCGACGCCACCATCGAAGCCGCGGCCAGCGTATTCGCCGAGTGGTGAGGTGCCATCACGGTTCGGCGCATGGCTTGTGCTGAGCACAGCGACGTTAGGGACTAGGGGCTAAGAGCGGAGCGGTGCATAGGTTGTGCTGAGCGTAGCGCAGCGCAGCCAAGCGCAACACCTGTTTGCCATGCCACGCCCCGGATCGCTGCGTTCAGGCGGCTCCGGTCTCGCCGGCCGCACTGCTCACTGCGCCTGCCTGGTCCGGCGCGGCCGCCGCCTTGGCCTTGAGCTGGCGTTCGGCGCGCAGCTTGAGCGCCGCCAGTTCCTGTGGGCCGAGCAGGCTGGCGCTGTGTCGGGCCTTGCTGTTGATGCGCGCATCGACCAGTTGCAGCATGGCGAACAGGCCGGCGGTCAGCACCACCAGCCAGGCCAGCACCATCAGTCCGGCGCTCTTGGTGGTGAACGCCACGATCAGGAACAACACGACCAGAATCCAGGGCAGCGCACGCATGGTGGGTTCTCCGATCCGAACCCGCACAGCATAGCCGCGACCCGCAGGACTTCGGCGCGCCTTTCGTCCTGCCACTGCTGCCGATGGTCGCCTGACCGGCGCGACCGGTGACGACCATCACCTAGGTTACGATCATGTCGGTTTCATTCGAAACCGTCGCTGTGCAGCAGTTCGGGCACGATCGCATCGCACAGCGCCGGGGTCAGGATCAATCGCCAGGCGTTGATGCTGCCGAAGTCGCCGGCCGCGCGGTCGCGAACGATCAGCGTCCAGCTGCCGCCGGCCGCGCCTCCGGCTAACTCGGCCAGATCGTCGGCGGCGCGGAAGCTGCCGCTGAACGGCGAAAGATTGGCCGCGGCCTCCTGGATCGACAGCGCCGCGTTGGCTTCCAGCCGGGTTTGGCACAGGTGATTGCCGGGGTTGTCGCCGAAGCCGGCCAGCGGCCGATCGAGCAGTGCCCATTCGCTGCTGTCGGGCGCCACCAGACGGATCTCCAGATCGCCGAGGAAGGTATGGTCGAGGCCATTGCCGGTCGCGAACGGGTCGCTGCTGCAGGCCGCGCCGTCGAAGCCGACCGCCAACGTGGCAATTTGCGCCGCGGGCAGCGCCAACTGGAGGCTGACGCCGGTGGCGTCCTGATCCGGAATGGCCAGCGCCGGCCCGGCGTAGACCGCTTCGATCGGCGCGGCCTGCGCGCCCACGCGAAGCGCCGGTAGGGCGAACTCCAGCGGGCTGGTGGTCGCCGCCAAACCGTTGGCGCTGACCCGTAAACGCAGGTTCAGTAGCCGACCGCAGGCCAGGCTCGGCGCCAGACGCAGGCGAAACGGTACGCTGGCCGCAGCGCTTCCGGCCACCGCAAGATCGGGATAGTCGCTGGTCGCGCGCAGCAGCTCGACGCCGGGATCGGTGCTGAGCAGCTCGGCGCTGATGTCGCTGGCAGGCGCGGCGCCGTCATTGCTCAGGGTGATCCGAAGCTCGAATGTCTCGCCGGGCTCCAGTTCCGGGCCGGCATCGCCGTCGATCACCAAGACGCTCTGCGCGTCCACGCGCAGATGCGCGATCGGCGCGGCCGGCAGCGCGGCCATCGCGGCATCGGCCATGACGATGCCGGCCCCGGCCAGGGCATCCGCACCGGGCGATTCAATATCCAGTGCGCTCGCTTGCCACAGCGCCGCCAGCGCCGCCCGGTCCAGGCCGGGATCGGCCTGGCGCAACAACGCGGCGATCGCGGCGGCGTGCGGCGCCGCGGCCGAAGTGCCAAAGAATTGCGCAAAGCCAGGCGTGGCGGTCGTCACGCCGTCGGCCGCGGCAAAATCGGGCTTGCTCCGCACCACGCCACCGTCGCTGAGCAGGCTGGGATTACCGGGATTGGCCGGGCTGCCGTCGGCTTGGTAGAAAATCTGCCGCGGCCCTTCGGCACTGAACGGCTCGACCGGATTGCTGGCGCCGCCGACGAATACGCCGCCGGCCGCGCTATTGACCCCGACCGCGGCCAGTGCCATGGCCCCCAGCGCCGCCGGGTGGCCCTTGATCTGGCCATCGCTCGCCAGATTGAATCGGCCGCGGATCGCATTGACGTGCAGGAAGCGCGGCGCGGCGCCGGCATTGGCGACCACCACGATGCGATCGTCGAGCTGGCTCGGCCCGGTCAGCTCCAAGGGATCGTCGTCGCCATTCTGCACGTCGGTGCTTGAGTCCAGCACATGGGCCAGATCCGGGCTCAGTACGAACAGATCGTAGTCGTTGCCGGAAGCGCCCAGCGCATCGCTCCAGAACAGGCTGCTGGCAAAGCCCGGCGCGATCACCCGCAACTGCTGGCTGCTGCCCTGCTCGGGCACGCTGAACATGTTCACCGTGGCGCCGGGCAGGGCGGCGACCGCGCCGCCATCAACGAAATCGCCCTGGAAGACGCCGGCACTGCCGTTCTGGCGATTGCCTTCGTTGCCGGCGGCGGCGAAGTACAGGGCACCATCGGCGCTGACCGCATCCACCGCCTGCGCGATCGGTCCGTCCTGGAACGGCGATTCGTCGAAATAGAACACGTCATCGACCAGCACATCGCAGCCTTTCTGGAAACGCAGGTCGCGGATGTTTTGCGCGAACTGGGCGACGCCATTGAACGCGCTGGCAAAGCCCAGCGCGGCGTCCGGGGCCAGGTCGTGGACGATCTCGAGCATCGCCGTGCCCTCGCCGGCAAAGCCGTTGCCGCGGCCGCTTTGTCCGGGCAGCAGCTCGATCGCCGCCGGCAGATCGGCGCTGGCCTGCACGGTGCCCAGATGATCGACGCTATCGGACAGCACGCAGACCTTCTGGCCGAGCCCGGTATAGCCGAGCTGGTCGCGCACCGCATCGACCCGGTGCGCGATCCGCCCCTGACTGGTGTTGAGCGCGACCGGCCGCGGCCCGGAGCGAACCACGGCGACCGGATCGGCGTCGGCGGTGAGCGCCGGCACCGCCCGGCCGATCCGCCGCAGCCCGGGCCGAGTCGCCAGCGCGCTGAGATCGGCCAGCCGTAGCCGGGCGCGGATCGAGCGGCCGAGCGCGGCGATCAGTTCGGCGTCGGGCAGCGCCTTGATCGCCGCGTCGAGCTCGGCCCGGGCGGATTCGGTGTGCAGTTCGATGTCGACCAGCACCCGACCGCTGGGGTCGGGGCGCAAAAAGCGGTAGCGCGGTAGCGCGGCTCTGATTTGCGGATCGGCGGCGGCGCGCACGGCCAACCACAGGGCCGAATCCAGCGCGATCGCGCCCGCCGCGCGCTGAGCCTTGTGCGCCCGCAGCAAGGCCAACTCCTGCTGGGCCGAGGGCGGCAGCGAATCGGCGAGCGCGCCTGCGCCTACGAGCAGCAGGGCGATCGCGGCGATAAGCTGATGCGGGCGGCTGAGCATGATCGGCCCATGGTGCCACAGCGCCGACCGAGGGTGCGGCGGGCCGAGACGGAATGGTTGCGGGAACGACAGAAACTTGTGGGAGCGACAAGAAACTTGTGGGAGCGACGGCACGTCGCGACTGTCGCCGCGATCGACAGTCGCGACGTGCCGTCGCTCCCACACTCGCTCCCACATTCGTTTTGCGATTCAGTGCTCGCTGCGCAGCCGTGGATCCAGCCAGGCGCGCAGGCCGTCGATCAGCAGGTTGGTGAGCACGATCAGCGCGCCGGCGGCCAGCGCCACGCCCATCACCAGCGAATAGTCGCGGTTGAGCGCGCCCTGCACGAAGTAACGGCCGACGCCGGGCAGGCCGAAGATCTGTTCGACTACGGTCGATCCGGTCAGCACCGCGATCAGCGCCGGGCCGAGCCAGCCGAGCACGCCGAGCGCCAGTGGCCGCAGTACATGCCGGCGATACAGCGCCAGCCCTTCGATGCCACGGGCACGGGCGGCGCGCAGGTAGGCGCTGGCCAGGATGCCCTGCACGCTGTCGCGGCTCAGTCGGGTGATCGCGGCCAGATTGGGCAGGGCCAGGGTGACGATCGGCAAGACCCAGGTGGCGCGCTGCTGCCAGTCGAAGCCGCCGGCCGGCAGCCAGCCCAGGCCGACCGCAAACGCCAGGATCAAAAGCGGGGCGAGCACAAACTTGGGCAGGGCGAGCCCGAGCAAGCTGGCGCTGCCGATGCAGCGATCGCTGACACCGCCTGGCGTCCACGCAGCCAGGCTGCCGGCGGCGACACCGAGCAGGCTGGCGAGTAACAGGGCGATGCCGCCCAGGGTCGCGGTCACCGCAAAGCCGCTCATCAGCAGCTCGCTGACCCGATAATCCGGATACTGGAAGGAATGGCCGAAATCGCCGCGCAGTGCCCCGCCGAGATAGTGCAGGAACTGCTGTAGCCAGGGTTGGTCGAGCCGGTATTCGGCGATCAGGCGGGCGCGCAGCGCCGGATCGAATTCGCGCTCACCGTCGAACGGCCCGCCCGGCGCGGCGTGCAACAGCGCGAAACACAGCAGCGCCAGCAGCATCAGGGTCAACGCCGCCTCCAACAGCCGCGACCAACCGCGCCAGCCGAGCACGCGGGCAAAGCCGGCGGGCAGGGTGGAAGTCTGGTTCATTGCGACGACGCCCCAGCGCTTTCGAAATACAGCCAGCGGCTGGCGTGATGATCGAGCGGATTGGCCTCAAAGCCGCGCAGATTCGGCGCCAGCAGGTGCTTGGAGGTATAGAAATACAGCGGCACGATCACCTGGCTGTCGAGCAGCCGACGTTCGGCCCGAGCGAGTATACGCAGGCGTTCGGCCGGATCGGCACGGGTCCGCGCGTGTTCCAGCAGGTCCTGGTATTCGGCATCGATCCAGCCGCTCCAGTTCAGCGCCTGGTCGCCATCGAACAGGGCGAGGAAACTCAAAGGGTCGTCGATGTCGGCGATCCAGCCGCCGCGAAACACCTGGGTGATGCGACGCTCGCGGCGGGTGGCGACGAAAGACTTCCACTCTTCATTGCGCAGGGTCACGCGTGCGCCCAGCGCCTCCCGCCACATCGCCGCCACCGCCAGCGCCAGCCGCCGGTGCGCCGTCGAGGTGTTGTAGCGAATCTCGATGCTGAGTGGATGATCGGCCCGGTAGCCGGCGGCCGCAACCAGCGCCCGGGCACGCCTCACGCGCTCGGCCTGGCTGAGCTTGGCGCCGGCCATCGTCTGCGCCGCATAGCCCGCGACCGTTGGCGGCACCAGACCATAGGCCGGAGTCTCGCCCAGGCCGGTGATATAGCGGGTGAGAATCTCCCGATCGATGGCCAGCGCGAGCGCCTCGCGCAAACCCGGCTTTCCGGCCAGCGGGGCGCGACCGACGTTCAGGCCGAGAAAGAAACTGCCCAGATAAGGGCTGATATGGAGGGCCGAACCGAAGCGCAGGCGCAGACGGTCGAGCCGCCCCGGTGGCGCGCTCTCGGTCAGGTCCAGATCGCCGGCCTGGAAGCGCCGCGCTTCGCTGGCGGCATCTTCGGTGACGCGAAAGCTGACCCGCTCGATGGCAACCGTGGCGGCGGCGTGAAACGCTGCATTGCGGGTCAATTCGATACTGGACTGCGGCTGCCAGTCGATAAGCCGATAGGCGCCATTGCCAACCAGATGACCGGGCCGGGTATGCGCCGTTCCCAGCTGGGAAACAGCCGGCAGATAGACCGGGTAGGCGATCGGCAGCAGCAGCAGTTTCAGCAAGGGCGCGGGTCGATCCAGGCGGATCACCACGGTACGCGGATCCGGCGCCTCGACCGCCAAGGTCGCGGGCGGCCGTCGCCCGGCGAGCACCGCATCGGCGCCTGCGATCACCGCCAGCATCGGCGCCAGCGGTGCCTGGGTGGCCGGATCCAGCGCGCGCCGGAACGAGGCCACCACCTGGTCGGCGGTCAGCGCGGAACCGTTCGACCAGCGCAGCCCGGGGCGCAGATGGAAGGTATAGCGGCGCGCCTGATCGTCGATTTCCCAACGCTCGGCGATGCCGGCGATCACCTGGCCGGCGGCATCCTCGCTGACCAGGCCCTCGTACAGATCGCGCAGGATATTGTGCGCGGCCAGGTCCTGCGCGCGATGCGCATCCAGGGTGGCGGGCTCCGGGCCATTGCCGCGGCGCAGCAGGGTCGGCGTCGGTGCCGCGTCCGCGGCGCCCGCGATCAGCAGCAGCCACCCCGCCAGGGCCAGGCGCCAGCGGCAGGAAAAAGCGGTCGGGGTGCGCGGCATCGCGGCATTATGCCGGATCGCGGTGGGCGGTTTGGTTCTGTGTGGCCGATGTGCCAGCGCCGCCACGACAGTCGGCCGCGTCGGCCAGGATGCCGGCGCGCGTCGCGCCATCGGCGCGGCGTCATGGTGCGTGTGCCACGCCATGGACCCGTCGGAGCGAAAATCCTCTCTCCTTGACATCGGCTGCCCATGGCTGTGCAATCTTGATCAGGTTTTTCGGATGGTCGGCGCGGGCGGGGCCGGCGATTGAGGTTCCCGGCGCTGGTTGCGCCGCAACTGCGCTGTCGAAGCTTCTGAATCTGAAGTCGGCAAGCTGGAGAGATCGAAGTGGCAAAGGTGGTTCACGCAAACGATGAAGCAAGCCACGAGGTGCTGGTCGCGGCACTGCGTGTTTTGGTGGTTCGCGACAATGCGCATTGGTTTGCCCGGGGAATCGAAATCGACTATGCGGCCTCGGGTGAGTCGCTGGAAGATGTACAGCGCCGCTTCGAAAGCGGCTTGGCGATGACCATCCGCGCCCATTTGCAGAAATATCGGACGGTCAGCCGGCTGTTGAAGTGGGCGCCGCCGGCGGTGGTCGAAGAGTACGAGAACAACAAGGCCAGCTCTTGCATCCACAGCGTGGTGTTCTGCCAGCTCGATGAACCAGACGGTGAATTCGCGCGTCTCGGCAAGATTCCCTATGGTCGGCTGGATTATGCCTACCAGCCAGCGGCGCTCGCCGCCTGATGAAGTTGCCAACGCCAACAGACGATGGCAGTCATCTCCGCGAGCGGGTCATCGTTGCCTTGGTTGAATCGGGTGTTGCCGTGCGCAAGCTCGACGGTGATCGCTACGAGCTGATCGACCAGGACGATGACCCGTACATCTACGACCTGCCTCCGGTGGTCGGCTATCGTTTGATACAGGTATTCATTTCACAATTCGGCCTCGACTTCCTGAAGCTGAGAGGCCCGGGTCGCGGCGCCAATTAGACCGCCAGGTAGCGGCCCGCGCACGCTGCCGCTGGCTTCATCGGGTCGGTCGAGTCGCCACGCGCTCAGGCCCCTGGCCGCCATTCGATGCCCAGGCTGATGCTGCGGCCGGGGCGGTATTCGCGGGTGGTTTCGGCGCCCTGTTTGAACTCGACCCGCGAGTCGAGCAGGTTGCGCAGTTTGAACTTGAAGGTCCAGCCGTCACTGATTCGGTAGCGCCAGTTGAAGTCGAGTGCATCGAACGGCTGTTCGTAGATGTCCGGTGCGCCGAAGATGCCGACCTCGGAAATGCGCCGACCGGAGACGTTGTACAGCAACGTGGCCTCGCTGCGGCCCTCGTCGGTCTTGTGGCCGAGTTGCAGGTTGACCACGTACTTCGATTGGCCTTGCAGCGAGCGCGAGCTGTTGGTCTGGATGTCGTTGGCGGCGCCGAGTTCGAT
>JBFXKH010000075.1:0-17604 GCA_050173995.1 Lysobacterales bacterium | reverse complement strand
TCGACCCGCACAGAACATCGCAGCGGGCGCCGACGCTGCGCGCTCAGCCTGGCGCAGGCGTATCGTGAATGCTCGCTACGCAGGTCGCTGGGTGCAACTTCCGGGCGACGCTCTGACAGGCGCGGACCGAGCCGGCATTGGCCGTTGAGTGAACCCGATACCGAATCATGTCTATAATCCGGACAGGCTCGCCGGATGGCTGGCTGCGTTGAGAACGGGAATCCATCGTTTCAGGCATAGGGGTAGTTGACATGTTCTATTCACGATACCGCCGCAACGGGGACGGCAGTCTCGGGCAAACTGCCCGCACCGGGCTGCTTGCGCTGTTTGTGCTTGCCGGTTTGGTCGCCTGCGGCAAGGAGGAAACCGCCAAACCTGCCGCCAGCTCGGCGACGCCGGCAGCCGGCGCTTCGCCTGAGGTAACGCCGAGCGCCAGCCAGGAAGTCAAACCGGCCTCGGTGCCGGAACTGTTGGCCGACGCCAAGAAGGCCTACACCGAAGATCGGCTGGTCGCACCAGCTGGCGACAATGCCTTCGAATACTACTTGGCGGTGCGCGCCATGGAGGAAGCCAACGTGGCTTCGGCGCAGGCACTGGTCGACCTGTTTCCGCTTGGGGTTAGTGTCGCGGAACGGGAAATTGCCGCGCGCAATTTCGAAGAGGCCAATCGCATCATCGGGCTGCTCGACCAGTCCAGCCCTGGCTCGTATACGGTATCCAAATTGAAGTCGCGCCTGTCTTCCGGGCAGATCCAGCAACAGCGCGAAGAAGAACGCCGACTGGCCAGCGAAGTGGCGACGGCGCAGGCGGCACGCGAAGAGCAAGTCGCCGCAGCCCAGGCCGCGGCTCCGCCACCGGCGCCTAGGCCAGCACGTGAACCACAGCCTACCCCAGTCGAGCCGCAGCCCGCCGTGGCGACGCCACCGAAACCGGTGGAGACGGCACCCACCGGGGTGACCAAGGACGCGGTGCTGGTGCGCCAGGTACAACCGGCATTTCCGGCGCTGGCTCTGCGTCGGCGGCTGAGCGGCTGGGTAGAAGTGCGCTTCACGGTCGGCGCCGACGGCAAAGTCGGCCAGGTCACCGTCACCCAGTCCGAACCGCAGCGTCTGTTCGACCGCGAAGCCACCCGCGCGGTCCAGCAGTGGGTATTCGAACCGGCCTTGCGCAATGGCGTACCGGTATCCAGCACCGTGAGTCGCCGCATCGAATTTCGCCAGGACGGTGGATGATTCTGCTTGGGCGACCCAACAAGTCGCCCCTACGTTCGGCCACACGAAAATCGTAGGGGCGACCCGCTGGGTCGCCCCTTACCTCCGACGGGCCACCGGTTTCGGCAATTGCAGCCAGTTGCGCGGGGCCAGCGCCAGGCGCCGATCGAGGACATTCGGCAAGAGCCCTGTCGGCACCGCCGACTCGCCGTTCCACATCAGGGCGATCGCGAAATCCTGTTCCGGCAAGATCGCCAGCATGGCACGGTAGCCTTGCACGGCACCGGCGTGAAAGACCAGTTGGTGACCGGCGTAGTCGTACACCCGGAACCCCAGTGCGTAGCTCGCCGACTTCACCCGGCTACGCCGCCACGACGAACCCACGGTTTCGCCGGGGGTGGCGACCAGCGGCGTATGCAGTTCGCTGACCAGGTTCACCGGTAGCACGTCCGGACGATGACCCAACTGGGCCAGCAACCACTGCCCAAGATCGTTGCTGCTTGCGTTAACCCCAGCCGCTGGCGGCACCCGGTAGTAGGTTTCCTTGGGCGTCACCACCACCCAGCGCCCGCCGCGACGCACATGCGGCAGCGCATGGCTGGGACTGGCGAGCAGGGCATCGCGGCCATAGGTCGCCGATTGCATGCCGAGCGGATGGAACAGCCGCTTCTCGACCTGGTGAGTGAAGAAATCACCGGTGCTTGCAAACACCAGATCGCCGATTAGGCTGAATGCCACGTTTTGATAGGCGTAGCAGTCGCCGACCGGACACACTGGTGCGATCTGGTCAAGCTTTTCGACCAGCAGCGGATAGGGCTGCTCGGCTTCGAGCTGGTGATCGTAGCTATTGCGCGGCAGGCCAACGCGATGGCTGAGCAACTGATCGAGGCGCAGATGGCCGGCGCCGACATCGTCTTTAAGCACCAGCGCCGGCACCCGGTCCTGCACTCGGTCGCTCCAATGCAACACCCCATCGCGAACCAATAGCGCGGCGAGCGACGAGGCAAAACCCTTGGACAGTGAGGCCAGCCGGAATACCGTGTCCGCGCCCACCGCCGAACGGCTGTCGACGTCGGTGACACCGTATCCCTTGCTAGCCACCACCCGTCCATCGGCCACCATCACCCAGGCCAGCCCCGGCGTCTGGCCACTGGCCAGCACCTGTCGAGACCATTGATCCATGGTCTGGGCCAGTCGTTCGACCTGCATGGCTGGTCGGCCGGCGGCAAGACTCGCCACCTGCTTGGTCGCAGCCGGCGCTGCTGCCGGCAATACCGGGCGTGGGCCGATCCCCGGATCGGCTGTGGCCGGCGACGCCACCACGATGCCGAGCAGGGTCACACCAAGCGCGACCAGGCCGATGCCGTGGCGACGCGGGCCAGAGGTCCCGAAGGTGGGTTTAGGGGATATCATCGAAGCCGATTCTAGTCCCTGCCGCAGCCGCAGGGGTGGAAATATCATGTCACGGCTGCTACTTCCCGGGAGAACTGCGATGTTGTTCGGAATCATTGTGCTGGGTCTCGCTTTGGGTTTGGTGTTCGCGGCTATCGGCATCTACAACGGACTGGTGCGCGGCCGCCGCGGTTACCAGAACGCGTTCGCCCAGATCGACGTGCAACTGACCCGCCGTTACGACCTGATCCCGAATCTGGTCGAGACCGCCAAGGGCTATATGGCGCACGAACGCGATACCCTGGAAGCGGTGATCAAGGCCCGCAATCAGGCGGTCAGCGGGCTGAAGTCGGCGCAGTCGCAGCCCGGCGACGCCAACGCCATGCAGTCGCTGGCCACCGCCGAAGGCCAATTGACCGGCGCGCTCGGCCGGCTGTTCGCCCTGTCCGAATCCTACCCGGACCTGAAAGCCAACCAAAACATGATGCAGTTGTCCGAAGAACTGACCTCGACCGAAAACAAGGTGGCGTTTGCCCGCCAGGCCTATAACGATTCGGTGATGCAATACAACATCAGCCGCGAGACCTTCCCCAACTCGATCATTGCCGGCGCCTTCAACTTCAGCGAAGCGAGCCTGCTCAAGATCGAAGACGAAGCCAAGCGCGCCGTTCCGCAGGTCAAGTTTGGCTGAGCGCCGGTGATCCGTTCCTCCAACCGGCGACCGGCGCTGGCCGCGGCGGGCCATGGCCGTCCGGCCGCTTCGGTTTTGCCGCTGCCATGAATTTCTTTGAGCACCAACATCAGGCGCGCAGGCAGTCGCGGCGTCTGGTCTGGCTATTTGCGTTGGGCATAATCGGCGTGGTGCTGGCGCTGGATGCAGCACTCCTGCTCGGCCTTGGCCTGAGCACCCGCGGCCCGGTCACACTCGATCAGTTGCTGGCCAGACACAGCGGCGCCTTGCTGCTGGTCAGCTTCGGCGGCGCCGCACTGATCGGGATTGCCTCATTGATCAAGACGGTCAAGCTGCGTAGCGGCGGAGGCGCGGTGGCGCGTGAGCTGGGCGCCACCCTGCTCGCCCACGACAGCGGCAACCCACACCACCGTCGGCTACGCAATGTCATCGAGGAGATCGCCATCGCTTCCGGGGTACCGGTGCCGGAAATCTATGTACTGGAACAAGAGCTCGGCATCAACGCCTTCGCCGCTGGCTACAGTACCGCCGACGCCGCCATCACGGTCACCCGCGGTGCCCTGGAAAAACTCACCCGGGACGAACTGCAGGGCGTGATCGCCCACGAGTTCAGCCACGTACACAATGGCGATATGCGTCTCAACATCCGCCTGATCGGACTGCTGTTCGGCATTCTGGCACTGGGCATGCTCGGTCGCCTGCTTTTGCGCAGCATGTCCGGCAGCCGCAACAGCAAGGACGGGTTGCCGATCCTGCTGCTCGGGCTGGTGCTGCTGGTGGTCGGCTACAGCGGCGAGTTCTTCGGGCGTCTGATCAAGACCGCGATCTCTCGCCAGCGCGAATACCTCGCGGATGCTTCGGCGGTGCAGTTCACCCGCCAGACCAGTGGCATCGCCGGCGCGCTCAAGAAAATCGGTGGCCTGAGTGCCGGCTCGCGCCTGCAGGCGGCGCAGGCCGAAGAGGTCAGCCATATGTTGTTCGGCGACGGCCTCGGCTATTCCGCCCTGTTCGCCACCCACCCGCCACTGCTCAAGCGCATCCGCCGACTCGAACCGAGTTTCAATTCCAGCGAATTTGCCGAGATCGGCAAGCGCTGGTCGCAGCCGGTCGATGTCCTGGCGCTGGACCAGACGCTGCCTTCGCTGCTGGCCGCGGCCAGCTCGCCGCTGTCCTTGACCGGCGCCGCCATTCTTCCGGCAGCGAACGCAGAACTGGCGCTGGCCCCGGCCGCCGTCAGTGCCAAGGTCGGCCGACCCGAATCCAGCGAGTACCAGGCCGCCGGTTCACTCCGCCGGCAACTGCCGGATGCACTACGCCATGCTGCACACGATCATGCCGCGGCCCTACCGCTGCTGCTCGCCTTGCTGGTCGATGCCGATGCTGCGATCGCCGGACGCCAGGTCGAACTGGTCGCCCACGCGCTCGGCAGTCCGATCGCCAGCCAATGCAATCACTGGCGCGCCGAACTGACCGGGCTGCACCCGATGCAGCGCCTGCCGCTGGCGGCGATGGCGTTCCCCGCGCTGCGCCGCTATCCGCATTCCGACTTGGTCCGCTTCAAGGCGCTGATCGAGGCGTTGATCCACGCGGACGGCGAAATCCAGCTGTTCGAATATTGCCTGGCCCGTCTGCTCGGCAGCCAGACCACCGACCTGCTCGACCCCGCGCATGCGCGGGTGCTGGGCCGGCGCAAGCTGTTCCAGTGCCAGGGCGAAACCGCCGCGCTGTTCGCGGTGCTGGCGGATTTTGGCCACGACGACGCGCGGTCGGCCGAACGTGCCTACATCGCCGGCATGCACGCGCTTGGCCATAGCGAGCAGCCCTATCGGCGACCGGGCGACTGGCGCAGCGCGCTCGATCAGGCGCTGTCGACATTGAACCAGTTGGACGGCACCGGCAAGGAACTGCTGATCGAGGCGATGGTGATCGCGATCGCCAGCGACGGCCGCCTGGCAGTGGCCGAAGCCGAACTGCTGCGCGTGGTCTGTGCCCTGCTGCATTGCCCGCTGCCGCCGCTGCTGGCGATGGCGGCAAGGTGATGGCTAGGGGCTAGAGGCTAGGGGCTAGGGGCTAGAGGCTAGGGGCTAGGGGCTAGAGGCTGAGAGCGGGGCGGCGCATAGGTTGTGCTGAGCGCAGCGAAGCGCAACAAATCACCCGGTTCCGCACTCCGCGCTGTTGCTCTGACCGGCTCCGCCGTTAAATACCGCTGTGCTCAGCACAACCTATGCACCTGGTTGCGTTGCGCTTCGCTGCGCTCAGCACAACCTATGTTGCTAGCCCCTAGTCCCTAGCCCCTCCCCCGCCAGAATCATCGCGCTGGCTTTCTCGGCGATCATCACCACCGGCGCATTGGTGTTGCCGGAGACGATCTTGGGCATGATCGAGGCATCGACCACGCGCAGCGCTTCCACCCCGTGTACGCGCAGTTCGGCGTCGACTACCGCATCGTTGCCAGTGCCCATGCGGCAACTGCCGACCGGGTGATAGACGGTCTCGCCGCGCCGGCGCAAAAAGGCATCGATCGCGGCCTCGGAATCGTCGCCATCGCCGGGAATCAGTTCGGCGCCGCGAAAGGCGTCGAAGGCCTTGGCCCGCAACAGCCGCCGGCCCAGCCGCACCGCTTCGATCAGGGTGCGCCGGTCGAAACCATCGGGGTCGCTCAGATAATTGCCGAACAGGCGCGGCTTGGCGGCAGGATCGGCCGAGGCCAGTTCCAGATGGCCGCGGCTCCTGGGTTGCAAATGGCAGGCGTGCAGGGTCATGCCATAGTCGTCGATCCGGTTGCGGCCATGGTCGTCCAGAATCGCCGGCAGAAAATGGAACTGCACGTCCGGCCGCTCATCCGGTGCCAGGGCGGTACGCGCAAAGCCGCCGGCCTCGGCGATGTTCGAGGTGCCGGGGCCGGTGTGCGTCAGGAAATAGCGCAGCCCAGCCAACAACTCGCTGGTCTTGTCGTAGGTGATCTTCTGGGTGCAGCGATAGACGATGCTGGCATCCAGATGGTCGTGCAGATTTCGCCCGACCCCCGGCACATCCAGGACCGCATCGATGCCGTGTCGAGCCAGCTCGGCGGCTGGCCCGATGCCGGATAGCATGAGCAGCTGTGGCGAGTTGATCGCGCCACCGGACAGCAGCACTTCGCGCCCGACCTCGGCCCGCAGCCGCTTGCCACGGCGGCGATAATGCACCGCGACCGCGCGCCCCGCCGACAGCTCGATGCGTTCGACCAGGGCACCGGTACGCACGGTCAGATTGGGGCGTTCGCGGGCAGCGTTGAGATAACCGGCGGCGGTGCTCCAGCGCCTTCCGCGCTTCTGGGTGACCTGGTAGAAGCCGAATCCCTCCAGTTGCTCGCCATTGAAATCGGCATTGCGCTGCTGGCCGATTTCCGCGGCGGCCGCCACAAAGGTGTGCGACAAGGGATTGGTGTGTACCGGATCGGCGACATTGAACGGCCCGCCGACGCCGTGCCAGGCATCGCCACCGCGTTCGTTGTTCTCGCCGCGCTTGAAGTAGGGCAGCACCGATGGCCAGTCCCAGCCGGCATTGCCGAGCGCTGCCCAGTCGTCGTAATCGCGACGGTGGCCGCGGATGTAACACATGGCATTGATCGAACTGGAACCGCCCAGCACCTTGCCACGCGGCCACCACAGCCGGCGTCCATCGAGCGCTGGCTCGGGTTCGGTGTTGTAGTCCCAGTTGACGCCCTTCCTCGACACCAGCTTGGCAATGCCGGCCGGCATATGGATGAACGGATGCCAGTCGCGCGGCCCGGCTTCCAGCAGCAGTACCCGATGATTCGGGTTGGCCGATAGCCGGTTGGCCAGAACACAGCCGGCCGAACCGGCGCCGATGATTACGAAATCAAAGCTGGACATGCGACTGTCTCCGTCGATGGCGGCCGGCCACGCTCCCGGATCGGGCAACGACGGCGGCGCCGGTAACGCGAACCCAAAACCAGGGCGAGCCCGCGGGCAGTCCTCACTCGTCGGAACGAAGAGGCCGATTCCTTCGGACACTAGGTAGCCGGCTTAGAGCAAATGCTCGGCACGACGCCCGGTGCCCGTCCGTCTCGCCCCGGTCAGCGGCCACCGCCATCAATCGGCCAGCCCCGGCCGAGGGTTTTTTTGTGGGAGCGACGGGCACGTCGCGACTGCCGCCAGGTTCCTTAGTCGCGACGTTCCGTCGCTCCCACAATTGCCCCTTTGAAGTAGCAGTCGCGACGTGCCGTCGCTCCCACCAAAGCCCTCACCGCCGATAGCGTCTATCCCCAGTCCTCTGGCATCCGTCCTCTGGTCAACCCAGCCGCCAGCGATCGCGCCCGCTGTGCTTGGCGGCATACAGCGCCGCGTCGGCGCGCCTTATCAATTGCTGCAGGTCGGCTTCGCCAAGCGAGTGTTGTTCCGTTGCGTCAGCCACCGCAATGCCCAGGCTGATCCTCAGCGGCAGGGGCTCGCCGCGGTGTTCGAATTGGATCGCTGCCACCGCCAGACGCAGACGTTCCGCCACCAGCACGGCACCGTCCTGGTCGGTGCGGTCGAGCAGCACGACGAATTCCTCACCGCCATGACGGCCGAGCACATCGGCCGGGCGCAAATGCGCCTGCAGGGCGGTCACTACCGCCTTCAGTGCCTCGTCGCCGACCTGGTGTCCGCCGCGGTCGTTGACCGTCTTGAAATGATCGATGTCGATCAACACCAGCGCCACCGCGCTCCGCTGGCGCTGGTTCTGCGCCATCAGCGCGAGCGCGCGCTGGGCGAAGTTGCGGCGGTTGGCAATGCCGAGCAAGGGGTCCAGGGCGGCGACCTTCTCCAGTTGCTGCTGGCTGCGATCGCGCAAGATCAACAGAAAGCACAGGGTCATTTGCAACGGCGCAAAATTGATGAAGGCGTGCACCAGCACCTCGAACGGCGTGGTGTCGAAATAGCTGCGCATCGGAAAATCGGTGAAGGCCGCGTACAGCGCCCGTCCGGACAGGGTCAGCACCCCGAATCCCAGCACCGCCACCAGCACCCTGGCACTGCGCAGGCCGCGCAATCCGGGCGCCAGCAGCACTGCCAGCGCGGTGATCGCCAGCAGCAGCGCCATTCCCACCGATGCGATGATGATGCGCAGGTGCAGGTTGTTTTCGGCCAGCACGAACCAGGCCATGGCCACGGTGTGGGCCAACGGGATCAGCACCAGCCAGCGCCAGAAACGCAGCTCGCCGATCGCCAGCACCGCCGCCACCAGCACGGTCAGGCCGGCGGCCAGCAGCCCATTGCCAAGAATCACCGCCAGCGCTTCCGGCAGCTTGTCGCGCAGCGCCAGCAATCCCAACCCCGAACCCTGCAGCAGCAGCGCCAAGTTCCACAGCTGAAACCCCAGCCGGCTCGGGCGGTCGCCATGATGGCCGACCAGTTGCATCAGCAGGCCGAGCATCAGCAGGCCCGCCACCGCCAGCAGGGCGGCCGTCGCAGCGTCGAATTCCATGGTGCAGTCACCGGTCGGATGGCGCATTGCAGCTTGTCACCCAAGTTCTGGCAAGTGTTGCCCGGCGACGGGTTACAATGTGTGATGCTGTCCTTCAATCAACTCACCTTGCGCCGCGGCCCGCGCGCGCTGATCGAAAATCTGTCGCTGACCATTTTTGCCGGACAACGGGTCGGCCTGGTCGGGCGTAATGGCTGTGGCAAATCCAGCCTGTTCTCACTGATCCTCGGCGAGATCGGCGCGGACCATGGCGAATGTGCGCTGCCGCGCGCGCTCAGGATCGCCACGGTGGCGCAGGAAAGCGCGGTCAGCCGAAAACCGGCCATCGACCATGTGCTCGATGGCGACCGCGAACTGCGCACGATCGAAGCGGCGCTCACGATCGCTGAAGAGAGCCACGACGCCCAGGCGATGTGCGATCTGCACGAACGCCTGCACGCGATCGACGGCTACGCCGCAGCGGCCCGCGCCGGGCGCCTGCTGCACGGTCTCGGCTTCGCCGCCGAAGAACAGCAGAAACCGGTCCACGAGTTCTCCGGCGGCTGGCGCATGCGCCTGGATCTGGCCCAGGCACTGATGTGCCGCAGCGACCTGTTGTTGCTCGACGAACCGACCAACCACCTGGACCTGGACGCGGTGTTCTGGCTGCAGGAATGGCTGCTCGCCTACCCCGGCACGCTGATCGTCATTTCCCATGATCGCGATTTTCTCGACGCGGTGTGTACCCACACCCTGCATATCGCCCAGGGCGGCGGCAGCCTGTACACCGGAAACTACTCGGCCTTCGAGCGTTTGCGCGCGGAACGCATGGCGCAGCAGTCGGCGGTGCGTGAACAACAGGACCGCCAGATCGCCCACTTGCAGACCTTTGTCGATCGTTTCCGCGCCTCGGCCGCCAAGGCGCGCATGGCGCAATCGCGGGTCAAGATGATCGAACGTATCGAGCGCGTGAGCGTGGCCGCTGCCGATCCCGAGTTCAGCTTCGAATTCGCCGCTCCGGACAAATTGCCGGCGCCGCTGATCCGTCTCTCCGATGGCGCGGTCGGCTATGCCGGGAAGCCAGTGCTGACCGGCCTCGGCGCCAATATCGCGCCCGGCGACCGGATCGGCCTGGTCGGGCCGAATGGCGCCGGCAAGTCGACCCTGATCAAGCTGCTCGCCGGCACCCTTCGCGCCCAATCCGGCACCGAGACCCGCCACCCGGATCTGCGCGTCGGCTACTTCGCCCAGCACCAGTTGGAACAGCTCGACCCGGCCGCCTCGCCGCTCGATCACTTCCGCAAACTGGAGCCGAACAAGGGCGAGGGCGAGCTGCGCAAGATTCTCGGCGGCTTCCACTTCAGCAATGAACGGGTATTCGAGCCGGTCGGCCCGTTCTCGGGCGGCGAAAAGGCGCGACTGGCGCTGGCCATGATCGTCCACCAGCGCCCCAACCTGCTGCTGCTCGACGAACCCACCAACCACCTCGATCTGGACATGCGTCAGGCGCTGGCGCTGGCCTTGCAGAGTTTCGTCGGCGCCCTGGTGCTGGTCTCGCATGACCGCCACCTGGTCGCCAGCGTGTGCGACGTGTTGTGGCGGGTCAGCGATGGCCACATGGCCGAATTCGATGGCGACCTGGACGACTACGCGCGCTGGCTCAGCAGCCGCGAGCGCGATTACACGCGCGCCCTTGATGCCGCGCCGGCCAAGGCGGCGGTGGTGGCCGCCAAGCCGGTCGAACGTGCCCCGGACCGCCAGCAGCGCGAGCGCGAGCGGCCGTTGAAACAGGCCCTGCGACAGGCCGAGACCCGGGTCGATGCCCTGCACGAACGGCTCGCTGCCATCGAAAAATTACTGCAGGACGAACAACTTTACTGCGATAGCGGCAAGGATCCGCTGCAACGCCTGCTCGGCGAACAGGCGACCCTGCAGAACGAACTGGTGCACGCCGAAGAGATCTGGCTCGCCGCCGCCAGTGCGCTGGAGCAGTGTGCTTGATCGAGAGACGGGTATGGTAGGGGCGACCCACTGGGTCGCCCCTGTCGCCCCTGCGGAAATTGTCGGAACACCGGCGAAGTTTGCGCCTGCCGCTCGCACCGCACGCAGCGCGCCAGCGCTACAACGAATCCGAGCGTCTGCTCCTTTGCCGCTCCACAATTGTCGGCTCCGGCCCTGCGGGCCTTGAGCCGACCTACGCCTCCCGCTTCCCGCTTCCCGACTCCCGACTCCCGCCCTCAGAAGCGCGCGCTGAACTCGACGCCGAAGATACGCGGTTCGTTGATGAAGCCGGTCAGGTTGTTGAAGTCGATACCGCCGACCAGCTCGCGCTGGTTGGTGATATTGCGTCCGTACAGGGCCAGTTCGCGGCTGCCGGCCCGCCAGTTGTAGCCAACCCGGACGCCGCCTTCGAGCAGACCATCGCCATTGAACTCCACCGAGTCGTACAGGAAGAAATTGACCTTGCTGCGGTAGGCCCAATCGGTGTAAACGAAGACCTCGCCATTGCCGACCGGGATGCCGTAACGGGCGGTGGCATTGGCCACTACCAGCGGCGCCTGCGGCAGACGGTTGCCGTCGATCGAGACCGTACCGGCGATCGGGCCGGGCGCATCGAGCACCGTGCAGCCGCCGCCGCAGGGCTGGATGAACAGGTTCGGGTCGTCGATCTCGGTGTCGTTGTAGCTTAAGCCCGCAGTGACCAGCAAGCGATCGGTCAGATAGGCGTCGGCATCCAGTTCGAAGCCGGAACCGACGGTCTTGTCGGCATTGACCAGGGTATTGAAATTGGTCTGGCCGCCGACCGCGGTCAATTGCTGGTCATTGATCGTGTACTTGAACACGGTGAAGCCGATTCGCGCACGCTGGTCCCACAGCTCGGTCTTGATTCCGGCCTCGTAAGAAATCACCGATTCCGAGTCGGCCACGCTGACCACATCGCCGAACAGCAGGCGACCCTGGACGCTGGGCGCGCGGAAGCCGCGGGCGACGCGCACGAAGCCGTTGAGGTTGTCGGTCATCTGGTACATCGCGCTGGCATCCCAGCTCAGATCGGAATCGCTGGGACTGGCACTGAGCGGGCCGATCGGGCCGACCCCGAGAAACGCCAGCGGCGACTCAAAGCGCTCGGCGACGAAATCCTTCTCGTCGCGGGTGAAACGCAGACCGCCGCGCAGGGTCAGCCGGTCGCTGGCCTGATACTCCAGCGATCCGAACGCGGCGTAGGCATTGTTCTCCTGATCCTGGCGGGCAAATCCGTTCTGTGGCCGGCCCGGCGCCAGGGTGTCGAAGTTGAAGCTGTCGATGGTGATGTCTTCGAAGAAGTAGTACAGACCGAACTGCCATTGCAGGGCGGCGTCGGTGGTCGATTCCAGGCGCAATTCCTGGCTGATCTGATCGTGCGATGGCAGGCCGTCGGCGGATTCGGCGGTGAACGGAATGAAACCGGGTCCGGACGGCGGCGCGAACACCGCGCCGAAGCCGCCATCGATATCGCCGCGCGACAGGATTTCCACGGTCTCGTAGCCGGTGATCGAGTGCAGACTCACGCCTTCGAAGTCCCAGCGCAGGCGGGCGCTGGCGCCGAACGCGTCCAGATCCTGAAAATTGTCGCCATCGATACTCACCCGGTCGCGGCGGAAGCCGGGCACGAATTCATTGCTGCCGGGCTCGATGATATTGGCCCGAAACAGCCGCGCGGTGCCGTCCAGCGAGCGCAGGTGGACATTGAACAGGGCTTCGAAATCCTCGCTTGGTGCGTACAGAAACTGGGCACGGGCGGCAAACTCCTCGTAGCCTTCGAGGTCGTCGCCGGGGCCATTGAAGGTGTTGTCGACGTAGTCGTCACGGCGCTGGTACAGGGCCGCAACCCGCGCCGACCAATCCTCGCTCAGCCCGCCACCGACCGCGCCTTCGACATTCAGGGTATTGAAGCGGCCGTAATCGACGCGCGCATAGCCGTCGCTGTCCTGGCTCGGGCGCCGGCTGTTGAACTTGAGCACACCGGCCGGGGTATTTCGGCCGAACAGGGTGCCCTGCGGGCCGCGCAGCATTTCCAACTGGTCGAGATCGAACATCGGGAAACCCTTGAGGATCGGGTTTTCCTGGACCACGTCGTCATAGATCAGCGACACCGGCTGCGAAGCGTTGAGATCAAAATCGGTATTGCCGATGCCACGGATGTAGAAGCGCGGGAAGGCGCGCCCGAACGATGACTCAATCTGCAGGCTCGGCAGGCGGCCGGACAGCACCCGGATGTCATCGCCACCGGAACTGATCACGTTGAGTTTTTCGACATCGACCGTGGTGATCGAGATCGGCACCTTCTGCAGATCCTCTTCCTTGCGCTCGGCGGTCACTGTCACCGTCTCCAAGCGCACGCCAACGCCATCCCCGGCGTCTTCCTTCTGGTCCTGCGCGTGCAGCACCGACAGGGGCAGGGCACAACTGATCGCTACGACAAGCAGACGCTGGGGCAATTGTGAGTTCTTCATCGGGGGCTCCATTATTTTTGGGACATCGCTTGGAAGTTTGGCCAACCGGGTGCGGCCGGTCGAGACCACGCCCCAGCTTATGCGGGCGCGGCATCTTGTTGCTGGGGCCGGCACCGGTCGACCGGGCACGGCATCGCGCCATCCAGGGATCTTCCCAAAAAACCGCCGACTCGCATCGGCACCCACACCCCGAACCGCGCCGATGGCGCCAACCCCGCAATCGCGGCAATTGCAGCAGAAATCCGGCCATGGCGCTACCTCGGTTGGTATCGCCCGGCCGTAGTTGCGCTTTGTGGCGCTCAGCACAACCTATGCGTGGTGTGCGGTGATGTTGCGCTTCGCTTCGCTGCGCTACGCTCAGCACAACCTATGCTTCTAGCCCCTAGTCCCTAGCCCCTAATCCCGCTGATTTTCAAACTGCAGCGGCATCTCGAACTCGCCTTGACGGATCAAGCTCATCACGCCCTGCAGATCGTCGCGCTTCTTGCCGCTGATGCGCAGTTTGTCGCCGTTGATCTGCGCCTCCACCTTGGACTTGCTGTCCTTGATCCGCGCGATGATTTTCTTGGCCAGTGCCTGCTCGATGCCCTGGCGCACGGTGATCTTCTGGCGCGCGCCCGCCAGGTTGACTTCCGGTTCGGCGATCTCCAGGCAGCGCGCGTCGATGCCCCTGGCGATCAGGCGCGCGCGCAGGATGTCCTGCATCTGGCCCAACTGGAACTCGCTCGGCGCAAACGCGGTGATCACCGCTTCGGCCCGTTCGAAGCGCGCGTCGCTGCCGCGAAAATCGAAGCGGTTGCCAAGCTCGCGATTGGCCTGGTCGATGGCATTAGTCAGTTCGTGCTGGTCGATCTGGGAGACGATATCGAAGGACGGCATGCTGGATTCTCCGGCACTGGTGGGGAACCTGGGGAGCATAGCGAATTGGAAGCGACGTTTTAGGTTTTAGGTTTTAGGTTTTAGGTTTTAAGGATTGACCGCAAGCCGGGCAACACCCAACCGCTCGAACCTAAAACCTAAAACCTAAAACCTAAAACGTGTTTACCCGTTCGTTTTCGCCACCCGGAACGCCACCACAAACGCCGCGATCATCAGCCCAGCAGCCAGCAGCATCGGCGCGCCGGGCAGATGCGTCGCCGATCCGGGACCGATCGCGGCGGCGAATACCTTGGTGAACAGCAGCGGGCCGAACAAACCGGCGATGCCCATCAGGCTGGTATTGGCGCCCTGCAGCTTGCCCTGTTCGGCGGGCCCGAGGCGCGCGCTCATCAGGCCCTGCAGGGCCGGCGCAGACAGACCCCACAGCGCCATCACCGGCACGCCGAGCATCAGCACACTGCCGTTCGGCGCCAGCGCATAGACCAGAAACCCAAGCGCGCCGCAGGCGATACCGGCCAGTGCCGCGCGCCGCTCGCCGAAGCGCTTCACCACCGGCCGCACCATGCCGCCCTGGACGATGATCGCGAATACCCCGACCGCACCCAGGAACAGACCAACGGTCGGCTCGTCCCAGTGATAGCGATAACCGGCGTACAACACCATGGTGCTCGGCAGGACGAAATGCGCCAGGTGCATCAGCACCAGCACCAGCGCCAGACCCAGCAGTTCGGCGTGCGAACGCAATAGCCTGAGCGAGGCGATCGGATTGGCGCGCGCCCAGCGAAAGCCGTCGCGCCGCTCCGGCGGCAGCGATTCCGGCAGCACGAAAAACCCGTAGCCAGCATTGAGCAGGCTAAAACCCGCCGCCACCCAGAACGGCAGGCGATGGTCGATGCCGCCGAGGTAGCCGCCCAGGGCCGGCCCGAGCACGAAGCCGAAGCCGAACGCCGCGCCGAGGAAACCAAACCGCCCGGCGCGCTGCTCGGCCGGGGTCACGTCGGCGATGTAGGCGTAGGCGGTGCTGACGCTCGCAGCAAACATGCCCGAAATCATCCGCCCGAGCAGCAGCCAGCGCACGCTCGGCGCCAGTGCCATCACCACGTAGTCGAGGCCGAGCCCGAGGTTCGACAACAGAACGATCGGGCGCCGCCCGAAGCGGTCCGACAAGGCGCCGATGATCGGCGAGCAGAAGAACTGCATGAACGCCCAGGTGAAGCCGAACCAGCCGTAGATGCCGGCGGCGGCGGCAGTATCGCCACCCTGCATGCTCTCGACCAGTTTCGGCAGCACCGGGATGACCATGCCGAGCGCCAGCATGTCCAGGGCGACCGTGATCAGGATGAACCAGAAGGCGGCGGCCCGCGCCGGGCGCGCGATGATGTGCGGGGAAGCAGACATGGATGGGTTCGGTCACCAATCGGCCAGCGTAACCGATCGGCTGCCGCAATGGTCCAGCTCAGCCCAAAGTGTGGACAGCGGCAGCTATTCGCCGGCCTTGGCCCGCGTCCCGGCCGGCCGCCGCAACTGCTGGTCGGCGGTGAACAGTTGCTCGATGCGGGTGAACAGTTCGGCCCGCGAGAACGGCTTCTTCATGAAATCGTCGGCGCCGATGCGCTGCGCGTAGAACTGCTCGGTCGCCTGTTCGTTGCCGCTCATCATGATCACCGGAATCTCGCGGGTGCGCGGATCGCGGCGCAGTTGTCGGAGCGCGGCGAAACCGTTCATGCCGGGCAGAACGATGTCCAGAAAAACCAGGTCGGGCTGCTCGCCGAGGGCGATCTCGACGCCCTTTTCGGCATCCACCGCCTCCAACACCACGTAGTTGTTCTGCGCCAGCATCTTGCGCATCACCGCGAGTATGGTCAGCGAATCGTCGACCACCAGGATGCGCAGCCCGCCGCCCGACTGCGCGCGCGGCTTTTCGCGTCGATCCCGCGCGTCGCGGTCTTCGCCGCCGAACAATCGCTTGAAAATGCCGAATCTACTCACCGCTTCCCCCGCAGGCGCATGCCCTTGCCGATGCCGGCAGTTTCGCCCAGCGCAGCGCCGCTGGCAACCGGTATTTTCTTCCGGCTATCGGGAAGTAGGGTGGATAAGCGCAGCGCATCCACCATGCCAGAGCATGCCGAGCTGGTGCTCGGCGCGCCCAGGCCATAGGTCGGCGGAAGACCGCGCAGCAGTGGCGCCGACATCTGCACCCCCGCGGCAACGCTTCAGGTTGTCGGGTCCGCGCCTGCGGCGCTTGACCCGACCTCCGGCATAAAACCTAGAACCTGACGCCATCTTTTGTTCAATCCCAACGGTCGTCGCGCGACCAGATGGCGTCGTTCTCTATCCGAATCGGGAAGCGCGAGATCGGCGACCAGGCCGGGCCGCGCAATACCTCGCCGGTGCGCACGTCGAAGCGGGCGCCGTGGCGCGGGCATTCGATCGTATGGCCGGTTACCGGCCCGCCGGTGAGCTCGGCGCCGTCGTGGCTGCAGACGTCCTCGATCGCGTAGATTTCGCCATCGACATTGAATACCGCGACCATCGCGCCATCGACCTCGGCGACGCGATGTTCGCCGGGCAACAATTCGGAATGGGCACAGATGCGGGTCCATTGACTCATGGCGACTCCGTGGCTGGGAATGGGGCTCAGGCTACAGCGGTTTGGCCAGCACGATGAACTCCAGGTCGGCGCGCCGTGGCAGGCCGAAGCGTTCGTCGCCGTACGGGAACGGCTTGGACTGCCCGGTGATCCGGTAACCGCGGCGCTGGTAGTAGGCGATCAGTTCCTTGCGCAGCGAAATCACGGTCATGGTCATCACCGTCGCGCCCTGTCGATCGCGGGCGCGACGTTCGGCCTCGGCCAGGATCTTCGAACCGATGCCATCGCCCTGCGCGCTGGGCACGACCGCGAACATGCCGAAATAGCCGACTTCGGCATACACCTCGACCTGGGCGCAACCACGCAACTGGCCGTCCTCGAAAGCCAGCAACACCTGGCTGCCCGGCGTGTCGATCAGCGTCGCCACGGTAACCACATCGGTGCGCTGGCCATCGAGCAGATCGGCCTCGGTGGTCCAGCCCTGGCGGCTGGCGTCGCCACGATAAGCCGACTCGACCAGGGCCACGATCGCGGGGATATCGTCACTGTTGGCGGAACGGAATTCGGTCATCGGGGCGGGAGACAGGAGGCGGGAGTGGGAAGTGGGGAGTAGGAAAAAAGTGTGGGAGCGACGGAACGTCGCTTCCAGAGGACAGAAGACGGAGGACAGAAGACAGATAAAGCAGCCCGCGCTCGCTTTGGCTCTGCTGTCCTCCGTCTTCTGTCCTCCGTCCTCTGGAAGCGACGTTCCGTCGCTCCCACAATATCGGGGCCGCCACCCAGGTCAGCGAATGGAAGCCGCGAGGCAGCAAACTGAAAACCGAAAACCGAAAACCGAAAACCACGCTCCTAAAACCTAAAACCTAAAACTTTCTCTACCCCCCATCGCCCGACACA
>JBFXKH010000074.1:0-17612 GCA_050173995.1 Lysobacterales bacterium | reverse complement strand
AGCCAGTAGCCAACAGAGGGTGGCTTGAGCAACTCGATCTCGGCCCAATAAGAAGTAAATCGAGAACCAAGCAGTTTAATACGTCCACTTACCCGAATACTTGAATTTGTCAATAGAGCTAGGCTGGCGTTGATCGCGCCGTCAGAGGACGGCAGTACCAGAAGCGCGTTCTGTTGCATATATCTTTTAGCGGAATCAAAAGTATCATATAAAACGTAACTTGCGCCTTCTTTAACCAAAAAACCCTGTATAGCGATGTTTCTTCCCACAAACTCATCAGGCTTTGATAGTATTATTGCAAATGGCAGCCTACAATAGTTTTTGCCGAAATATTTATCACAGCGTTCTTTACCCCAGCTTATTGGCTCATCTACAATTTTGCGAGGCGCAAGAATATTCAACAATATAATGATACCGATAGCCGAAATAAACGCAATTAAAAGCACCATGCGGTTCATTAGCGAATTCTCGTTGAAGTATGGACAGTTTGGAATCTAGAAACAAAACTGCGCGCGTCAATTACTTGGCCCGCAGTTGCAGTTTGCGAAGCGCGGTCGAAAGCGTTGAAGTCAAATCGAAACGCTGCTCGGTCGCCACCGCGGAACGCAAAGCCATTAATCCGAAGGACGCATTCGCGGACACCCACGCATGGGTTCAAAGCTTGGGTGTCCCGTGCTTTCCCCGTGCTTTCTCCGTTCTTTCCCGTACTTTGGCTCTGGCGTGCTCGATGGCGCAGCGTAGGGTCATGGCTGCGCCCCGAGTATCCGTGCGATTCGGCGCTCCAGTTGCGCCAGAATCTCCGGTTCTTGCTTGGCGGCGACCAGGGGTTGCAGTTGTTCGCGCACGAGATTCAGATCCAGACGGCGGCCCTGTCGTTCCAGCACACTGGTGACATCGGCCCAATCCTTGTCGCGCGCCGCGAATGCTTTCATCACCAGCAGATCCTCGGCCGAGCAGGTGCGTAGTGTGGTGTCAGCAGCGATCTCCCAGAGGCTGGAACGCTCGATCACGTCGGCCTCATACGGCAGCCCGGCCAGCACGATATCGATACCGACGGCGTCGTTTGATTGCAGCAGCACAACCCGGGTTCGGCGGGCGAAGTCGAGCGGATTTTCGATGCGTGCCGCCAGACGTTCCAACAAGGCGCTGGTTACAGCATCCTCCCGTCCGGGCTCGACCAGCACCGACAGGTCGGCATCGGCAGTGAAGCGAGGCTCGCCCCAGCGCTGCAAGGCAACCCCGCCGATGACGCAGAATTTCAATTCGAGCTGTTCGCAGACTTGTTGCGCGGCGAGGGCAGCGTCGAAGACCGGGCCGAGACTCATGAGTTCTGGCGCAGACGGGCCAGGATGCGCTGCTGCTCGACCAGCCCGCTGGTCGATCGCAACGGATAGGGGCCGCGGGGCTGCAATAGCTGGGCGAATTGCCGAGCCGCATCGCGTTCGCTAAGTCCGCGCAAGCGCTGCAGACGTTCCCACTCCAGCGCCGGCTGCGCTCGACGCCAGCGCTCCGCCAGGGCCGCCGCGGTGCCGTCGGAAAGCCGTTCGGATGTTGGTGTTTCCAATGGTTGCATGACGTTATCGTAGCAGTGTGGATGGTGATAGGCCGCGTAGGTCCAACTGTGGCGCAGCTGCCTGGTAATCCGTAGGGCAAGGCTGCGCGCTCGATGAGGCGTTGGCTGTTGATTTGCTTGGAGTGGAGATCGCCGATGCAGCGCACCAGGTCGGGCTTCAATTCCGGATCGAGCGCAATCTTGGACTTGTCCACAAGGGCCAAAAGCGCCAAGGTAATTGCTGCAGTGTGCGCAGCGGCCGTCAGACGCGGAGCGAGTCTTTTCGGGGGCGTTAACGGATGAATCGCGATCGCGGGATGACCAGTTTCGCCGTTGCAAGCCCGCTGGGCTCGATCCGGGCGACTTATGGCCAGGTTCTGATGGGTTGACCGGCTCCGCCGTTAAAAGCCGCTACGCTCTACCCATCCTACGGTGCTGGGTTTATCGCTCAGGGTGGGTTGTCGAAGCCGTCGGCGTGGACGATGTCTGGGTCGGGCTGGGTGAGGGTCAGCCAGCGGTCGGTGGCGACGTCGAAGTAGTGGCTGGTTTGTGCGTTCGGCCAATCGATGCTGAGTCGATCGATGCTGGTGTGGCCGTCCAGGCCGAACAGCAGTTCCGCGGGCGAGGTCGATAGGTAGTGGTTGGCGATGGCGATTTCCCGTGTTTGCCAGAGATCGCCGGCGCGCAGTTGGACGCGCGCGCCGATCGCCGCGCTGTTCGGCGATCGGCCGTGCAGGCGGATGCCGATCCAGTGACGGCCGAGGGTGCTGCTGGCGTCGCTGCGATAGACGCGGCCGATGCCTTGGTTGTTGTTGATGAATACGTCGATGTCGCCATCGCGGTCGTAGTCGAAGCAGACGATGCCGCGGCCCTGGCCGCGGTCGGCGATGCCGCGGCTCTCGGCCTGTTCGGCGAAGCTGGCATTGCGCTGGTTGATGAACAGGCGCGCCGGGTCGGCCTGGAACGGGGATTGCACGGGATTCCAGCCGTTGACCTGGAAGATGTCCTGGTAGCCGTCGAGGTCGAAGTCGGCCATGCAGGCGCCCCAGGCCCAATCGCCCTGGCGCACGCCGGCGGCGTCGGTGATGTCGCTGAATCCGCCCAGGCCGTCATTACGGTACAGGCGGTTGCCGCTGCTGCCCCAGAGCGCGCCGGGTGGCGGCTTGGCGTCCCAGATGGCGCTGACGAACCAGTCCGGGTCGCCATCGTTGTCGATGTCGCCGACGGCGGCGCCCATGCCGTTCTGGTCGCTGATTACCGCGCTGGTGATGTTGTCGAAAGCCTGGCCGGCGGCATTGAGAAACACCTGGCTGGTGCCGAAATCGGCGCTGATCAGCAGGTCCGGCCGGCGGTCGCCATCGAGATCGGCGAAGTTCGGAGTGAAACTGTAATCGCCCTGGGCGAACGCCGCGCTGACCCCCCAGGCCGCGGCGGCGCGTAGCAGCAGCCCGCCCTGGTTCCACCACAACTGGGCGTCGCCGCCGCTGGGTTGGCTGTTGTCCCAGTGGCCGACGGCGAGATCCAGGCGCTGGTCGCCGTCGATATCGGCGGCGCTCAGCGAGTATTGGTCGCTGCTGTCGCCGGCCAGACCGATCGCGCTGGTCTGTTCGCTGAAGCGCTCGCCGTCATTGTGGAAATAACGCAGCCCGAAGCCGCGAATGCCGGTCAGCAGCAGGTCGGGGCGGCCGTCGCCATCGACATCGACGAAGGCCGCGCCGCTGGCGTAGGCGCTTTCGATGTCGCCGGCGCCGATCAGCAGTTGCCAGTCGGCGGCGACATCGACAAACCGGCCGTCGCCGAGATTGCGCAGCAGCAGGCCGGCGGCGGCGTCGCCGCGGGTGACGTACAGATCGACCCATTGGTCGCCGTCGATATCGGCGGCGGCGAGTCCGCCGGTGACGAAGTCGCGAACATCGATCGGCCCGTGTACCAGGCCATGGTTCCAACTGGCGCCGATCGCAGCGGCGACTTCCTCGAATCGCCAGTCGGCGGCGGCCACCGGCGCGGCCACGCTGCCGAGCAGGGCGGCGGCGGCCGGCCACGCCCAGGTCAGCGCTTGCGCTGGCGCTCGGCGTGGCCTGCGATCAGGCACGGCGTTGGGCGAAGGCGAGCAGGCCGATCAGCAGCACCAAGGCGAGCATCGCCGGCAGCGACAGGGTAGGCACCGGCAGCGCCTGGACACTCAGCAGCAAGTTGGCGCTGGCCGGTAAGTTGTTGGCGTCGCCGGAATAGTTGGCGCTGATACCGATCACACCGACCGTGCTGAAACTGGTGTTGCAGGCGGCCGCGGCGGAGACCACCGGCACCGCGCTGCAGCCCGCGATCGGCAGCCCATCGGCCAGAAAGTCCACCGTGCCGGTCAGCGGACTGACGCCATTGCCGATGCTGGCGTTGAACTGCACGGCGGCGCCGAGCGCGATCGGGTTGGCGCTGGCGCTGAGGTTCAGCACGGTCTGTGCCGGGGTCACGGTCAGCAGCGAATTGGCGCTGCTCGGCAGATTATTGACATCGCCGGTGTAGTTCGCGGTCACGGTCAGCGCGCCGGCCACATTTGGCGCCAGTGCACAACTGCTCGCCGGCAGATTCACCACGCAACTGGCGCCATTGCCATCATCGACGTTGACCGCGCCGGTCGGCGTACCGAAGCCCGTAACCGACACGGTGACCGTGCTCGGCTGGCCGGCGACCGCCGGGGATGGCAGGATGCCGGCGATCAGGGTGGTGCTGGCGGCGCGCTCGACCTGATGCGCGGCGTTGGTCGAACTCGCGCTGTTGTTGCTGTCGCCGCCGTAATTGGCGGTCACGGTCTTGGCGCCGGCCACCGTCGAGGTCAACCCGCAACTGTTCGCCGGCAGGACGATCTGACAGTTTGCACCGCTGCCGTCATCGACCGTGACCGTGCCGCTGGGTGCGCCAAAGCCGCTGACCGTTGCGCTCACCACATAGTTCTGGCCGACCACGCTGGGGCTGGGCAGGATCGAGTCGATCGCGATACTGGAGATCGCCGCGACCACTTGATGCGCGGCGCTGGTCGCGCTCGGCAGGTTATTCAGGTCGCCGCCGTAGCTGGCGCTGATCGTGCGCGGGCCGGTGCCGGTCGAGACGAGATTGCAACTGCTGGCGGGCAGCACGATCACGCAGTTGCCACCCAGACCATCATCGACATTGATGCTGCCGCTGGGATTGAATCCGGCGACGCCGACATTGACCGCGTAGGCTGCTCCGACCGTGGAAGGCGAGGGCAGGATGCTGGTGATGCTGGTGATCGAACTGGCCTGGATCACCTGGACCGTGGCGCTGTCGCTGCTGCCGATGAAGCTGCCGGTCGAGGCGAAAGTCGCGCTGACGGTATGGCTGCCAAGCGCGACCGCCGGCAGGCTGCAACTACCGCTGGGGGCGGCAAAGCTGCACAGGTTGCCGAGGCCATCGTCGATGCTGACGGTGCCGCTGGCACTGCCGCTGGCGACCGTCACCTGCGCCGAGACCAGGTAGCTGCTGCCGATCGCCACCGGGTTGGGGGCGATGGCGGTGATCGTGGTAGTGCTGGGCAACAGGCCCTTGAGTTGATCGAACAGGGCGTCGAACACCCGGCCATTCGGCAAGGCTGAAGTGCTGGCGCTGAACGCGCCGCTGCCCAGGTCGAACGACAACAAAGACAGGGCGCTGTCGCCCTGGACGCGACCGACCGCGCGCAGCACGCCAGTCTGAATCGCCGCCACATCCGCCGCCAAGGCGCAGCATCCGGGCAAGGCCGCGCCGATCGGCGTGAGCACGCCGCTTGCGCCGTCGACCGCGACCAATTGCAGGCTGGGCGTTGCCAGCGGCAGCCCGATGCTTTGCATCAGCGCATGCAACTGCCCGGTATCGGGGTCGGCGACCAGGGCGCCGGGCAGGGCAGCGATCGAGGGCGCGGTGCTGCTTCCATCGCCGGAGGTGGACAGGCCGATCAGGCGCAGCACCCCAGCGGCGTCGCTGCGCAGACGTCCGACCAGGTACAGGCGTCCGCCGGACAGCGCCGACGCGCCACCGCTCAACACGCAACAGTCGGCCAGGCCTGGGTGAACCGGGCTGAGTGCCGCGCTACTGCTGTCGATACTGACCAAGCGCAACACGCCGCTGGCGGGATCGGCCAGGGCCGCGATCAGTCGCTGGCTGGTCCGTTCGAAATGCAGGGCGAGCACGCGCTCGCTGCTGCCGGTGTTGCCGACGATTTGTGAGCTGCCGCTGGCCAGGTCGAAGCGCAGCAGTTGCAGACTGCCATCGGCCGCGATCGGGTCCGGGCCCAGGGCAAACGCCTGCTGGGTGAACGGGTCGTTGGCGACCGCGGCCAGCGCCAGTTCGGTTGCGCCCAATCCGCTCGGCAGCGGACTCACCGCGCCACTCTGCGGATCGACCGCGACCAGTTCGGTGCTGGCACCAGCGAAGTCGTGGCTGAGCGCAAACAGTTGCGCCCGCGCCGGCAGCGCGCATAGCGCCCACGCCGAAGCGAGCAACAGGACGGCCGGATTCAGCCGCGGCGGGAACCAGCGGAGCGCGGCCACGGCTCAGCGCCGCTGGCCGTCGGCCGCCTGCCCGCCGTCGTCGGCCGGCGCCAGCAAGGCTTCCAGCCGGGCCAGCCGCGCCTGCAAGCGATCGATCTCGCGGTCGCGTTCGGCCAGTTGCTGGCCGAGCGCCTGGGCAGCGGCCAGGGCGACACCGGCGACATCGCCGGGTGCCAGCGAGCGTTCACTGCGGCCAAATCCAAACACCTGGTAGAAATCCTCGGCGACCGGGCCGATATGCCGATCGTCGCTGCCGCTGTTCAGATAATTCCAACTCCAGATCGGCAATCCGGCCAGCCGGCCGAGCACCTGATCGGCGGTGATGCGTTGGAAGTTTTCCTTGGCACTGCGGCTGGACAGTTGGGTGATGCTGCCGGAGACGAACAGGTTGCCCTGGTTGTCGAGTTCCAGGCGGCGGTCTTCGGTGGCGGCATTGGCGTCATCGGGGGTATCCACCAACAGCCAACTGCCGGCAAACGCCGCGCTCCGACGCAATTGCAGCGCTGCAGTCGGGACCGTCAGGCCCAAACCAAGGTCGCCGGAACCGGTGATCGCCAAGCTGCTGGTCGGCGCGCCGGGAAAAATGCGAAACGGTAGCCGCGATCCGGCGGTCACATCGCGGATGAAGAAGTTAGCCTCATTGCCGGCGATATCCCATATCTGTGGGGTGAAGCCGCTGGCGCCGGTCTGATCGAGGCGCAGTGCCGGGGTATTGCCGGTGCTCACGTGCAAGTCGAGCACCGGCGTGGAGGTACGCAGCCCGACCCGGCCAATGTTGTCGATGAACAGACTGTCGCTCGGCGCGCCGGCGGTCACGGTGAACGGCACCCTGGCATTGCTCACATCGAGAATCGAAAAGCGATTGGCACCACCACTGGCGTTGTCGTTGGCGGTCAACTCCCAATCATTGGCGGGAAAAGTGCCGGTCGAGGTGTCCTGAAAAGACAATCGGGTGTTGTTCTCTTTCAGGCGGATCGTGTCGAAACCGAAGGCTTCGTTGTTGACGCAATCGAACCCGACGCAGGCACTGCCCTGCACGATCAGATCGTCGGGAATCACCTGATCGTCCAGACCGGGCGGTGCAGCCGACGTGTTCGGGCTATCCGCCGCTGGCGCGGTGCCGCTCGCGGATTCGACGAGCGCCGGATCGACAAGCTGCCCTTCGAGAATGAAGAAGCTGCCCGATTGGCCTTGCAGGGCCGACGGCCAATCGGCGGGGACGCGGGTATCGCCTGTGGCGCGGACGGATTGTGCGGCCGTTTGCTGCGGGCGATCGACGCGCGGGGCGAACACCGCTTCATAGCGATACAGGCCATCCGCGAGCACTTGGCCGTCGCCGCCACGGATATCGATTCGCACCGCCTGGCCGGCGGCAAAGTTGCGCTCGATCGATTGGCCATCCGGGCCGATGATGCGCACACTGGCGCTGGCGCTGGCTTCCGGACGTTCGATGTTCAGGTCGGTCGCGGCTTCGGCAGGGCCGCTGCCCGAGAGCGCAGACAACGCAAGCCACGGCAAGGCAATGATGCGGGCAATTTTCATGCTGATTCCCTGTTCGATGAGTACCGATACTCTGGATTGGCGGCTACGGTCGAAGTCGGCATCCGGATGTACGCAGGGGGCGGTCGGCAGCGCCACCCAATCCGCCTTTAATCCCAGGGGAGTATCCGCCCCATTGCCGGAACGGTCAACAAGGGAGGCGGATGCGGCCGTCGATGACGCTGACACTGTGCCCGCCGAGCCACACGCCGTCGCCATCGACGGTGAGATGAACCATACCGTCGCGACCGAGTTCACGGCCCTGGCTGGCACGATAGTCGTTGGCCGGCAGGCAATGGTGTGCGGCCAGCCATCCAGCGATGCAGGCATTGGCGCTGCCGGTCACCGGGTCTTCCGGGATGCCGTCGGCCGGGCAGAAGCAGCGCACCGCCAGCGCGGCAGCGCCACCCGCCGCTTCGCGTCCGAACACGGCCACACCGACGCTGTGGTCGCGGCGATTGAAGTTGGCGAGCGCAGACATATCCGGATGCAGGGCGCGTACATTCGCGGCCTCGCCCAGGTCGACCAGCCACCAGCGCGGGCCATTGTCGGCGACCTGCGCCGCCAGCGGGCCCGATTCGGTCATGCCAAGCAAGCGCGACAGTTCCTGTTCGACACCGGCAATCCGTGGTTCCAGCCGGACGGTCGGCGAGCGCACGAAAATCCTGCGGCCAGGCCCGTCGCCGTAGACTTGCAGCGGCAGCAGGCCGGCCGCGCATTCCTGCACCAGCGGACCGGCCTCGGGGTGGACCAGGCCGGCTTCGATCAGGGCGTGTGCGGTGCCGACACTGGGATGGCCGGCGAACGGCAGTTCGCTCTGCGGAGTGAAAATGCGCACCCGGTAGCTCGCGGCCGGATTGTCGGGCGGCAGCACGAAAGCGGTCTCGGAGAGATTGGTCCAGCGCGCGATGCCTTGCATGGCTTCGCCGTCCAGCGCCTGTGCGTCCAGAATCACCGCGACCGGATTGCCGAAGAACGGGCGTTGCGTGAACACATCGACCTGGGTGAAGTGGACCATGACGGAATCTTCCAGTGCTGGCAGCGGGGCCGCCGAGTCTACCGGGGTGTGGTTGTGGGAGTAGGGCAGGTTGTGTGAGCGGGTGGGTTGTGGGATCGGGTGGGTTGTGGGAGCGACGGAACGTCGCGACTTGGCGACCGTAGCGACCCTCGCCGGCAGGCAAACGCAATTGGTACAAGCTTGGTACACTATTGGGCCGAACCCGATCCGATCCCGAGCATGAGCGGCTACAGTCAAAGTTCGCAACCGATTCGCCTGGAGCGCGACTGCGCGGCGGTGATGGTGCCGTCCGGCGATCTGGTCAATCTGCCGGCCGGGCAGGTCGGGTATCTGACCCAGGCGTTGGGCGGCAGTTTCACTGTGTTCGTCGAGGGCAATCTGTTTCGCATCCGCAACCAGGATGCCGACGCCATCGGTCAGGAACCGATGCCGCTGCCGGAATTGCCCGAGGGCGCCGGCGCGGAGCAGATCGAGCAGGCGGTGTGGGCGCAGTTGCGCACCTGCTTCGACCCGGAGATTCCGATCAATATCGTCGATTTGGGCCTGGTCTACGAATGCGATCTCAAGCCCGCCGACAACGGCCACTACACGGTCGATGTGAAGATGACCCTGACCGCGCCCGGCTGCGGCATGGGCGATATTCTTGTCAGCGATGTGCGTGAGAAGCTGGAGGCGCTGTCGGCGGTGACGGTGGCCGAGGTCGAGTTGGTATTCGACCCGCCCTGGAACCGCACCATGATGTCGGAAGTTGCCCAGCTCGAAACCGGCATGCTGTAGCCGACCGCGCCGCTTCCCGAAAGCCGGTCGCGTGGTTAATCTGGCCACAGCCAGGCCACCGCGGACCAGCGCATGAACAGCCCAGACTCCCAATCCACCGTGCCATCCGAACCGGCCACGGCGTTTGCCGAGGTGCGCGAGCGCGGCAGCGCCGACTATCTGTTGCGCACCATCCAGCAGCACCACGTGCAGCTCAGTTTCATGGCCGACACCAAGGCCAATATCATCATCACCGTGACCTCGATCGTGATGACCCTGGCGCTCGGTCGCGTCAATGATCCGTTGCTGTGCTGGAGCGCGTTGATCCTGATCGTGTTCTCGCTGTTGGCGCTGTTCACCGCGATCCTGGCGATCCTGCCCAAGTTCCGCAGCGCCGGGGTCAGCGAAGCGACCGAGCCCTACGAATTCAATCTGCTGTTCTTCGGCCATTTCGTGAATCTGGACGAGCCAAGCTTCCAACGCCATCTAGCCAGCGCGATGCAGAGCGATGGCGGCATCTACCGCGTGCTCGCCCACGACCTGTATAGCCTGGGCAGTTATCTCGGCCGGCACAAATATCCGTATCTGCGCATGAGCTATCGCTTCTTCCTGAGCGGCTTCGTGATCGCCGCGGTGGTGCAGATGGCGATTTTCGCGATGCGCTGGGGACAGTAACTTTGGCGGGATGCGGGTGTTGGGAGTTGGGAGTCGAGGGTCGGGAAACGGGAGTTGCGCGTGGCAGGAAGGGGGAGGGTGGCAGCGACGGCGCCGCCGACAGCAGTGCCAGAGCAAGCGTCGTTGTTCAGTCCTCCGTCCTCAGTACTCAGTACTCACTACTCTGTCATCCGTCGTCTGTCCTCTGTCCTCTGTATTTAACCCCGCAGCGACGCGGGCCGCGTTGCAAGCGTCAGCACAGAAACCAAGGGGAGAGCCTTATGCGTATCGGGTCGGTGTTGTTGTGGATGGCGTGCCTGGGCCTGCTTGCGGGCGCGCAGGCGGCGAGTCTGGAACCGCGGGAGATTCCGGCCGAACTGGCCGGCTGGCAGGACTGGGTGCGGCACGACCAGGACTACCGGGCCTGCCCCTTGATGGCCGGAGGCCGCGGCGACTCGGCCGATGCCTTTGTTTGTGCCTGGCCGGAAACCTTGGAATGGGTGGTCGCCGATGCCGGTGCCAGTTTCAGCCAGAACTGGACCCTGTATGCCCGCGCTGCGTTGCCCCTGCCTGGCGACCGTTTGTATTGGCCGCAGGCGGTGTTGGTCAACGGCAGCGCTGCGCCGGTGGTTCGACTGCCGGGGCGCGATACCCCGGTGATCTGGCTCCCGGCCGGCAGCTATCGGGTCAGCGGTCGATTCGACTGGAGCGAGCGCCCCGAATCGATCGCAGTGCCGGGTGCCGTTGCACGTATCGCCCTGCGCATCGATGGTCGCGAAGTGAGTTCGCCGCAACGCGATGGCGAACGGCTCTGGCTGGGGCGGGCCGCCAACGTGGATGCCGAAGCCGACAGCCTTTCGCTGCAGGTTTTCCGGCTGCTCGAAGACCGCCAGCCGCAGCGTCTGGTCACGCAATTGCAGTTGCAGATTTCCGGCAAGGGCCGCGAACTGGTGTTGCCGAACGTGCTGCCGCCAGGTTTCGCTCCGGTGGCGCTGGACAGCGCCCTGACCGCGCGCCTGGAGTCCGATGGCAGGCTGCACATCCAGGCCCGACCTGGCCACCACGAAATTACCCTGAGTGCGAGGGCGCTGGCGCCGCTCGCTGCGCTGGCGGCGTCCAACCACCAGGCACCGTGGCCAGACGAGGAAATATGGAGTTACCAGTCGCTTCCGGAACTGCGGGTCAGCGATGCCAGCGGGCCGCCGCAGGTCGATCCCAATCTGGCCGAAGTACCGACCGACTGGCGGGCGCTGCCGGCTTTCGCCATGGCCGGCGGGGCGGTGCTGAAAATCAGCGAGCAGGGCCGTGGACTTTCCGATCAGGATCAAAACCAACTGCGCCTGAGCCGGGAACTGTGGCTGGATTTTTCCGGGCAGGGCTGGACCAGTCGCGATCGGATTGAAGGTCGCCTGGTGCGCGACTGGCGCTTGGACATGGCGGCACCGTTTGCGTTGAGCCGGGCCAGCGCAAACGGCAGCGGCCTGCTGGTCACTTCTGGCCTCACGCCTGGACTGAGCGGGGTCGAGCTGCGCGCCCGAGATCTCGAAGTCGAAGCCAGTAGCCGGATCGGCCAGCGTGTTGCGGCACTGCCGCTGACTGGCTGGCAACAGCGCTTCGACACGGTCGCGACCACCCTGCACCTGCCGCCCGGTTATGAACTGGTCGCCGCGCTCGGTGCCGACCGCGCGCCCACCGCCTGGCTGGACCGCTGGGACCTGCTCGATGTGTTTTTTGCGGCACTGCTGGGATTTCTGGCCGTCCTGGCGTTCGGGCGATGGGCTGCGCTCGCCACTGTCGGTTACCTGCTGCTCGCCTGGCATCTGCCGGATGCACCGCGCGTCAGTCTGTTGCTCGCGCTGGCCTTGGGCCAACTGACGGCTGCGGTCCGGCAAAGTCCCGGGCTGGCGCGCTGGTGCGGTCGCCTGGCCCAAATAACCCTGATTTGGGTGGTGATTGTCGCGCTGCCATTTGCCGCTGGACAGATCCGTCAGGCCCTGTATCCGCAACTAGAACCGGCCGGCTATGCGATGGCCTTTGAGCACTTGACCAGCGGTCTGGTCAGTCGCAGCGACAGCTACCGAAACGAACAGGCCGAGCGCAAACAAGCAGCATCCAGCGACGAAATCGTATTCGAAGAGGCTCTGCCGATGGCCGCAGAAGCGCCGCCAGCACCGGCAGCGCCAGCCGCCGAAACGTCTTTGTCCGGCAAGACGGCCGCAGCGCGGTCGCCGGGCAGCCAGGCCAAGCGCCGCTATCGCAGCGACAGCGTGGTGCAGGCGGGAGCGGGCGAGCCAGCCTGGCAGTGGCGCGATTACGCGATCGAGGTGGCAGGTCCGGTGCTGCCGAGTCAGTCGGTGCGGCTGCTGCTGTCGCCGCCCTGGCTGACTCGATCGGCGCGGCTTGCCATCGTGCTGCTGTTGGCCTTCAGCCTGTGGCGGCTCGCGCAGGGCAGTTTCAATGTACGTCTGCGCATCCCCAAAGTGCTGGCCAGCGCGAGCTTGCTGGCCCTGCTCGGTAGCGGGCCGCTGCTGGCCGCGACCACGCCGTCCAAAGATTTCGTCGAACAACTCGGCCAGCGTTTGCGCGAGCTGCCGGACTGCACGCCGCAATGCGGTCGCATCGCCCGCGCCGATCTGCGCTATCGCGTTTCGCATATCGAAGCGGCACTGGAACTGCATGCCGCCGAGCGTCTGGCGCTGCCTTTGCCCGGTAACGAGAAACTGCTGCCGATTGCGCGTATCAGCCTGGATGGCAGCAGTGTCGGCGGCCTGCACCGAGGCGCCGACGGCACCCAGTGGATACTGGTTCCGCGCGGCGTACACCGGCTGCAGATCGAGTGGCTGCCGGCCGCGGTGGATGCGATCGCCCTGCGCTTCCCGGATGCGCCGGGCTACACCACCGCCAGCGGCAGTGGCTGGGCGGTCGCCGGTATCGATGGCGGGCGGCTGGCCAGCGGCAGCGTGCAGTTCACCCGCCTGGCCCAGGTCGAGCCTGGCGCCGAGGGCGGTGGCGTTGCTGGCGATTTTCCGCCGTATGTGATCGTCACCCGTGCCCTGCAGTTCGACCGCGAGTGGACCGTCAGCACCAGCGTGCAACGCATCGCGCCGGCCAAGGCCGCATTCACCACCCGGGTGCCGCTACTGGTCGGCGAACATCTGCTGAGCGATGCGATGAACGTGGAAGACGGCCAGGTCAGCGCGCCGTTTGCCGAAGGCGTGCATTGGTTGCACTGGCAGTCGCGGTTGGAACCCTCGGCAGCTTTGCAACTGATCGCTCCGAATCAGGCCGAACGCGGCGAGGTCTGGCAGCTTGATGCCAGCCCGGGCTGGCATGTGCTGGCGGAAGGTTTGCCGGCGGTGCACACCGAGGCGAGCATGTACCTGTTCTATCCCTTGCCCGGCGAGCAATTGCGGCTCACCCTGGCTCGGCCGGAAGCGCTGCCCGGTACGACCCTGGCGATCGATCAGGTCGGGTTGCTGACGCGCATCGGCAAGCGCAGCAGCGAACACCAATTGCGATTCGAACTGCGCGCCACCCAGGGAGGTCAACACCCGATCGATCTGCCCAAGGGTGCCCAGGTCACCGAGGTTCGGGTCAATCAACAGTTGCTCAACCTGCGTCCGGAGCAGGATCGACTGAGCCTGCCGGTAAGACCTGGCAGCAACCAGGTCAGCCTGAGCTGGCGCGACGATCTCCCGGCCGGTGCGCTTAGCCGCACGCCGATGCTGGCGCTGAATGCGCCGAGCTCGAATCTGGCTCTGCAATTGGCCTTGCCAGCGGATCGCTGGCTGCTCGCGGTCGGCGGCCCGACGGTCGGTCCGGCAGTGCTGTACTGGGGTGAATTGCTGGTCATGGGCCTGCTCGCGCTGGCCTTGGCGCGGGTCGGCGGCACGCCACTTGGCGGCCGCGACTGGCTGTTGCTCGGCATCGGCTTCTCCACGGTGTCGTGGTGGGCCCTGATCTGGTTCATCGCCTGGCTGTTTGCCCTGGCCTGGCGAGCGCGGATCGAACCTTCGGCCTGGCGCTGGCGATTCAACCTGGTACAGGTCGGGTTGGTGATTTTGACCCTGATCGCGCTTTGGGTCCTGTTCGGCGCGATCCGCACCGGACTGCTCGGCAGCCCCGATCTGCACGTGGTCGGTAACCAGTCCTCGGCGCAGAACCTGCATTGGTTCCATGACCAGAGCGATTCGCGGCTGCCGGTCGGCTCCGCGATCAGCCTGCCGATCTGGGTGTACCGGGCCTTGATGCTGGCCTGGTCGTTCTGGATGGCCAACGCGCTGATTCGCTGGATGCGCTGGGCGCTCGGATGTTTCACCCAGCAGACCATCTGG
Source organism: Lysobacterales bacterium (assembly GCA_050173995.1). Classification (GTDB taxonomy): domain Bacteria; phylum Pseudomonadota; class Gammaproteobacteria; order Xanthomonadales; family Ahniellaceae; genus 0-14-3-00-62-12. The sequence continues at coordinate 3,218 of JBFXKH010000074.1, read as the reverse complement.
CTGCCCTGGCGACAGCGATTGGCGACGCCGGAAGTGCCAACGGTGGGAGCGGAAGCAGGGCCTGACGAGGCCGCCAAATGAGCGGCCCGCGCTCGTGGTGATCGCGCCAGGTATCCGTCTGGACGCCGCCCTGCTCGCTGCGGCAGCGCGGTTCGGCGGCGACGAAGCCCGGCGCGAGGCCGAAATTCTGCTCGGTCACGCGCTGGGTCTTTCACGCGCCGCCCTGTTCGCCCATGGCGATCGTCGGCTAGACGCCGTCCAGGCCGCTGAAGTCGAACGCCTGGTGGCGGCACGGGTGGCCGGCCAGCCGGTCGCCTACCTGCTCGGCGAGCGCGAGTTCTTCGGGCTTGGGCTCAGGGTCTCGCCGGCGGTGCTGATCCCGCGCCCCGAGACCGAATTGCTGGTCGAGCAGGCATTGGCCCGATTGCCGGCGGACGCCAGCGGCGCCATCGCCGATCTGGGTACCGGCAGCGGGGCGATCGCGCTCGCCATCGCCAAGGCCAGACCCGCCCTCACGGTGTGGGCGCTGGAACGATCGCCTGCCGCGCTAGCGATCGCCCGCGAGAATCTGCAACGACACCGCCTGGACAATGTCCGTCTGCTCGAAAGCGACTGGTATTCGGCGTTGCCGCTTGGCACCCGCCTGCGCATGCTGGTGGCCAATCCGCCTTATGTCGCCGAAGACGATCCGCATCTGGCCAGCGGCGACCTGCGCTTCGAGCCGCAGGTCGCACTGACGCCGGGAAGCGATGCCCTGGCCGCCTACCGCGCGATCATTGCCGCGGCCGGCGATTACCTGCTGCCGGGCGGCTGGTTGCTGTTCGAACACGGCGAAGCCCAGGGCCAGGCCGTGCGCGCGCTGCTTTCGCAACGTGGCTTCGTTCAGGTGGAAACCGTAACCGATCTCGAATCGCGGGATCGGGTCAGCCTTGGGCGCTGGCTGTGACCGTCTCGACAGTCGGCGTCGCATTGCGCCTTCTCCCGCATTGCTGCTGGCAAAGCCAGCCGGTTAGACTGACCGGATGACCCCGCCCAGCGAAGCCGTTCGTGTCGATCAGTGGCCGCGCCTCAGCCCCGAGCAGGCGCAGCACATGCTGCACGGCTGGATGGCGATGGCGGAAATCTGCGCCCAGTCGCCGCACGCGCTGGACCTGTTCGAATATCTCAACCGTCGTTTCACTGGCCAATTGCAAAGCGATGGCTGGGTGGTCGCCCAGCTCAATGCCAGTCGCGACGATCTGGGTTTTGCCTACAGCGGTGGTGACGCCGCCCTGACCGCGCAGCGGCTCACCCGCGCGCTGATGAAGCCGTTGTTGGAGCAGTTGTCCCTGCCGGGTGTGGTGCTCGGGTATACCGATGCGGCTGCGCTGGCACCGCTGCTGGCGGCGGCCGGCAAGGATCTGCCGGCGGCGGCGCGACGGGTCATGTCGGGCTGGGTGGTCGGCCTGCGCGACGAGACCGGGCTGATCGGCATGCTGGCGGTCTGGGGCCTCGAACGCCCACTCAACCAACGCCCGGAGGACGCCCTGAGCGTGCGTTTTGCCGCGCATCTGGCGTCCACGGTGCTGGTGCGCCGGCGTATGCAGGACGCTCTGAAGTCGATGAGCAACGAGCTCGAACGACGCGTGCATGATCGAACCCGCGAGCTCGCCGACGTCAATTCCGAAATGCGCCGTCAGGCCGAACTGCGCGAAGAGATCGAGTCCAAGCTCAAGCACGACGCCATGCACGACGTGCTGACCGGTCTGCCCAACCGCAGCCTGCTGGCCGATCGCCTGCAACTGGCGATGGCGCGCTATCGACGCGACCACGAACAGGCGTTCGTGGTCATGTACCTTGACCTCGACCGCTTCAAGGTGATCAACGACACCCTCGGCCACGGCATCGGCGATGCATTGCTGATCGAAGTGGCCCGACGCATTGCCGGCTCGCTGCGCGAGGTCGACACAGTGGCGCGCATGGGTGGCGACGAGTTCGCGCTACTGCTGCCCGGCATTCGCCAGATGCACGATGTCACCCTGGTCGCCAACCGGCTGATTGCAGCGCTCAGTCGGCCCTTGCTGCTCGACGGCAAGGAAGTGCGCACCTCGACCAGCATCGGTGTAGTGATGTCCGACCCGCGCTACCAGCGCCCAGAGGAAATGCTGAACGACGCCGACACCGCGATGTATCAGGCCAAATCCAAGGGGCGCAAGCGCTTCGAGATGTTCGACCAGGCGCTGCTGGAAAAAACCCAGCGTAAAGTGGAAGTCGAAACCGATCTGCGCCGGGCGCTGGGGCTGGGCGAGTTCATCCCGTTTTATCAAGCGATCGTCGACCTGCGCGACGGCAGCGTGATCGGCTACGAGGCGCTGTTGCGCTGGCGTCACCCTGAGCGCGGCTGGCTCAACCCCGGCGAGTTCCTGGAAGTGGCCCGCCAGATCGGCGTGGTCGAGGCAATCGACATGGAGGTGTACGAACGCGCCTGCGGCGACCTGATCGCTTTCCCCGAAGACATGTACGTCCACGTCAACCTGTCGCCGCGGCTGTTCCGCGAACCGGAGCTGGGCAAACGCCTGCTGGCCATGGTCGATCGCTTCGGGATCAGCCCAGAACGTTTGCGGCTGGAAATCGTCGAAGCCTGCCTGCTGGAGAATCCCGGCCAGGCGCGCGGCATTCTCGAAGAGCTGCGCAACAGCGGCCTGGCGGTGGTGCTGGACGATTTCGGCACCGGCTATTCCTCGCTCAGCTACTTGAACGAATACCCGATGCACGCGATCAAGATCGACCGCGCCCTGGTCAGCAGCCTGAATGCCGACGGCAGCGGCTCGCGTGCGGTGGTCGAGGGCGTGCTATCGATGGCGCAGTCGCTCGGTGTCGAAGTGATCGCCGAGGGCATCGAAACCGCCGAACAACGCGACATGCTGCTGGCCCTCGGCTGTACCCAGGGCCAGGGCTACCTGTTCGGCAAACCACGCTCGGTCGAAGCCACCATCCTAGACCTGCTGACTCGGCCGTGAGTGGGGCAGGGCTAACGGCGGGTGATAGGTTGTGCTGAGCGCAGCGAAGCGCAACGGGCCGATGCCCGAAACATAGGTTGTGCTGAGCGTAGCGAAGCGCAACGGGCCGAAGCCCGGAACATAGGTTGTGCTGAGCGCAGCGAAGCGCAACGGTACGGAGCGCCATCTTCCAGGAACATAGGTTGCGCTGAGCGCAGCGGTGCTTAACGGCGGAGCCGG
>JBFXKH010000073.1:0-17945 GCA_050173995.1 Lysobacterales bacterium | reverse complement strand
GTGTCCTGTACAAACAGGCCCAGGTTACCGAACTCGAAGTTGGCGGCGGCATCACGCACATCGCCCGAGTTGGAGCGCTGCAGGGTGAAGAAGCGCCAGTTCTGTCCGGCAAAATCGTCGATGCTGTTGAAAGTGAAGTTGCCAAACACGTCCTGCAGGAACAGGTTAAACACGTCGCTCTTTTCGTAGTCGCCACCGAAGCGGAACACATGATCGCCGGTGTAGTAATCGCCGGCAAAATACGCGGTCAGGGTATCGACGCCGAGGACGTTGGCCTGGCGCGAGCGCTCGGTACCGAAGAACACGCCGGTGCCCGAAGGCACGTTCACCCGCACCTGCGGCGCGCGTACATCGAAGGTCGGCTGCGAGTCGTACTCGGAATAGGAGACGTTGAACTCGGTCGAGAAATTGTCGGTCCAGTTGCTGTACAGCAGGGCCGCGTAGCTCTTGAAGTCGATGCTGTCCTGGTAGTGGTTGGACGAGAACGAGAACGCGGTGCGGCTCAGGTTCGGCAGCCGCTGAATGTCGCCATTGGTCTCGTTGTAGCGCAGGGTCAGACGGTGGCGGTCGTTGATGTTCCAGTCGACCTTGGCGAAGTACTTCTTGTCGGTGTTGTCGGCGCCGCCGACACCCGGGGTGCCGGGGTCGAGGCCAAAGCCGCGCGCGATATCGCTGATCCGGTCCAGGTCGGCCTGGGTCACGCCGCGGGCGATGGTGCTGGCGCCGGAACCTTCGATGCCCACGTCCGGGGCGATCTTGCTGCGCTGGAACTCTTCATAACCGAGGAAGAAGAACAGCGTGTCCTTGATGATCGGGCCGCTGAGGTAGGCGCCGACCGTGTATTCGTCGTCGAACGCGGTGAACTCAGAGGGGTCGTCGCCGACCAGGTTGTGGTCGCGATACACGCCGTAGGCGGAGCCGTGGAACTCGTTGCCGCCGCTCTTGGTGACCGCGTTGATGTTGGCGCCGACGAAGTCCTTCTGGGTCACGTCGAAGTCGGAGATGCCGACGTTGAACTCCTGAATCCAATCGATCGAGATCGGGTTGTTGACCGCCGGCAGGCCGGAGGCGTTCAGACCGAACTGGTCGTTGGTCGGCACGCCGTCGATGCGGATGTTGTTGAAGCGGTTGTTCTGGCCGGCGGCCGAAATCTCGCCGCGTTCCTTGTCGGTCTGCACGATGCGCGGATCAAAGCGCACGTAATCCTGGATGCTGCGCCCGATCGACGGCATTTCCTGGATCTGCTCGACGGTGATGTTGGTCTTCGCGCCCATCTTGTCCGGCGAGAACACGCTGGCGACGCCAGTGCCGACCACTTCCAGCGCTTCCAGCTGGGTGGCGTCCGGGTTCAGGGTCAGGTTGACCGAGGTGATGTCGCTCAACACCAGGAAGATGTTGCTCTTCGAGGAATTGACGCTACCTTCCTTGCTCGCCGACACCTTGTACGGGCCGCCGACGCGGAGACCGCGGGCGGCAAAGCGTCCGTCGGCATCGGTCGAAACGGTGTTGGTGCTGCCCGAGGGCGTATGAACGATTTCGACCGTGGCGCCGGAAACCGGATTGCCCTGGTCATCAACAATGCGGCCCGCCACGCCGGCCGCCGTACTCTGCGCAAAGGCAGGCACCGCGGCAAACAGGGCAAGCAGCAAAACCAGTACGACACGCACTGCGTTTGGCTTGAACATGGATTCACCTATCGTCAGAAGTCAACAAGAAAACACGAAATACACACTTGCAAGTCCCCTGAACCGGATTCCGCAATCGGGTTCATCTCGCTCTGTAGCCGTGAGGGATTAACGACAGTTTAACCCCATCGCATGACAGATTGCTAACAGTTGCATGTCCAAACCTGTTCGGCGCATAAAAAACTTTATGATTCAGCATGATACGCCGCTAACCGACGGCGCCCGCGATCGTTAGTGTGCGGTCGGCGTCAGCAGCACGGCACCCACGCCATCCAACAGCATCTGTACGGAGACGGCGACCAGCACCATGCCCATCAGCTTCTCCAGCGCCTGCAAGACACTGTCGCCCAACCAACGGTACAAAACGGTGGCGCCAAACAGCACCGCGGCCGTGCCCAACCAGGCAGCCAGCAAGGCCAGGGTCCAATCGGCCATGCGCTCGGCCTGTTGGTGGCCCATCAGCATCAGCATGGCCATGGTCGAAGGCCCGGCCACCGACGGAATCGCCAGCGGGACGATCAGCGGCTCGCCACCATGGACCGGCCCGAACACCCCATCCCGGGGCGGGAAAATCATGCGAATGCCGATCAGGAACAAAACGATACCGCCGGCGATGCTGACCGATTCCTGTTGCAGGTGCAGGGCCTTCAAAACCCAGTGCCCGCCGTAAAGAAAAGCCAGCAAGGTGGCCAGGGCGATCAGCAGTTCGCGCGCCAGCACCAGACGCCGGCGTGCCGGCGGTAAATCCTTGAGCAGACTCAGGAACAGCGGCACATTGCCGACCGGGTCCATGACCAGGAACAGCAGCAGGGCGGCAGATAGTGTTGTCATAGCGGGAGTCCGGGAACGGGGAACGGGGAAGCGGGAGGCGGGCGAAATATTGCTTGTGCGGAACGCAGCGGAGTTTAATGGCTGAGCAAACTAGCCACGGCGTAGGGGCGACCCGCCGGGTCGCCCTGGCGATACGAAGCCCAGCATCCAACGCACCGCGCCGCTAACCGGTTTCGTTGCGCTTCACAACGCTTGGCACCACCCAATCCTCGCCAGCCTCTAGTCCCTAGCCTCTAGTCCCTCATTCAAATCCACTACCTGCCCGCGCAGGCGCCGGCCGGCCGGCGAGAGCAGTTCGACGATCGCGGCGGCGGTGGCTTCGGGACCCGCGACCAGTGCTGGGTTCTCGGCAAAATAGGCGCGCTGGCGCAGAGCACTTTGCATCGGCGCCGGCACCAGGCCATGCACACGAATCGGCCCGTTTTCAAGTTCGGCCGCCCACTGCGACAGCAGGCCGCGCAGCGCAAACTGCGCCACCCCGTAATCGCCCCAGTACGCCTTACCGACCCGGGCCGGATCGTCCATTACCAGCACCACCGCGGCATCGCTGCGTTGTTGCAGCAGCGGCAAGGCCGCCTGGGTCAGCGCCCAGCGCGCATGCAGGTTGACCTGGATACCGCGTAACCAATCGGCTGGGTCGATTTCGGTGTGCGGCACCAACCCGGTGAAACGCGCGGCGCAGTGGACCAGTGCATCGAGCCGCCCAAGTTGCCCGCCGACCGCGGCGACCAGTTCCTGGTAATCCGTCGGCGTCGCCCCTTCCAGGTCGATCGGGTAGATCGCAGGCTCGGCACCACCAGTGGCGACGATCTGGTCGAACAATTGCTCCAGCGGCCGCACGCGGCGACCACACAACACCAGCACGGCACCGGCAGCGGCGGCGGCTAACGCAGTGGCGCGACCCAGCGCGCCAGCCGCGCCGGTGACCAGCACCACCCGTCCGTCGATGCCCGGATCGACGGGGATTGCCGAAGCAAGCGTCACCGGGATGATCCGATCAACCCGCTTCGGCGACCATCTTGCCGAGCTCGCCCTTCTCGAACAGCTCGACGGTAATGTCGCAGCCGCCGATCAATTCGCCGTTGATGAACAACTGCGGAAAGGTCGGCCAGTTCGAAAAGCGCGGTAGGTTGGCGCGGATGTCGGGATTTTCCAACACATTGACCGCGTGGTAGTTGGCGCCGAGTTCGCGCAGCACTGCCGCGGTGCGGCTGGAAAACCCGCACATCGGAAACTGCGGCGTTCCCTTCATGAACAGCACGATCGGGTGGCTGTTCACGGTGGCTCGAATCTGTTCCATCACTTCCATAATCTTCAGGCTCTCGAAGCACGCCACCACGGCGGCGGATGCGGGCATTCTAGCGCAGCGCTGGGTGCCATTCGCGGCCCACGGTCTGCTTGCCCTACAATCTCCCGACTCGCGCGCCGCGCAATCACCCAAGGATCCGCCATGGCCATCGAACTACCCGCCCTACCTTACGCTCGCGACGCGCTGGCGCCGCACATTTCCGCCGAAACCATCGACTTCCACTACGGCAAGCACCACCAGACCTATGTCACCAATCTGAACAACCAGATCAAAGGCACCGAGTTCGAGTCGCTGACGCTGGAGCAGATTGTGCGCCAGGCCAGCGGCGGCATGTTCAACAACGCCGCCCAGGTCTGGAACCACAGCTTCTACTGGAACTGTCTGAAGCCCAATGGCGGCGGCGAACCCAATGGCAAGCTGGCCGCAGCCATTGACCAGGCTTTCGGTTCCTTTTCCGCGTTCAAGGAGCAGTTCTCCAACACCTGCATCACCACCTTCGGCTCGGGCTGGGGCTGGCTGGTGCAGCGCGCCGACGGCAGCCTGGGCCTGGTCAGCACCGCCAACGCCGCCACGCCGCTGACCGGCAGCGATCGCCCGCTATTGACCTGCGATGTGTGGGAACACGCCTATTACATCGACTATCGCAACGCCCGCGCCAAATACGTCGAAGCGTTCTGGAACCTGGTCAACTGGGAGTTCGTCGCCGCACAGATGGCTTGATGTGGAGAGCGTCCGTAGGGGCGACCCGCTGGGTCGCACTGACCCCACAAGGGCGACCCACCGGGTCGCCCCTACGCCGCGATCGCCACCACGGTGAGCAGCAGGCCATCGGTGGCGGTGATCCGCACCCGGGTGCCGGCCGGCAGTTCCGGGCCGACCACGGTCCACAGCGCGTCGCCGATCTTGAGTCGGCCGCGGCCATTGCGGATCGGTTCGAACAGCACGAATTCACGCCCGACCAGTTGCTGCGCGCGCTGGTTGAGCAGCGGCCGGTCGCTGACCGGTTCGCGCCCGCGAAACCAGCGCAGATAGCAAGCCACCGCCACCGCGGCAAAGCCACCGAACAGCAGCGCCTGCAGCAGCAGCGGCAGTTCCGGAACGGCAATCAGCACGGTACCAGTGGCGAGTGCGGCCAGCCCCAACCAGAGCAGGCTGGCGCCGGGTATCAGCATTTCGCCGAGCAGCAACAGACCGGCGGCGCTCCACCAGATCAGTACGATTTTAGCCATTGGCCGGCCCCGCCGAAGTGCCGCGTTGCGCCTTGTGTGCCCGGTCCTCGAAACTGGCCCGGGCCAGTTCGGCGACACCGGCCAGACTGCCGAGAATCCCGGTTGCCTCCATCGGCATCAGCAGAACTTTCTGGTTGGGTGCCGCAGCCAGCGCCTTGAGCGCAGCGACGTATTTATCGGCGACGAAGTAGTTGATCGCCTGCAGGTCGCCCTTGGCGATCGCCTGCGACACCATCATGGTCGCCTTGGCTTCGGCTTCGGCCGAGCGCTCGCGCGCTTCGGCATCGCGGAACGCGGCTTCCTTGCGGCCTTCGGCCTCGAGCACCGCCGCCTGTTTCTCGCCTTCGGCCTTGAGGATCGCCGACTGGCGCATGCCTTCGGCTTCCAGAATCGAGGCGCGCTTTTCGCGTTCGGCCTTCATCTGTCTGGCCATCGCGTCGACCAGGTCGCGCGGCGGGGTGATGTCCTTGATCTCGATACGGTTGACCTTGATCCCCCAAGGATGGGTGGCCTCGTCGACCACATGCAGCAACTGCGCGTTGATGGTGTCGCGCTTGGACAGCGATTCGTCCAGGTCCATCGAGCCGAGCACGGTGCGGATATTGGTCATCACCAGATTAAGGATGGCGATCTCCAGCGTGGCCACTTCATAGGCCGCCTTGGGCGCATCCAGCACCTGAAAAAACACCACGCCATCGACCGCGACCACCGCGTTGTCCTTGGTGATCACTTCCTGGCGTGGCACGTCCAGCACCTGCTCCATCATGTTGATGCGGCGGCCGACGTTGTGGAAGAACGGCACGATGAAGTTGAGCCCCGGGGTCAGTGTGCGCACGTAGCGCCCGAACCATTCCAGGGTGTATTCGTTGCCCTGCGGCACCCGCACCACGCCGAGCCAGGCGAATACCAGGATGACCAGAAAAACCGTGATAGCCGTGCCGCTCATGATGATCTCCCAAATGCAAATAGACACTCCAGCAGCCGGCGCAAACGCGTCGCCGGCACGGGTTCAGGATCCGGACCGCGGTGCGGATCGCTGGTCGCGCCGGGCGCGCAGACCCCACAGGGTCAGCGCCGGACCGGACAGAACATACAACGAGATCAGCCCGAACAAGAAGTACTGCGGGTGCACCACCAACAGTGCGATAACACCCATCGCCAGTGGTGCCCAAACAAACGGTACTCGATCCGAAGCCGGCATCGCCTTGAAGCTCCAGTAGCGGATCCGGCTGACCATCAACACCGCGCCGATCAGGGTGATCGCCAGCGACACGAAGGCCACGTCGGCACCGGCCACAGCCAGGTTGTTCATGGTCCACACATAGCTCATCAGCAGTCCGGCCGCAGCCGGGCTGGCCAGGCCCTGGAAGTAGCGCTTGTCGGCCACCCCCACCTGGGTATTGAAGCGGGCCAGACGCAGTGCCGCGCAGGCGGCATAGACAAACGCCGCGGCCCAGCCGATCTTGCCCAGTACCGGACCGTATTCCTTGAGCGCGGTCAGCGACCAGGCATACATGACCAGGGACGGTGCCAGTCCGAAACTGACCAGGTCGGCCAGGCTGTCGTACTGCACGCCAAAATCGCTCTGGGTGTTGGTCAGCCGGGCGACCCGCCCGTCCACGCCATCGAGCAGCCCGGCCACGAACACCGCGATCGCCCCCTCGGTAAAGCGCCCGGAAAACGCCGAGACGATGGCAAAGTACCCAGCCAGCAAGCCGCCGGTGGTGAACAGGTTGGGTAACAAGTAGATGCCGGGGTGGCGCGGCCGTGGACGGCTGGCGCTGGTTTCGGTCTGGCTGGAATCTGGGGTATCGCTCATGGTCACTGGCCGCAATGCGCCTCCGAGTGTAACCGAGCCGGGACCGAGCGCGGGCTGAACCAGCAGCGATTGACGCATGCGCTTCGGCCCGTCCGGCGTTAGTATCGGCGCACCATCGCCCCCACCACCGCCGCTGGAGTCCACCATGCGCCTTGCCACCCTTGCCCTGATCGGTTTGTTCGCCGCCTTCTCGGTCGCCCAATCGGAGACCATCTACAAATGGCAGGACGAAAACGGCGTGTGGCATTACGACGCGACCAAACCCAAGGATCAGCCGGTCGATCAGATCAAGGTCAGGAATCGTCCGCCCAGCACCGACACCGCCGCCAAGCCGGCCGAGCCCAGCCCGGAGTCTCCGAATTGTGTGCAGGCGCGCAAGAACCTGGACATCCTCAACAGCAACACCCAAGTGAGCAAGGACCTGGATGGCGACGGCAAGCCGGAGAACCTGACGCTCGACCAACACAAGCAGGAAATTGCCGACGCCGAGCAGCAGATCGCCGCGTTCTGCAAGCCCGCCAAGACGCCGTAGCGCGGCGCCTGGGCCCGACATGGAACTGAGCCGAGCACAGATCGGCCTGGCGCTGCTGGCAGCGATCGCGATCGGTGCCGGCTGGGCCTGGTGGAACCGACCCGTTCCGGCACCAACCCCGACCTCGCGGCCTGGCCAGGAGATTTCCCCAGCAGCGGCCGGAGAGCGGCACATCTACAAGTGGCAGGACGACAGTGGCGTGTGGAATTTCACCGACCGCCCACCCGCGGATCGGCCCTATACCGAGGTCAGCGAAACGCCGAACGTGACGGTATTGCCAACGGTGGTTCCTGACACAACCGGCCCCGACCCCAAGCCAGCGCCCGGTCCAGACGACAGAAGACAGAAGACAGAAGACCGAGATCAGGGGACAGACTACTGACGACAGCGGAGCCGTCGCCCCGGCGGAAGCCGGGGCCCAGTCCCGACCTTGGCGGAAACTCCCAGCTCTGAAACCCGGCGTTCGCCGGGACGACGGCGGGTTCCGATGACCAACCAATGGACCAACCGCCGCGGCTTTAATGCCCTGCGCCGCACAGCTATGATGGGCGGCCGCCCCTCACCGCCGCCGCCCATGCGCCTAAGCCAGTTTCACCTGCACACCATCCGCGAAACCCCGTCCGAAGCCGAGGTCGTCAGCCACCAGTTGATGCTGCGTAGCGGCATGATCCGGCGGCTCGCGGCCGGCATCTATACCTGGTCGCCGATCGGGCTGCGCGTGTTGCAGAAAGTGGCCGCGATCGTGCGCGAAGAAATGAACCGCGCCGGCGCGCTGGAACTGCTGATGCCCTCGATCCAGCCGCGCGAGTTGTGGGAGGAAACCGGACGCTGGCAAAAATTCGGCGGGCAACTGCTCAAGCTCAAGGACCGCAAGCAGCAGGAATACTGCTACGGACCCACCCACGAAGAAGTCATCACCGATTTCGCCCGCAACGAGCTCAAGAGTTACAAGCAGCTCCCGATCAATTTCTATCAGATCCAGACCAAGTTCCGCGACGAGATCCGTCCGCGTTTCGGGGTGATGCGCGCCCGCGAGTTCCTGATGAAGGACGCCTACTCCTTTCATCTGGACGCCGACTGTCTGCAACGCGAATACCGCAATATGTACGACACCTACACGCGCATCTTCACCCGGTTGGGTCTGCAATTCCGCGCGGTACAGGCCGATACCGGGGCGATCGGCGGCAATGCCTCGCACGAGTTCCATGTCCTGGCCGATTCCGGCGAAGACGCGATCGCGTTCTCCACTGAGTCCGATTACGCCGCCAATGTCGAACTGGCCGAAGCGGTCGCGCCGGCCGGCGCCCGACCGGCCGCGGCCGAAGCGCTGACCCGGGTGGCGACGCCGACCCAGAAAACCATCGAGGAGGTCTGTGCTTTCCTCAAAGTCAGTCCGCAAAGCTGCGTCAAGACCCTGATCGTTCGTGGCAGCGACGGACTGGTTGCCCTGTGCCTGCGCGGCGATCATGAACTGAACGAGGTCAAGGCACAGAAGTTGCCGGAACTGCCCGGCGAATCGGTGCTGGCCAGCGAGGCCGAGATCGAGGCGGCGATCGGCTGCAAACCGGGCTTCATCGGCCCGGTCGGACTGCCCGCGTCGATCCCGCTGCTGGTCGACCGCAGCGCCGCGTGCCTGGCCGATTTCGTGTGCGGCGGCAATCAGGACGGTAGCCACTACCGCGGCGCCAACTGGGACCGCGATGCCGCGATCGGCCGGGTGGTCGATCTGCGCAAGGTGGTAGTCGGAGACCCCTCGCCGGACGGCCAGGGCGAGATCCGCATCGCCCGCGGCATCGAGGTCGGCCATGTCTTCCAGCTCGGCCAGAACTACGCCCGCGCGATGGGCTCGACCGTGCTGGACGACGCCGGCCAGCCGCAGGTGATGGCGATGGGTTGCTACGGCATCGGCGTGTCGCGCATCGTCGCCGCCGCGATCGAACAAAACTTCGACCAAGCCGGGATCATCTGGCCGGATGCGATCGCGCCGTGGCGGGTCGCGGTGTGCGTGATCAACCCCAAACAGCAGAATGCCGACGTGGCCGCCGCCGCCACCGCGCTCTATCAGGAATTGCAGCAGGCCGGCATCGACTGCCTGCTCGACGACCGCGGCCTGCGCCCGGGGCAGATGTTTGCCGATATCGAGTTGATCGGCATTCCGCACCGGGTGGTGGTGTCCGAGCGCGGCCTGGCCGCAGGCACCTTCGAATACCGCGCACGCCGCGCCAGCGAGAGCGAAGCACTGGACCGGGCCGCACTGTTCGCCCGACTGGCGCCGCCGGCTGTCGAATAATCCACTTGGACAGGGTTTCCTGGTGAACCCACAGGGGCGACCCACCGGGTCGCCCTTGGCTAACGCCGGTTACGACTTCTTGCTGAACAGGCCACGCAGTCTGTCGAGCACGCCGGCCGGTGCCGGGGTTGCCGGCAGTGGCGTCGCCGGTTTGCGCACCAAAGGCATTTCTCCGGTCACCGCCTTGAACTTGCCGGTAATACGTCCGGCCTGGGAACGGCGCAACTTTTCCTCTTCTTCGGCCTGCACCGCAGCGATTTTCTGCTCCCAGTCGCGGCGCTTTTCTTCCTGCTGCAGTTTGGCCCGCCAGGCCTCGCGGTTTTCCGCCGACACCGCTTCGCGGAACACATAGTTCTGCTGGTGCGCCAGGTATTTGCCCAGCGAATCCAGCATTTCGTCGTTGAGCGCGCTGATCGCCAGGGTTTGCTTGCGCACCTGCAAGGCGTCGAAATTGCTGAACTCCATACGCAACTGGTCGGAGTGCATGTCGGCAGAGAAGGTGGCAACCATCTGGATCTTGCCCATCGCCTGGAAACGGGCGCTGACGTAGGCGCCGCGCTCATCGCGTTCGGCCTTCTGCATGGCCTCGAACCCGGCGCGACGGAAGACTTCGATCATCGCGTCGATGCGCGAGGTGCCATCGACCTTGACCAGCGGACAGGCCGCCTCGTCGATCACCCCGGTCACGGTCAAGCGGATGTCGCGGGAGAACATCGGCATTTGCGCCTGCACGTTCATATCGGACGCAATCCGGCAAACCACCTCGCCGTAACCGGCGATGTGGTAGGTGGCACGCCGCTCGCTTTTCAGAAAATTAAGGGTCTTGGCCAGCCGCTGCAGGTAGCCATAGAGGTTTTCCATCGCCGGGATGGTGGTTTCCTTGAACAACTCACGCTTGCGCTTGAGCACTTCTTCCTCGCTCTCGCGGCGCTTGTTGGCCTCTTCTTCAAGATCGTCGAGCAAACCCATGGTGTTCCATCCTCAATAAATTCATGGCGGCAATCCGCCCCGAAGCACGCCGGTGCATACCTTCCGGCACCATGCCGCCGCAGCCAACGCCCCGATCCGCGGCTACCTTCACCCGGTCGGGCCTGTCGCCAAGTCGGGAGCAGCCCCACGCATCATTGTGCACTGCCGGCGAACAAAGACAAGGCCCGCGACCCGCCGAGCCTGGCACTTGCGCCGCCCACTGGTGCCGGCTGGCGGGCATGCCACAGGGCAGAAAAGGCCACCAATGAAGCAAGAAACACGCCATGGATCCTGCACCGACCAAGGCCGGCAAGCCGGCCCGCCTGCCGCTTGGACGGTTGCCAGGGGCAGCCCCGAGCCACGGATCCAACCCGCCCAGCTGCGATGACCGGTCGGTCGCTTTCTGCCGCAAACGGCAGCGCTCATTGGGCACCGGCACAAAATCCGTCATCGGCCTGGTTGGCTGCACCGGTGCTCACACCCGCCGCGACAATGACCCGGTCGCGACCGGCGGCCTTTGCCTGATACAGAGCGGCATCGGCGCGGCGCATGCTGTGGCTCAGGCTGGCATCGTCGATCGACAGCGGCGCGATGCCGATCGACACGGTCAATCGCTGCGACGCGCCGGCTGCCAGCGGCAGGGCACGGCAGCCGCCCACGATACTGTTCGCCAGTGCGCTGGCGGCGTCGATCGGGCTGGCTGGCAGCAACAGGGCGAATTCCTCGCCGCCGATACGTCCGAACAAGTCCTTTTCCGAGATCGCCGCACAGACCAGATCGGCAAAAGCGCGCAGCGCGTGGTCGCCGGCTTCGTGGCCCAGGGTGTCGTTCCAGCGCTTGAAATGATCGAGGTCCATCATCAGTAGACAGGCCGGCTGGCGCCGAGCGCTGGCGGTCTGCCAGGCGGCGGTCGCCTTGAGCAGGAAGCTGCGCCGATTGAGCACGCCGGTCAACTCGTCCCGATAGGCTAAGGTTTGCATGGTCTGGGCGAGCGACTGCTCGCGATGGAGACTGACGAAGTAATCGCGCCGCGTGCGCTTCAACTGCCAGGACACGATCAGGCCGACGCAGAACGCCAGCAGGTAGGTGGCAAGGGATTGCGTCAATACCGTCGCTGCGAGCGGATCGCGCAGCCACAACAGCGTGAACAGGTCGGAGGCGATCAGCGCCAGGCTGGCCGCCACCTGCAGGCCGATCCGATTGCGAAAGAACGCGAACAGCAGCACGATCAGGATCGGCGAGGTGCCAAGAAAACCGAAGTGATCGGCTGGCCGCTGGGCGATGGTGAGAAAATTGCTGAGCACCGCCAGCAACGCCCAAGCGAACATCAGGGTGTCGTAATGTACCGGCTTGGTCAGCCATCGCAAAAGTGCGAACACGCAGAGCAGCGACAACAGCACGAACCCGAGACGCAGCAGCAGCAATGTTTCCACCGTGCCTGCGGCCTGCACCAGCACGTCGAACACCGCGAACGATCCCTTGAACACAGTAAAGACCAGGATGGCCAGGGCAGCGTTGCGTCGATCCGCCACGAAGAACTGCCGGCGGTAGGCAGCTTCGGTCGCTGCATCGACAAATCGCAGCCTGGGCCAAGCGGCGGCTTGCTGCAGATCCGTTACGGCCATGGCCTGCCCTTTCGCTGCGAACATTATGCCGCTCCAGTATGACAGAGAAATCCGGCCGCGCCTGGCCGATACTGCCCACCCGGGAGATTCGGTGCGGCGCTATCGCCGTTATCCCTTTTCAACGCCGGTTTCGGCAGCTTTCGAGCACGCAACAGTTATTCAACTTTACGCCTGTGCTTGAATTATTCATGAAAACTGCCAGAATATCGACTGGCAGGTTGCGGAGCTTAGCGAGCGCAGGCTGCCGGTTTGTTATTGGCGAGTATTTTTTCGGTATTCCAGATCATCGAATTCACCCACTTCACCTCGGGGACGACAAAGGAACCATTATGAGCATCGACTTGAGCACCCTCAGCAACGCCCAACTGAACGATCTGGTCCAACAGGTCGAACTACGCCGCAAGGCCCTGCGCTCCGAAACCATCGAAAAGGCCCGTAAGGAAGTTCATCGGGTATTGGCCGCAGAAGGCCTGAGCTTCGAAGACGTGTTCGGTGGCGGCCGTGGTCGCGGCGCGCGCGCCGGCGTGAGCAAGGTCAAACCCAAGTACCAGAATCCCGCCAACCCGAACCAGCAGTGGTCCGGCCGCGGACTCAAGCCGCGTTGGTTTGCCGATGCGCTGAAAGCCGGCAAGAGCGAGCAGGATCTCTTGATTTCCTGAACCAGGATCTGGGTCCTGTCAAGACAAAGGCCGGCAAACGCCGGCCTTTTCTTTTTCCGGTCGTGCCAGCGGATCAAGCTGCTTCGCCAGCTGTCATCATGGCCCCGATCAAACCGTCCCCGGATCAATCCAGCCCAACCGACAAACCATGTCCAATCTCGTCATTCTGGTACTGGCCGCCACGATCATCTGGACCTACCTGGTCGATCTGGCCTGCTCGCGCTGGCACATTCCCGCAGTGATCCCGCTGGTGCTCACCGGCCTGGTCGCCAATGCACTACTGCAATCGGCCGGGGTCAACGTGCACTGGGTCGATCGGGTATTGCCGGTATTGGGCAGCATCGGCCTGGTGTTGATCGTGCTCGAGGGCGCGCTCGACCTCAATCTCGATCGCGACAAGCGCGGCCTGATCCTGCGTTCGCTGCTGCTGGCGCTGACCGGAATCTTGCTATGCGCCGGCATCTTCGGCTGGCTGACGATGCAAATGTTCGGCATCGACTCTTTCGTTGCCCTGGCGATCGCCACGCCGTTCGCGGTGATCAGCAGTGCGGTGGCGATTCCCAGCAGTCGTGCGCTGTCGCCGCATGCGCGCGAGTTCGTGGTCTACGAGAGTTCGATCTCGGACATCATCGGGGTGCTGGTGTTTTTTGCCTGGCTACCGAGCCAGGGCGATCCCGGCGAGTTCCTGAGTGGACTGCTCGGTGGTGGCGCCTTGTCGGTGTTGATCTGCCTGATGCTCAGTGGTGCCCTGTTCATGGTGGTCAACCACATCCGCGGTCATGTTCGTTTCATTCCGATCCTGGCCGGCCTGTTTCTGCTGTACACACTGGGCAAGCAGTTTCACTTGTCGACCTTGCTGCTGATCCTGTTCTTTGGGTTGATGCTGAACAATGCCGCGCTGTTTCGGCGCATCCCGCGACTGAACACCTGGATGGTCGAGAACTACGAAAGCTCGGTGGTCGAATTCAAGGGCATCGTCGCCGAGGTCACCTTTGCGGTACGCGGGGTGTTCTTTGTTCTGCTCGGCGTGTGGACGCCGCTCAAGGCGCTGGCCGACTGGAAAGCCTGGGTTACCGCGGTGGTCGCCACAGCATTGATCTTCGTTATTCGCCACCTGAGCCTGTGGCTGTTGCGCATCGACGATCGCCAGGCACTGGTGTGGATCGCACCCCGCGGCCTGATCACGGTCCTGCTGATCCTGTCGGCCGCCGAACAGGTTTCGCTGGACCCGTTCCCGCCCGGCGCGGTCATGCTCACCGTATTGATGACCTGTAGCGCGGTGTTGATGGCGCGGCCGTACCGGGTTCAGAGGACAGAGGACCCGGGACCGCAGACAGAATGAAGGCGACCGGGCGACCCGGCGGGTCGCCCCTACGCGAACATGGGCGACCCAGCGGGTCGGCACGACGGTGGACAGAGGGCGACCCGGCGGGTCGCCCCTACATTAGAACGGGATTTCGTCGTCCTCGAACGGCGCCGGTGCTGGCGCCGAGGCCGGGCGCGAACTGAAATCGCGGCCCGGTTCGCCGACCGCAGAACGGCTCGGCGCGCTGCCGCGGGCACCGCGTTCGTCGTCGCCGCGAGCGCTGCCTTCGGAACCGCCCGGACGCCCGCCGAGCATCTGCATCTCATTGGCCACGATATCGGTGCTGTAGCGTTCGATACCTTCCTTGTCGGTGTACTTATCGGTCTTCAAACGGCCTTCGATGTACACCTGCGAGCCTTTCTTCAAGTACTCGCCGGCGATTTCCGCCAGGCGGCCGAAGAACTTCACCCGGTGCCATTCGGTGTGCTCTTTCTTTTCCTGGGTCTGTTTGTCGGTCCATTGCTCGCTGGTCGCCACGCTGAGCGTGGTGATCGCCGCACCATTGGTGGTGTAGCGCACGTCCGGGTCCTTGCCCACATTGCCGATCAGAATCACTTTATTGATGCCGCGTGCCATGACAGTTCCTTGGATGCCGGCAAGGCGCTTGCCGATGGCGGAAAGATTAGCACGCGACCGCGGCCGGCCCGAAACCGGCGAGATCGGAAATATCCCTGGGATATTTCTCAGTCTGCGCTTGACCAGGATCAAGCGCCGCGCCGACCGGAACCGCCGTGCCCCGTATAATGCGCGCTGCTCCCGACCCGGTAGTCGCCGTGACCGCCATTCCCCAGATGCTCGCCGAATCGCTGGACTTTGCTGGCGTACAGGCCCTGCTCCAGGCCGATATGGGCCAGGTCGACCGCTTGATCCGGCGGCGCCTGGGTTCCGACGTACTGCTGGTCAACCAGGTCGCCGAACATATCGTCAGCGCCGGCGGCAAACGCCTGCGGCCGATGCTGGTGCTGCTCGCTGCCCGCGCCACCGGGCACACCGGCAGCGAGCCGTTCCAGGCGGCGGCGATCATCGAGTTCATCCACACCGCGACCCTGCTGCACGACGACGTGGTCGATGAATCCGGCCTGCGCCGTGGCCGCAAGACCGCCAACGCGCTGTTCGGCAATGCCGCCAGCGTGCTGGTCGGCGATTATCTGTATTCGCGCGCCTTCCAGTTGATGGTCGAACTGGACCGGATGCGGATCATGCAGGTGCTGGCCGATACCACCAACGCGATCGCCGAAGGCGAAGTGTTGCAGTTGATGCACATCGGCAACCCGGATACCGACGAGACCGCCTACCTCAAAGTGATCGAGCGCAAGACCGCGGTGTTGTTCGCCGCCGCCTGCCGGGTCGGTGCGATCCTGGCCGGCGCCCCGGCGACGGTGGAAAACGCGCTTGCCGATTACGGCATGGCGCTCGGTCAGGCGTTCCAGATCGCCGACGACGTGCTCGACTACGTAGCCGACGCCGACGCCCTGGGCAAGAATATCGGCGACGACCTGGCCGAGGGCAAGCCGACCCTGCCGCTGATCCACGCGCTCAAACACGCCCCCGCGGATACCGCGCAAGCGCTGCGCCGGGTGATCGAAACCGGCGGGCTGGAATCGCTGGACGCGGTACTCCAGGCCATCCACGCCAGCGGCGCGATCGCCTACGCCCAGTCCCGTGCCGGCGAGTTCAGCGAGCAGGCCCTGCGCGCCCTGTACCCGCTGCCGGACTCGGCAGCAACCCAGGCACTGGCCGTGATCGCCCGCCACGCGGTCGATCGGCGCATGTAGTTTGGGGGACGGGGGACGGGGGAACCGGATACAGAAAAAGCCGTCGCCCCGGCGAACGCCGGGGCCCAGTCCTGACCTTGCCGGACTCCCCCGGCACTGGGTCCCGGCGTTCGCCGGGACGACGGGGTTTATGGGGCGGACCCGGCAACCCGGCAGGGGCCCTTGGACAGCGGCGCGGGCGGCCAATACCATGGCGTTCCTTGCGCTTTCCTGGAGCCGATCGCCATGCGTGTGCTGATTGCCTGTTTGTTGAGCTTGCTGGTGGCCGGTGCGGCGGCCGCCGAGCCGCGCGGTTTCACCATCGAAGATCTGGTCAATCTGGACCGCGTCGCCGATCCGCAGTTATCGCCCGATGGCAGCCAGATCGCCTTCCAGTTGCGCGAAACCGATTTCGCCGCGAACAAGGGCGTGCAGAGCCTGTGGCTGGTGCCATCCGACGGCAGCCGGGTCGCGCGCCGGCTGACCGCCAAGGGCACCGGCTCGGTCAGCCCACGCTGGGCGGCCGATGGTCGCTCGCTGTATTTTCTTTCGGCGCGCAGCGGCTCGATGCAGTTGTGGAATCTGCCTCTGGGCGGTGGCGAGGCGACCCAGGTCAGCGATTATCCACTCGATGTGTCGGCCTTCCTGTTGTCGCCGAATGGCCACCAGGTGCTGCTCAGCATCGAGGTGTTTGCCGACTGTGCCGATCTCGCCTGCAGCCGCAAGCGCCTGGACGAGCGCACCGCCAGCAAGGCCACCGGCGTGGTCTTCGACAAACTCTTCATCCGCCATTGGGACGCCTGGGCCGATGGCCGCCGCGCGCAATTGTTCCTGGCCGACCTGGGTGCCGATGGCCGGGCCAACGCCGATCCGCGTTGGTTGAGCAAGGGCATCGACGGCGATATTCCGTCCAAGCCGTTTGGCGATTTCAGTGAGGCGGCGTTTGCGCCCGACGGTCGCTCGCTGGTGTTTGCCAGCCGCATCGCCGGCAGGACCGAAGCCTGGTCGACCAATTTCGACCTGTTCTCCGTGCCCACCGATGGCAGTTCCGCGCCGCACAATCTCACCGCCGACAACCCGGCAATGGATTCTTACCCGTTGTTTTCGCACGACGGCAAGACGCTCTATTACCTGGCCATGCGCCGCGCCGGTTTCGAGGCCGACCGACTGTGGATACAGGCGCTCGACCTGGCCGGCGGCCAGCGCCGCGTGATCGCCGCCGACTGGGACCGCTCACCCGGCCCGCTGGCGCTGTCGGCCGATGGCCGTACCCTGTACGCCAGCGCCGACGACCAGGGCCAGCATCCGCTGTTCGCGATCGCCATCGCCAGCGGCGAGGTGCGCGCGCTATCCGGTGCCGGCCAGGTCGGCGGCTTTTCGGTCAGCGGGCAGAGCATCGTCTTCGAGCGCAACAGCCTGACCGCGCCCGGCGATCTGTTCGTGATCCGCGCCGGTAAGGAGCGCCGGCTCACCCACTTCAATGTCGATCGGCTGGCCGAAATACGCATGGGCGAGCCCGAGTTTTTCCAGTTCAAGGGCTGGAACGACGAGACTGTGCAGGGCTACGTGGTCAAGCCCTGGAACTTTGCGCCGGGCAAAAAATATCCGGTCGCGTTTCTGATCCACGGCGGCCCGCAGGGCGCCTTCGGCAATGACTGGCATTACCGCTGGAACCCGCAAACCTACAGCGGCCAGGGCTTCGCCGTGGTCGCGATCAATTTCCACGGTTCGACCGGCTACGGCCAGGCGTTCACCGTCTCGATATCCGGCGACTGGGGCGGCAAACCGCTTGAAGACCTGCAATAAGGCCTGGCCGCGGCCCTGCAGCAGTTCACCTGACTGGACGGCGATCATGCCTGCGCGCTGGGCGGCAGTTA
>JBFXKH010000072.1:0-18042 GCA_050173995.1 Lysobacterales bacterium | reverse complement strand
ACTGGATCGCCGCGCAGAAGTAGTGCGGGTGCGTAGGCAGGGGTGAGCGCATTGCGTAGGCTGGGGTGAGCGTAGCGAACCCCAGCGTAGGCGCCAGCACGGGATCGACTGGGCGCGCCGAGCACCTGCTCGGCACTGCTTTTGCGGTTGATCGGGGGAACGGCCGCATGGCCGGGTTAGGCGATTTGTTGATCGGGTTGGGTGGCGACTGAACATGCCGAGCTGTTGCTCGGCGCTCCCGGCGTACTCGGCGCTCCCAGGGCGCAGCCACTGATTGCGCCGATTTGGTCGGAGTGAGGGCTGAATCGACGCGCGGGTTTTGGCTACATTGCGCTCTCCCCTGACAGGACGGATGCGCGTTTGATCTGGATCGGACCGACACCCTGGTTGCGGACACTGGCCGTGCTGGCCCTGGCCGTGCTCCCGGCCGGCCAGCGCCAGCCCGCGCCACTGACGCAGGAAGCCTATATCTGGCAGCGTCAATGGGATGATCCGCTGCGCGCGGCGGTGATCGATTCGCGTGGACTGTTTTCCGGTCTGCGCGTGCTGGCCCTGCAGTTCGATCGTTCCAGCGGCTGGGTGGTTCCGCGGGTCGATCTGGCCGCCCTGGCCGGCGATGCGCGGCCGGTGGTGGTGGTCCTGCGGATCGACGGTGCGGCGCTGTTGGTCGAAGCGCGTGCCGCCGGCCGGCGCCTGCTGGGCACAGTCGCGGCCTGGCGCGCGGCTGGGGTCAAGGTGGTCGGGGTCGAAATCGACCACGACACCGCCACTGCCCGCCTTGCCGACTACGCGGCCTGGCTGCGCGCGCTGCGGCCGGCCTTGCCCGGCGATATCCGCCTCAGCATCACCGCGCTGCCGACCTGGCGCAAGGCCGAGGCGCTGACCCAGGTGCTGGCGGCGGTCGATACCAGCGTACTGCAGGTACACGCGGTGCAAAGCCCCACCCAAAGCTTGTTCGACCCGGATATCGCCCGCGTCTGGATTGCCGACTGGGCGCGGGTGAGCGCGCGGCGGCCGTTCCTGGTGGCGCTGCCGGCCTATGGCCTGCGCCTGCGTCTGGATGCCCGGGGCGGCCTCGATGGCGTTGCCGGCGAGCAGCCGCTCGGTGCCGGCAAGCACGACCGCGAAATCCGCGTGGATCCGCGCGCGGTCGCCAAACTGCTGGTGGCGCTCGACGCAACACCGCCGCCGACGCTGGCGGGAATCGTCTGGTTCCGGCTGCCGCGCCGGACCGACCGGCGCGCCTGGTCTCTGGCTACGCTGGCCGCGGTGATCGAGCATCGGCCGCTGATCGGGGAACTGCACGCCGAGATCCGCGCGCAGCCCGGTGGCGCGGTCGACCTTGGCCTGCACAACGTCGGCAGCGTCGATGTCGAACTGCCCTGGCAAATCCGCGTGCCGGATTCGTGTCGGATCGGTGACGGCGTCAACGGTTACCGCTACACCCGACAGACCACGGGCATAAGCCTGGAACTGGAACAACCCCGTCCATTGCGCGCCGGCGACCGCTTGGTGATCGGCTGGCTGCGCTGCGATTCAAAGGAGACATTGCATGTGCGTTGGGATTCGTAGATGGCTGCCCGGATTGGGACTGCTGGTGCTCGCTGCTGGCCGGGTCGTGGCCTGTGGTTATGACTTCAACAACGACCAGTTTCGGGAGTCCTACCCCTATCTATCCAGACCCTATCAGCCGGTCGGATTGAATATGGTCGAAGGCTGCTTCGATACCTCGCTACTTCCGAAGTTGGACATGGACGCACGGCTGCGTCGATTGGATCGGGTTGAACCGTGGAAAGCGCCCTCGGTCGCGCTGTCTCGGGAAACCCTGGAGCGCAACGAATTGGGCGAAGCCTATGCCCTGGTCGAAGCCATGCGTGCCGCCAGTGATGAGGCCAGTGCCTGGGCCGCGGGCGTCGGACTCGAACCGGCGGTGCGGCATTACACCGCCGGTGCGCGGGCATTCAAGGCCGAGGACTTCGCTCTGGCACGTGAACATTTCGCCGCGATTCTGGCTTTGCCGGCAGACCAGCAAAGCAACCGCGGCGCCTGGGCGCAATTCATGCTCGGCCGGGTGGCGTTGGCCGAGGCACGGCGCTCGCCCTGGGAGTCGCCAGAGCGCATGGCGCTGGCTGCGAGCGCCATCCAGGCCTTCGTTGCACTGCGCGGCATGGCCGGTGACGATCCGATGGAGCTGGTCAAGGGCAGCTACGGCGAAGAAGCGGCAGCGGCCATGCTGATGCACGACGACGCCCACGCCGCCAGCCAGTACCAGGCGCAGGCCGAGCTTGGCTCGACCTCCGGTCAGGCGTCGTTATGGTTCCTGGCCCGACAATTGTTGAGCAACCAGGACGATCTGAACCGGGCGATCGCCGATCCAACCCTGCAGCAATTGGTGACGGCCTACCTCAGTACGCAGAATTATCTGTATCAGGGCGAGGGCAACGACTACGAGAGCAGTGCCCAACTGCAGGCCTATTTCTCCGCCTTGCGCCAGGACCCCAATCTCCGGGTGGTGGGTGCCGACCAGTTTGCCGCCGCTGCCTACCGCATCGGCAGCTTCGACCTGGCGGCGCGCCTGGTGGCGAACAACGACAGTCCCATGGCGGCCTGGGTACGCGCCAAGCTGGCCTTGCGTCGGGGCGATAGCGAGGCTGCCGACCAGGCCTATGCGCAGGCGGCCGAGGGTTTTCGCCAACAACCGAATTGGCGACTGCTCAGCGAGGAACCTCGATCAGCTGGAGCCTGGCTGGCGGCGAATCGGGTCGATGCCGAACAGGGCGCGCTGGCGGCCAGCCGCCTGCAACTATTCAAGGCCATGGGGTTCTTTCGCCGTGCCGAGCACTTCTGGACGGCGATGGCCGATCTGGCCGAGTTCAAGCTGTCCACCGATCGCCTAAAACAGTATCTGGATCAGGAATGGCCGGAAGGCGCCACCGGGAATCCCGATGACCGCAGCCTGCTGAGCGAATTGCTGGGGCGGCGGCTGCTGCGCGAACAGCGCTTCGATGAGGCGCCGGGCTATTTTCCGGCCAGCTTGCGCGAGGCGGCGAGCAACTACGCCGAAGCCATGCAGCGTATCCCCGGACAGACCGGCGTGGCGAGAGCCAAAAGCCGCTTTGCCGCCGCCCGGATTCTGCGCTTCAACAGTTGGGAATTGCTGGCGCCGTATTCGCCGAAAGCCGACTGGGAGCCGCGTGATTATCGCTATCGACGCATGGCCGCCGGCTGGGCCAATCTGGCTGCCGATGACCTGCCGCCACGCTCGCAGGCGTTTGCCGCCGTGCTCTGTCACGCCACCCGCTGGCTACTGGCCAAGGAACCGGAAAATGCCGACTTCTACTACCGCCGCTACATTCGCCACGGTGCCGCGATGGCCTGGGCAGACCGGTTTGGCCAGGTCTGCCCGGAACCCGACTTCGACGCGGCTGCGGTGCTGGCGGCCAAGCGCTGAGGCGTTGGTCAAGACGCGGCTTCCCTGACTTTGGGTGGATTGGGGCCTTAATCCCGCGGCTTTTTTTGCTCGCAATAGCGGGGTGGGCGAAGTAGCATCGGTGGGACCCGCTTCGGCCGGTCCGGCCGCAATCGATAGTGATGACGAACATGGATAACGCACAAGCCGATGCAATTGCCCAGGCGGTGCTCGCGCCGGAGTTCCAGGAGCGCGTTCGCCGCAAGCGCGCGCAAGCCGCGGCGCAGTGGGCGGTCGGGCAGCGCCGGGCCCGGTTCGTCGTGCTGGGCTATTTGCTGGGCGCGGCGCTCGGGCATTTCTGGTTCGGGCAGATGACCTATATGGGCATCGCTGGTGCACTCGCGGGCCGCTTGACCGAGGCTTTGCGCGAACGCTTCAGGAAAAACAATCCAGCGCCATGATTCGGGTGCGCTTCGGCGGGATGGAGCGCGCGAAGTAGGCTGGGGTGAGCGCAGCGAACCCCAGCATCGGCGCCAGCCCGGGATCGGCCGGGCGCGCCGAGCACCAGCTCGGCAATGCTTTTGCGGTTGATCGGGGGAACGGCCGCATGGCCGGGTTAGGCGATTTGCTGATCGGGTTGGGTGGCGACTGAATATGCCGAGCTGGTGCTCGGCGCTCCCGGCGTACCCGGCGCTCCCAGGGTGCTTGGCGCCTGCGCGGCCCGACGCCTTCGACTCTCAACAGCCCGAGCTTGCGCCCTCGGCGATGGGTTCGGGGTCTGGGGCGAGGGTCGCCGGGTCGAGTTCGTAAAGCGTGAGCATCTGGCTTTCCGATCCGAGCCGCCATTGCGCGAGCATCCGCTGACCATGGATCGTCAGCAGTGCCCAGGGGGACGTGCGTGGTCCGGGCGACCAGGATTCGGCACAGGTCTGCACTTCAACGATTTGTTCGATCGGCACCTGGCCGCCCCGATCGCTGGCGTGGAGCAGGGCGCTGTAGACCATGATCGGCTGCGCGCAGGGGTCGCTGGAAGCGGTGTCGATCAGGGATCGCAGCGCACTCAAATGAAGCAGACGCCCTGATCCGGGTTCGAGTTTCAATTCGCTGATCTGGCCATCGCGCCAGAGCGTATCCGTGGCGATCTTGGGAGGCTTCGGCGCCGGTTCGTTGGCCGCGGCCGTGGTCTGTCCAAGCCAGTGCTGGATCGCCTGGGCCTCCCTGTGCTGCCAGCTTTGGCGCAGCGATTGCCAGCGCGGGTCGGACAGGTCGGTGTCGCTGCCATGACTGAAATAGCGGGCTTCGATCGGCTGATTGGCGGCCAGCAGAATTTCGCCGGGGGCAGTCGGCTTGGGTAGAAGGTCGATGGCCCAGCCGTCCAGACAGGCCCAGGTTGCGGGTACCACGGCGCGTGCCAGGTGCGGGATCGGCGCGCCGGCTCGGGGTAGCAGCCACCAGTGATCGAGATCGACCGCGGCGTGGCCCGTGGCGCGTCGGGCGAGTTCGGCGAGGCTGGGCGATGCGACTGCCTGAGCGACATTGCCGTCATCGCGGCGATTGGCCAGGTCCAGTCCACGCCAGTGCTTGCCGTCCTGAATCATCGCCAGTTGCAGTGTTGGCGATGCCTGGCGATCGGCGCCGTCGCTGTGCAGAACCGCGAGGATCAACGCGCCGCGGCCGGCTACCGGCGAAGCGGTCGGCGCCGGGATGTCGGCCGTTGCTACGCGAGTGCGTGACGACCCATGCCCGCCGGTTTGCGCAGACTCCGCCGTCGCAGCCAAGGTAGCGATGGCGAGAAAGCCCACGCCGAAGTAGTTCAGTAGGGTGCGAACCATTGCCATGCCTTTGCGCGAATCGAGACCAACTATGGGTCGCCGGCAGCGGGAAGGCAAACGGCTTTTTGCAGGCCGGGAGCGCCGAGCACCAGCTCGGCACTGCTTTTGCGGTTGAGCGGGGGAACGGCCGCATGGCCGGGTTAGGCGATTTGTTGATCGGGTTGGGTGGCGACTGAACATGCCGAGCTGGTGCTCGGCGCTCCCAGGGTGCTCGGCGCTCCCAGGGTGCTCGGTGCTTCCAGGTTGGCGGCACGGTGCAGGGCGGCTTGGAGGTCATGGGCCAGGTCGTTGCGGTCTTCGATGCCGACCGAGAGGCGCAGCAGGCCGTCGCCGATGCCGGCGGCCTGACGTGCCGACTCGCTCATCGCGGCGTGGGTCATGCTGGCCGGGTGGGCGATCAGGCTTTCGACGCCGCCCAGGGATTCGGCCAGGGTGAAGTGTTCGAGGCCGTCGAGGAAGGCGCGCACGGCGGCTACGCCGCCTTCGAGTTCGAGCGAGAGCATGGCGCCGGGTCCGTGTTGCTGGCGCAGCGCCAGGGCGTGGCCGGGATGACTGGCCAGGCCGGGGAAGTGTACGGCGGCGACCGCCGGGTGCCCGGCGGCGAGGCCGGCCAGTTCGATGGCGTTTTCCTGGTGTACGCGCAGGCGTGCGTTAAGGGTGCGCAGGCCGCGCAGGGTGAGAAAGCTGTCGAACGGCGAGCCAGTCAGGCCGAGGGCATTGGCCCACCAGACCAGTTGTTCGTGGCGGGCGTTGTCGGCCGCGATCACCGCACCGCCGACCACGTCGCTGTGGCCATTGATGTATTTGGTGGTCGAGTGCACGACCAGATCGGCACCGAGCGCGATCGGGGTTTGCAGGGCCGGCGACAGAAAGGTGTTGTCGGCGACCACGGTTGCACCGATGGCGTGCGCGGCGGCGCAGACGAAGCGCAGGTCGGTGAGGCGCAGCAGCGGGTTGGACGGGGTTTCGATCCAGACCCAGTGCGGATGCCGGGCCAGTGCTGCGGCCAGGGCGCGCGGTTCGGTCAGGTCGGCGGTAATCAGTTCGAACTGACCCTTGCCGGCCAGGGCATTGAACAATCGCCAGCTGCCGCCGTAGCAATCGTGCGGCACCAGCAGCTTCTGGCCGGGTTCGATCAGGGCCAGCACCAGGGTGATCGCGGCCATGCCGGTGGCGGTGACCACCGCACCGGCGCCGCCTTCGAGTTCGGCCAGCGCTTCGGCCAGCAGGTCGCGGGTCGGGTTGCCACTGCGGGTGTAGTCGTAGCGGCGCTTTTCGCCGAAGCCCTTGAAGCTGAAATTGCTCGACAGCACGATCGGCGGCACCACCGCGCCGTGGGCCGCGTCGCGGTCGATGCCGGCGCGTACCGCCACCGTGGCCGGCGCCCGCGCGCTCATGCCGCACCGCCGCTGCCGAGCGCGGTGCAGAGAATGTCGTGGATGATGGCGTCCTCCTTGAGAAAGGCGTCGTGGCCGTAGCGCGAATCGATCTGGTGCAGGAGACGCAGGTTCGGCAGTCGTTCGGCCAGGGAACGGCAGTCGGCCAGCGGCACCAGTTGGTCGCTGCACGCTGCTACCACGGTCACCGGCACGCGCACCGTGGCCGGGTCGATCGCGTGCAGGTCGATCGATTCCGACAGGCGGGTATAGGCGGTGGTCGAGAAGCGTTCGGCGAAGCGCTGGCCGTGTGCGGCCAGATAAGATTCGGCCGCGCAACGGGCGATGCCGTCTTCGATCTGCACCGGCTGGTC
Source organism: Lysobacterales bacterium (assembly GCA_050173995.1). Lineage (GTDB taxonomy): Bacteria > Pseudomonadota > Gammaproteobacteria > Xanthomonadales > Ahniellaceae > 0-14-3-00-62-12. The sequence goes on along the minus strand of JBFXKH010000072.1, from coordinate 11,051 downwards.
GAAGCGCTGGCCGAACTCTTCGGCGCTGCGATAGCTGAGTACCGCCAGCGCGCGGGCGATGCCGACCGCTTCGGCGCCGACATCGAGACGCTGGCCTAGCCTCAGTACCTGGCGTTGCAGCGAACGCCAGGCCGAGGCGAACGGATGCGCGCGGTGCGCGCCCGAGATCGCCACCAGTTGCCCGAGACGCCTGGGCAGACGCCGGGCCAGGTGCAGGCCGACCATGGCGCCATAGGACGCGCCGATGCAGGCCTCGACCCGGTCGATGCGCAGATGGTCGAGCAGGGCGACGATCGCCTGGGCCTGATCGTCCGGATCGATCGGACAGTCCAGGCTGCCATCGGCGCCGATCCAGTCGATCGCCAGCAGCCGCCGCTGCCAGGGGTCGAGCGCGCCACCGGCGTGGACCTGCGCCGGCCACCAGCCCGGGCGCGGATCGATCGCATTGCCGGTCAACTGGCGATCGGCCGAGATGCCACCGAGCACGATCGACAGCGGTCGGTCGGCCGCGCCGATGATCTGCCAGCGCAGCACCAGCAACTGGCTGCCGCTGTGGCGTAGATCGATCTGCACCGGGCAGGAGCCGCGCTGCACCGGAAACGGCGCGTCGATGCGCGCGACCGGCGTAGCTGGGGGCAAAGCCGAGCGGGCGGCGGCGGGGGCGGTGGCGAGTGCGAGCGACATGGCGAACTCCGGTCGGGAAACTCGCCCATCAATCGACCCGACGGTATCGGCGACGTTGTCGGATCGCACCCTTGCTGGCACCGATCCGACCCATCTTCCGGTGGGCTGGTGAGCCCCCGTAGGACTTGGCACCTGACGCCGGGCTCGCGCCCCGCGCTGGTTGCCCCGGCTTCAAAGGGCCTATCCCTCCGCCGGTCTTGATGGGTATGTGGCCGGATCATGCCGCGGCCTGCGGGGTTTGTCAATCGCTCTATCGCGATAGAAAGATATATTCAATTCGATGGGCTGCAAGGAGCGGAGCAGGAGGACATTGCCGGGCTGCTCCCGGCCATCGGCGTAGCCCAGGCGAGAGCATACGGGGCGGCAAGGCCAGGCCAGTCGCAGCTGAGGCAATGGGTTGTTTTGCTCAAGATCCGAAGGCTGGATGGCGTGCGGCGTGGTCCTCCGCAGCAAGCGACCGTGCGAATCAACGCTTATTCGGCAGGCGACCGATCCATTCGTCGAGATAAACACGGTCCACACGTCCGCTGACGGCGCTGGAGCGATGCTGTTCGTCGAACAGGTAGGTGCGGGGGAGCTCGCCGCGCCAACGTGGGTCGACCGCATATCGAAGCGGTTCCGCAAAGGCGTCGGCGAATGCCCAAGTCTGCATGCCGGACAAATCGAAGTCGGCCATTGCTGCCCGGATCGCAGCATCGTCTTCGGGCGGGTCGGTGGCGATCAGCACGACCGCGACTTGCGGGTAAGCCGCTTTGAAGCGTTGCAGTGTTTCCAGTTCTTCGCGACAGGGCTCGCAATACACCGACCACAGTGCCATGACGAAAGGCTGGCCGGAAAGCGACTCGCGGATTGCCTTCACACTGTCGGTTTGGAATGCACGCAGGCCGGCTGCGTCAGGCGCGGGGGAATCGGCATGCGCGGCGCTGTAAACGCACAATGCCAGAGACAGTCGAAGCAGGGCGCGGTAGCAGTTCATGGCAGCTCCGTGACCAGCAGCGGTCGTTCCCGGGTATTCCAGAAAACATGGAATCGACCCGCATGAACTAGCAGTCGCGGCTGATCAGTCTGGCCGCTGCTGCTGGTCAATTGCAGCGGATGCCAGTTCTGCCCCGCATCGTCCGAGCGCAACGCCTCCAACCAGGTGCGCTTACCATCGAAACGTTTCCAAGCGATGGCGACCCGGTCGCCGCTGACCGCGAGATCGGCGTGTTCGGCGCTGTCGCCGCCTATCTGGCGCTGCCCCTGCACGCTGCCATCACGCAGACGCCCGTAGGAAATTCCTGGATGTTCGGGGCCAAGGTTGAACCACACCGCATGCACGGTTCCATCGGCGGCCCGCGCCAGCGATGGGCCGTGGTGTGGGCAGGCGTCGACCGCCCACTGGTCGAAGGTGGCGCGGCGCATCGGTCCGACACTGCCATCGGGATTCAATGCGGCGACGGCGTGATCGCGCACATTGGGCGCGAAGACATGCCGCCACATGGCCAGCACACCGCCCTCAGGCAGCACGGAAAGCGCAATGCGACAGCATTCACAACTGTGTTCCGCCACCCTGTAATCGCCACGAAAACTCTGGCCGCCGTCGTCGGACACAGCAAAATACACCGCGGCGCCGCGGTACTTTCCCCCAGCGGCACGGGCCAGTTCCTGGTCGCGTTTGTCGATCCAGGCCACGAAAATATGCCCCTGACGATCCACGGCCAAGGCGTCGAAGCGGTGGGTTATCTCCTGCCGGTCGGCGTGCACCGTGATGGCCTGGCTCCAACGCTTGCCCCCGTCGAGCGAACGCGCAAAGCGCACTTCCCCGGTAAAAGGTTTACTGAGTGGGCGGGTCCAGGTGACATACAAGGCCGCGTCCGGTCCCAACGCGATTTTGGGGCGTGAATCGCCGTCGGCCGCCACCATCTCGGCATCGCCGGCCACTGCGACTGCGACCGACCAGGTGCGTCCTTGGTCATCGGATCGCTGCACCACCGGGTGATTGCCCTGCTTGCTGACCGCCCATAGCGTGCCATCGTCCGCGAACAGCGCCGACGCGCCCAGTCCCGCCTGCGCCGCCATGCCCGCCGGTGCCGGAGTCCGGCGCGGGGCAGTCTGTGCCGCGGTCGCGGACGCGATCGCCAGCAGCGCAGCGGAGCAGACGATGAGATGGGTCAGTGCTTGCTTCAAAACGTGACCTCGATGCCGCCCACATAGGTGCGTGGAAGTGCTGGCGAGAATACCGGTTCACCGGAGCGAATCTGTGCGCTGTCCGCGTAGCGCTTGTTGGCCAGGTTGCTGATACTGGCGAACAGGGCGAAGTTGTCGCTGAATCGCCAGTTGCCACGCAAGTTGAAAACGTCGTGCCCTCCATACTTTTCGGTGTTCGCCGCGTCCAGCCAGTACGAGCCAATGCGCACCCATTCGAACTGCACGCGTGTGTCCGGCAGCGGATTCCAGGTCAGCCTGGAATTGATCAGCGTGCGCGGTGCGGATTCGATCTCGTTACCGGTGAAATTTCCAGCGCTGGTATTCCATACCTGGTAGGTATGCTTGGCGTAGGAATACGCCGTGTCCACCCGCCAACGATCGTTGATCGCAGCCCCGCTGCCTACCTCGACACCGCGGTGCTTGGTTTTTCCGGCGTTGACCGACTGCACGAAATTGGTGAGATTGTCGCGCAGCGAGACGATATCGTCGGTCTTGCGCAAGTCATAGACCACGGCATCGTAATTGAACGCACCGGCCTCGCCACGCAGGCCGAACTCGATCTGTTCGGCCTTGATCGGTTTAAGCGATACCGCTGAGTCGGCCAGCGCCTGCGCCGCATCCGCCGAAGTGCCGGCCGAAGGGCGGAACAACTGGCCTTCCGAAGGCGCTCGGAAACTGTGATTCCATGAGGTGTAGACGTGCGCGTGTGGCGTCAGCTCGAAGGTCGCAGCAAATTTCGGGCTGAAGCGGTCGAAACTGACCGAAGTATCGGCGACCTGCCCAAAAAAGCGTGTGCCCGGAAACGGCGACACCACACGCAGCGGAAGCGGGTCAAAGGCGTTGTCGAAACGATAACGCAGGTCGTCGTAGCGCAAGCCGGCGGTCAGGCGCAGGCGCTCGAGTGGCGAGATTTCGGCGTGGACATAGGGCGAAATGCCACGGTAGGTCACGTCATAGTCATAGACGCGCGGGCCCAGGGTGAACGACTCGAAGCGTCGCGATGCGCCCGACCCGACCGGCGTCACCTGGACCCGATCTTCGTTGCGCCCGCCTGGGCTGCGGTCGTAATCCAACCCGACGATGAGTGTAGCCCGGTGAAAATCCGGCAGGTCGTAGCGCCATTTGGAAAGCACGCCGTAGGATTTGTTCTGTACGGAAGACAGAGTCGGGTCGTTGTTGAGGGCAAACGAAGCAAGCAGGTCCATGCTGTTGTCGCGATACAGGCCGGTGATGCTGAACAGACTGTTGCCGGCGGATCTCTCCAGGGTGCTGTTCAATCGGTAGGCATCGACCTTGCGAAAGGCGATCGGTAAATAGTTGTCGCGCGGATTGTTCTCGAAGTCGGTGCGGGTGAGGGGCGAGTTGGCGCCGGTTTCCTGGTCGATAATGGAGAATCCAAAGTTCGTCTGCACCCGCGTGTCGGCGTCGATCTGATGATCCCAACGCACGATACCGCTCTGGCGATCATAGGCGGTGGATGCGCGCCAGCCGTCGGTGTGGGTAATGTTGACGTCGGCACGCAGCCCGCCGTTGGCATAGGGCAGGCTTGCACCGGCAAGTCCCCGGGTCCAGCCGTTGTCGCCGATTTCCAGCGAGCCGTCGAATTGGGTGCGTTCGCCGGCGGGGCGGGTGAGCACGTTGATGATGCCGCCGATGGCGTCCGAGCCATACAGGGCGGTGCCCGGTCCACGGGTAATTTCGATGCCGCCGGCCTGAGGAATGTCGATTTCGTACAAGCCGTTGTGATTGAAGAAGCCGGTGGCGCGGGTCGGGATGCCGTCTTCCAGAAACAAATACACCGGACTGGTAGTGAAGGGTTGCCGGATCGAGGTGGTATGCCCCTCGCCATTGGTCACGGCGACGGCGACGCCGGGCACCTGGCTTACCAACTGCGCGGGATGGCTGGGCTTGTCTTGCTGGATGGTCAGGCCGTCGATCAGCCCTACCGAAGATGGGGTTTCCGCCAGCGCTTTGGCCTCACGCGTACCGGTAACGGTGACCGCCGCCAGCCTGGGTGTCCGCTCGACCTTGGATTGCTTGTCATTTTGCGCTTTGCTGGCTTCAGCTCGCGGGGCTGGGGTCCGGTCGGGAGTTTGCGTCGATCCGGACATCGGGAACAAGGCGATGCAGCCAGCACAAAGTGCCAGCAACGAATGTGTTCTGGTCCGCGCCATTGCTGCCGACGGCACAAAGGCATTGGTGAGCGCGCGAGCGGTACCGGCCAAGACACCAGTGGGCTTTATTAGTGGCATGGAGGCTCGCCCTGCGTAGATGTGAAGTGGGGTGATTACGATGGTTCGGCCATGCCAGCGGATGTCAGCGCCCCGTCGATCACAGCGGTCGGTTGATGTTAGGTTGGTGCTAATGCGGCTGGAATGCGGCAAATCGCCACACTGAAGTGGGTGCCCGGACTCCGGTGAATACGCATCGCGTGCCAAACCAGATTCAAAGTCGTCTCGGCGACCGCCCCATGCGGCCGAATGGGGCGCAATGACGAAGCCCGCAGTCGTCGCTCGGCAAAGGCTATACTGGGCGCTTTATGACTGAGTTATTTCGTGACGCCAGCGGTCCGCGCCAGGCCCCGCGTGCGTCGGTCTGTGCCATCGGCGCGTTCGACGGGGTGCATCTGGGCCATCAGCATTTGCTGGCCACGGTGCGCGCGCGGGCGGACGCGCTTGCCGCCGAGGCGGTCGCGATCAGCTTCGAGCCGTTGCCGCGCGAGTTTTTTCAGCGCGGCCTGCGCATCGCCCGGTTGAGTTCGGCCCGGCAGAAATTCGAGCTGTTGCGCGCGGCCGGCATCGACCGGGTCGGGCTGTTGCGTTTCGATCAGGCGCTGTCGGAAACCCCGGCCGAAGCCTTCGTCGAGCGCCTGCTGGTCGGTGCCTTGCATGCGCGCGAGGTGTGGATCGGTCCGGAGTTTCGGTTCGGCCACGGCCGCCGCGGCGATCTTGCGCTGCTGCGCCAGATGGGCGAGCAATTCGGGTTCAGCGCCCAGGTGCTGAGCGGCGTTACCGAGGCCGAGGAGCGGATCAGCAGCACGCGCATTCGCGCCGCGCTGGCGGCGGCCGACCACGATACCGCCCGACGTATGCTCGGCCGCGAGTTCAGCATCGGCGGGCGGGTGGTCCACGGACTCAAGCTCGGCCGCACGCTCGGCTACCCGACCGCCAATCTGCCGATGCTGCGGCGGCTGCCGCCGGTGTTTGGCGTGTATGCGGTGCGCGTTAGCGGCGCCGGCCTGGTCGATTGGCCGGGGGTGGCGAGCCTGGGCACGCGGCCGACCATCGAAGGCCGCGAGTTGTTGCTCGAAGCGCATCTGTTCGACTTCGAGGGCGATCTGTACGGGCAACGGCTGGAGGTCGCCTTCATCGGCAAACTGCGCGATGAAGTGCGCTTCGCCAACCTCGACGACCTGGTCGTGCGCATGCACCAGGATGCGCGCGAGGCGAGGGAGATTCTTCAGTGGCTAAAGTTTTAGGTTTTAAGTTTTAGGTTTTAGGTGTCCGGACGGCGGCGCCGATGAAAACCTAACACTTAAAACCTAACACTTAAAACCTAAAACCTAAAACCGCTTTCCCAAGTACACTTTTCAAGCATTCACTCCGACAGGTCCGCCGTGAGCATCGACTACAAATCCACCATCCATCTGCCCGCAACGGACTTTCCGATGAAGGGCGATCTGCCCAGCCGCGAGCCGGCCATGCTGGCCTCCTGGGAGCAAGACGGGGTGTACGCCGAGGTGCTGGCGGCGACCGCTTCGCGACCGAAGTTCGTGCTGCACGATGGCCCGCCCTATGCCAATGGCCCGATCCATATTGGCCACGCGGTCAACAAGACGCTCAAGGACATCGTGGTCAAGGCCAAGCTGCTGGCCGGATTCCAGAGCGCCTATGTGCCGGGCTGGGATTGCCATGGCCTGCCGATCGAACTCGCGGTCGAGAAGGAGATCGGCAAGGTCGGGGTCAAGGTCGATGCACGTTCGTTTCGTGCGCATTGCCGGCAATACGCCGAGCGCCAGATCGACCTGCAGCGCGAAGGTTTTAAGCGACTCGGGGTGCTCGGCACCTGGCAGCAGCCGTACCGCAGCATGGACTACAGCTTCGAGGCAGGCATGCTGCGGGCGCTGGCGCGGATCATCGACAACGGCCACCTGGCGCGCGGGGTCAAGCCGGTGCATTGGTGCTTCGATTGCGGCTCGGCGCTGGCCGAGGCCGAGATCGAATACGCCGACAAGACCTCGTCGGCGATCGATGTTGCCTTCGACGCGGTGGATGCGCAGGCACTGGCGGCGAAATTCGGGGTGGAAGCGGGCGAGGCGATCGTCGCCCTGCCGATCTGGACGACCACGCCCTGGACCCTGCCGGCCAACCTCGCGGTCGCGGTCAACGCCGATTTCGACTATGTGCTGATCGAAGCCGCGCCACGCGCCGGCCGGCGGGTGTTGATCGCGGTCGCCGAAGAGCTGCTCGCCGCCTGCGCGGCGCGCTTCGGCATCGACGCGCCGCGGGTGCTGGGCCGCGCCCGTGGCGCAGCGCTCGAGCATCTGCTGCTTCGGCATTGTTTCTATGATCGCCAGGTGCCGGTGATCCTCGGCGAGCACGTCACCACCGAATCCGGTACCGGCGCTGTGCACACCGCGCCCGGCCACGGCCAGGAAGACTTCGTGGTTGGCCAGAAATACGCCATCGGTGTGCTCAATCCGGTGGCCAGCAACGGCGTGTTTGTGCCCGGTACCGAGCTGGTCGAAGGCTTGCACGTGTGGAAGGCGAACGAGGCGATCCTCGGCCTGTTGCGCGAACGCGGCGTCTTGCTCGCGGCCGAAAATATCGTACACAGCTACCCGCACTGTTGGCGGCACAAGACCCCGGTCGCGTTTCGCGCCACGCCGCAGTGGTTCATCAGCATGGACCAGGCCGGCCTGCGCGCCGACGCGCTGGCCGCGATCAAGCAGGTGCGCTGGCTGCCCGACTGGGGCGAGGAACGGATCAGCCTGATGGTCAGGAATCGCCCGGACTGGTGCATCTCGCGCCAGCGTACCTGGGGCGTGCCGATCGCGATCTTCATCCACAAGGCAAGCGGTGAGGCGCACCCGCGCACGGTTGCTCTGCTCGATCAGGTTGCAGCACGCATCGAAGTCGGCGGTGTCGATGTCTGGGCGGATCTGGACCCGGCCGAGCTGCTCGGCGACGAGGCCGCCGACTACGAAAAGGTCAGCGATATCCTCGACGTCTGGTTCGACTCTGGGGTCACGCATTACTGTGTTCTCAACCAGCGCGCCGAACTCGCCGGCGAGCGCGCCGGTGTGATCTATCTGGAAGGGTCGGACCAGCACCGCGGTTGGTTTCAGTCTTCGCTGCTGACCGCAGTCGCGCTCGACCGTTGCGCGCCGTACACCGAAGTGATCACCCACGGCTTCACCGTCGATGCGCAGGGCCGCAAGCAGTCGAAGTCGCTCGGCAATGTGGTCGCGCCGCAGAAGGTGATCGATACGCTCGGCGCCGATGTGCTGCGGCTGTGGACCGCGTCCACCGACTATCGCAACGAGATGTGCGTGTCCGATGAGATCCTCAAACGCAGCGCCGATACCTACCGGCGATTGCGCAACACTGCGCGTTTCCTGCTGGCCAATTTGAGCGGCTTCGATCCGCTGACCGATGCGGTGGCACCGGGCCAGATGCTGCTGCTCGATCGCTGGGCGCTGGCCCAGTCCGAGCAACTGATGCAGCTTGCGCGGCGCGTCTATGGGCCGGATGCCAGCGGCGAAATCCACGCCGGTGCCGATACCTGGCAGTTTGCCGCCCTGGTCCAGGAACTGATGCGCTTCTGCACGGTGGATATGGGCGCGGGCTACCTGGACATGATCAAGGACCGCATCTACACCCTGCCGAAGAAATCCCTGGCGCGGCGGTCGGCGCAGACCGCGCTCGCCGCCGCACTCGAAGTGCTGGTGCGGGCCTTGATGCCGATCACTCCCTTCACCGCCGCCGAACTGTGGGGTTATTTGCCGGCGCCGCGGCCGCCATCGGTGTGGCTCGCGACCTGGGCCGAGATCGCGCCGCGCTTCGCCGGACGGGTATTCGGAGCGGACGAAGCGGCGCTGGTCGCCCAGTTGGACGAACTGCGCTCGGCGGTACAGAAGCAGATCGAACTGTTGCGCAACGACGGCCAGCTCGGCGGTTCGCTGCAGGCCGAGGTCGAACTGTACGCGCCCGCCGGCTGGCTGGAGCGGCTGCGGCCGATGGCCGCGGAACTGCGTTTCTTCTTCATCACTTCCGAAGTCGGCCTGGCCGCGCTCGACCAGGCCCCGGAAGCGGCGCTCGCGCTCGGGCAGGGGAATCAGGCATTCCGCTTCCTGGTCCGCCCGACCAGCCACGCCAAGTGCATCCGCTGCTGGCAGCACCGGCCGGATATCGGCGTGGTAGCGGAACACCCGGAAATCTGCGGCCGCTGTGTCGGCAATCTGGATGGCGAGGGCGAGACCCGTGACTACTTCTGAGCGAGCCGGCTTCAAGGCCTGGCGCTGGCTACTGCTGTCGGCCGTGGTGATCGCGCTCGACCAGTGGAGCAAGGCCTGGGCCAGCGCCGCCCTGGCCGGCGGCGGTTCGATCGCGGTGTTTCCGGGCCTGCGCTGGACGCTGGCGCACAATCCCGGCGTCGCCTTCAGCCTGTTGAGCGACGGCGCCGACTGGCAGCGCGCGCTGCTGTCGGTGTTCGCGCTCAGCGTGGCCAGCGCGTTCGCCTGGCTGCTGACCCGGACCGCGCCGCACGAGCGTGGCACCCGGCTGGCCTTTGCCCTGGTCATCGGCGGTGCGATCGGTAATGTCATCGACCGCCTACGCCTCGGCTACGTGGTCGATTTCATCGACGTGTACTGGAACCGCTCGCACTGGCCGGCGTTCAATATCGCTGACTCTTCCATCTGCATCGGTGCTGCGGTGTTGCTGTTGTGGGGCTGGCGGCAGGGCGGTTCCGCCGCTCGCCCCGGTGACGCCGAAAAGGCCGGATGATGCGACTGATCCTCGCCAACCCTCGCGGATTCTGTGCCGGCGTCGATCGGGCGATCGACATCGTCGAGCGCGCCATCGCCGCCCTGGGTGCACCGATCTACGTGCGGCATGAGGTGGTGCACAACCGCTTCGTGGTCGATGATTTGCGTTCGCGTGGCGCGGTATTCGTCGAGGAGCTGGACGAAGTGCCGGACGGTGCGACGGTGATATTTTCCGCGCACGGGGTCGCCGCCGAGGTGCGCGAACGCGCCCGCCAGCGCGGACTCAAGGTGTTCGATGCGACCTGCCCGCTGGTCACCAAGGTGCATATCGAAGTGCTGCGCCACTGCAAGGCCGGCCGCAACGTGGTGATGATCGGCCACGCCGGACACCCGGAAGTCGAAGGCACCCTCGGCCAGTGGCGGGCCGAGCAGTCCAACGCGCGGATTTTTTTGATCGAGCAACTGGAAGACGTGGCGCGCCTGCCGCTGACGGCCGATGCCGGACTCGCCTACGTCACCCAGACCACGCTCTCGGTCGACGACACGCTGGCGGTGGTCGAGGCCCTGCGCGCGCGCTTTCCCGCAATCGAAGGGCCACGCCACGACGACATCTGCTATGCCACCCAGAACCGCCAGGATGCGGTCAAGCGACTGGCCGCCGAATGCGATCTGGTGCTGGTGGTCGGCTCGCCGAACAGCTCCAATTCCAACCGCCTGCGCGAACTGGCCGAGAAGCACCAGGTGCCGGCCTTTCTGATCGACGGTGCCGACGACATCGACCCGGCCTGGCTGTCGGGGCGGAGCTGCATCGGTCTGACCGCCGGCGCCTCGGCCCCGGAAAGCCTGGTCCAGGGCGTGGTCGCGCGGCTGTCCGAGCTCGGCGTGAACAGCGTGCGCGAACTCGATGGCGAACCCGAAAGCGTGATCTTCGCCCTGCCCAAGGAACTGCGCCTGACCCTGGTCGATTGAATCCAGCCGGCGCAGCAAGCGGGGCGGATGCGTTGGGTTTTGGTGGGAGCGACGGAACGTCGCTGCCGGAGGACGGAGGACAGAAGACGGAGGACAGAAGAGCCAAAGCGAGCGCGGGCTGCTTTATCTGTCTTCTGTCCCCCGTCTTCTGTCCTCTGGAAGCGAGCGCGGGCTGCTTTATCTGTCTTCTGTCCTCCGTCTTCCGTCTTCTGTCCTCTGG
>JBFXKH010000071.1:0-19136 GCA_050173995.1 Lysobacterales bacterium | reverse complement strand
GCAGTCCCCGAGCACCGCATCGAGCAGCAGGTCCGGGAACTCGGCGCGCAATTCCTGTTCGATCCGGTACAGGTTGTATTCGCAGAGCTCGATGATGGTCAGCGACTCGACCCCGAGCCTGGCCACCTGCCGGCACAGTTCGGCGCCGATCGAGCCGCCGCCGCCGGTGACCACTACCCGGCGACCGGCAACGCCGATGCGGATCGAGGTCCAATCCAGCGCCACCGGGTCGCGCCCGAGCAGATCCTCGATCGCGACTTCCTTCAGCTCGTTGAAGCCGGAGCGGCCTTCGACCACATCCTGCAGCCTGGGCACGGTACGGAATGCGAGCCCGCTCTGTTCGCACAGCGCGACCACCCGCTGCATCTGCTGGTTGCTGGCCGAGGGGATCGCAATCAGCACCATTTCGGCGGCGACTTCGTGGGCCAGCTCCGGCAATTGTTCGAGTGGACCGAGTACCGGGATGCCGTGCAGCTTGGCACCCTTGAGCGAAACGTTGTCGTCCAGGAAGCCGACCGGTCGGTACTGGGTGTCGCGCTTCAGGTCGCGCACCAGGTTTTCGCCGGCACGGCCAGCGCCGACGATCAGCACCCGCCGCGCGCTGGTGTAAGTAGCGCCATCCTGGCGGCTATCCTTCCAGAATCGGTACAGCATGCGCGGCATGCCGAGCAGGATCAGCAGCATCACCGGGTAGATGCCGAGCACCGCCCGCGGGGTGCCTTCCAGGCGGTCGTGCAGGAACAGCGCGACCGCGATCGCGGTCACCCCGATCAGGCAGCCGCGGGCGATATTCCACAGATCCGGCAGGCTGGCGAAGCGCCACAGACCACGGTACAGGCCGGTCCAGTACAGCACCGTTCCCTGCACCGCCAGCACGATCACGTATTCGCTGGCGAACAGCGGCACCGCCGGGGCGAGCGGCACCATTTGGTAGCGCAGCCAGGTCGCTGCCCACCAGGCCAGCCAGACCATGGCCAGGTCGTGCAGCACCACCGCGATGCGCGGATGAATGCGCGCGATCACGCCGCGCAGTCTCATCGACGCCCGCCGCTGGCTATGCCAACCGACCGGGCAGGCAGGGGAAGCAGGCTGGTTGACATCGGCAGTTGGGCTTCGCGCATCCGGCTATTGTGCCCGAAGCCGGCGCAAACAGGCACGTTTTGCCAGAACCCAGATGCCGAGTCCAACCACCGTCAACCCGGCGGTCGCCGTCCACTCGATCGCATCACCCAGGGCCGCTGCCTGGGGCGAACGCGCCCGAAGTGCCAGCAGCAACGGCAGGATGACGAGCAAATTGGCCGCCAGGTAACCCAGACTCACCCGGGCATGCGAGCCGCCGCTGCGCACCAGCCATTGGTACAGGTGTTCGCGGTGACCGCGCCACCAGCGTTTGCCGGCCAGCATGCGCCAGGCCAGGGTGGCCAGGCCGTCGATCAACACCAGGGCATTCAGCACCAGCAGTTGCGGCAGGCTGAACAGCCCCGCCGCCCAGGCCCACAAGGCCAGCGCAGCAAGCCAGTAGCCGAGCGCACCGCTGCCGACATCGCCCAGGAACACCGTCGCTCGCGGGAAATTGAATGGCAGAAAACCCAGCACCGCGGCAGCGCTGGCCAGCGCCAGCGGCCGCAGTGGGGCCGATTCGGCGGGGGTCAACGCGGCGAGAGCCAGCAGCACGAACAGCGCTTGCCAGCACAGCATGCCATTCGCGCCGTCGATGAAATTGTGCAGGTTGATCGAGGCGACCGCGGCGAGCAGTGCCACAGCGATCAGCACGGCGATCGGCAGCCCGGTGGTCGGCCAGGGCGGTCCACAAACCAGCAGGCCCGCCACCAGCACGGCCGCCGCCAGCAGGTGCAGGGCCAGCCGTGGCGCGATGCCTAGCCCGTGCCGGTCGTCCCGCCAACCGGCCAGGGCGACCACCAGCAGACCGGCCAGCAACCAGACCAAGAACGGCGCATCCGCGGCCAGCCAGACGCCGGCCGCCAGCAGCGTGAACACGATCGCCAGGCCACCGCCGCGTGCTACCGGCACACTGTGCAGACGCCGTTGTCCGGGCTGATCGAACATGCCGGCGCGGATCAGGATTCGTCGCAGCCACCAGGTCGAGAATGCCGACAGCACTAGCAACATCAGCAACGGGTTCGCCATTCACTCACCTTCGATGCCGTGCACACACTTGATGGTGCCCCAGCGCTTGCAGCTCGGGCACTGCCAATGCAGCGTCCGCGCACCAAAGCCGCAGTGGCCGCAGCGATACAGTGGCTGCGTCACCAGTTGCGCCTTGAGTAACCCGGCCAGTTCCAGCAGAGCGGGCCGCGCGGCCTCGGTGGCACTGGCGACGCGAAGCTCGACCAGGGCCAGCAGTCCGCGCAGCGAAGGGTGCGCGCGCAAGCGTTCGCCGAGCAGCTGGGTCGCCGGCTCGGCGCCCTGCTCCGCGGCGATCCGCCGGCACAGTTCGAGCACTGGAGAAATGCCCGGAAAACGTTGCGCCAGACGTTGCAACAATTCCGGCACTTCGGCCTCGCGGCCTAGCCGAGCCAGGCAGTCGAGCAGCCGCGGCAACACGTCCGGGGTGTAGTCGGCATCATCGGCCAGCACCTGCTCGAAGGCCGCCACGGCGCTCGTGCAATCGCCCCGCGCCATGGCCAGATCGCCGGCCAGCATGCGCGGACGAACCGCGAGCGGGTCGCTCGACTGGGCTTCCGCGACCAGACCGGCGGCCTCAGCCAGATCGCCGCGGTTGCGGGCTTCGAGTGCCAGCTCACAGAGGAAGTGGGCGATCAGCTCGCCCTGCGCCTCGCCCCCGATCTGCTGCAGACGCCGTGCGTGTTCGATCGCACGGCGCCAGTCGCGTTCCTGTTGGCAGACCGAGATCAACTGGCGCAGCGAGGGCGCCGCGAATGCATCGACATTGAGCAGATCGGTAAACAGCAATTCGGCGCGATCGAGCAGACCGGCGCGCATGTAGTCCTCGCCGAGTTCGAGCAACGCGACCGATTTCTGGTCTGCGGTCAGGCTGGGCCGCGAGATCAGGTTCTGATGCAGACGGATGGCGCGGTCGGTCTCTCCGCGACGTCGGAACAGGCTGCCCAGTGCCAGGTGCGTCTCGACCGTGTGGTTGTCGACTTCGGCGATCTGCAGAAACACCTCGATCGCCTTGTCCGGCTGTTCGTTCAACAGAAAGTTGAGGCCGCGAAAATAGTTGCGGCGGAGCTTGTCGACTTGACGGCCCTTGTTGGCCGCACCATACACACGCGCCGACAGCCAGCCAGCCAGCAGTCCCAGCAGAAAAACCCCTACCGAGACCGGGATGACGCCTTCGTTCATTGGGTCCGTTGGCGACGCAGTTGCTCGAGTTCCCGACGCAACGCACGCAGTTGCAGACGCTGCGGGACGATCACCGCGGTAAACAGGATGGCGCCCGCCAGCACGAAGCCGCCGAGCAGGCACAGCACCACCAGCAGGCCAAGCGGCAGGTCGATCCGGGCAAAATACAGATCCATGACCGCGCTATCGCGGTTCATGGCGAAAAATACCAGCGACAGCAGTGCCACCACCACCGCCGAGGGCAGCAGCAGCCAGCGCGTCAGCACGGAGCCACGATCAGTCGACATCGGCATTGGCCTCGCTACTGTTGTCTTCGCGAATGTCGGCAAAGGCCGCGTTGACCCGATCGCGCAACTCCTTGCCCGGTTTGAAATAGGGCACGTTTTTCCCCGGCAGTGCGACCGACTGTCCAGTCTTCGGATTGCGTCCCTGCCTGGGCGGCCGAAAGTGCAGAGAAAAACTGCCGAAACCACGAATCTCGATACGCTGACCGAGCGCCAAGGCCGAGCCGATGTGTTCGAGGATTTCCTTGACCCCAAGCTCCACGTCGTGGTGCGCCAAATGCCGCTGGCGGCGCGCCAACCCGTCAATGATTTCCGACTTGGTAGCCATCAGATTCGCTCGCACGCCTTCGGGACGGATCCAAAGCCCCGCGCACGGGGCTTTGGCCATGCAGGTTTACCGCAGTGGATTACTTGCGCAGTTGCTCCTGCAGCAAGGCGCCGAGCTTGGTGGTGACCACGCCGGCACTGCCGCCCTGGTATTCGGCCAGGGTATCGGCCAGTTCCTGCTCGTCCTTGGCGCGGATCGACAGTTGCAGGGTACGGCCCTTGCGGTCCATGCCGATGAACTTGGCTTCGACCGCGTCGCCGACCTTGAGCCGGGTGGTGGCGTCCTCGACCCGCTCCTTGGCGATATCGGAGGCGCGCAAATAGCCCTCGATACCCTCACCCAGAGTGATGGTGGCGCCGCGGGCATCGACTTCGCGCACGGTACCGTTGACGATGCTGCCCTTGGGATTGTTGGCCATGAAGGTGGCAAACGGATCCTGCTCGAGCTGCTTGATGCCGAGCGAGATACGCTCGCGCTCCGGATCCACCGCCAGCACCACCGCTTCCACGGTTTCGCCCTTCTTGAAGTTGCGCACCAGCTCTTCGCCGGACATCTGCCAGCTGATATCGGACAGGTGGATCAGGCCATCGATGGCGCCATCGAGACCGATGAATACGCCGAAGTCGGTGATCGACTTGACCGTTCCTGAAACCTTGTCGCCCTTCTTGTGGTGCGCGGCAAACTCTTCCCACGGATTGTTGAAGCACTGCTTCATGCCGAGCGAGATGCGGCGGCGTTCCTCATCGACATCGAGCACCATGACTTCGGACTCGTCGCCGACCTGGACCAGCTTGCCGGGGTTGATGTTCTTGTTGGTCCAGTCCATTTCGGACACATGCACCAGGCCTTCGACACCGGGTTCCAGTTCGACGAAGCAACCATAGTCGGTGACATTGGAAACTTTGCCGAAGCAGCGCGTGCCGGTCGCGTAGCGGCGCGCGATATTGACCCAGGGGTCTTCGCCGAGCTGCTTCAGACCGAGCGAAACGCGGTTGCGCTCGCGGTCGTACTTGAGCACGCGGACGTCGAGCTCCTGGCCAACTTCAACCACTTCGGACGGATGCCGCACGCGCTTCCAGGCCATGTCGGTGATGTGCAGCAGACCGTCGATGCCGCCGAGATCGACGAACGCGCCGTAGTCGGTGAGGTTCTTGACCACACCCTTGGCCACCACGC
Source organism: Lysobacterales bacterium (assembly GCA_050173995.1). Taxonomy (GTDB): domain Bacteria; phylum Pseudomonadota; class Gammaproteobacteria; order Xanthomonadales; family Ahniellaceae; genus 0-14-3-00-62-12. The sequence continues at coordinate 14,021 of JBFXKH010000071.1, read as the reverse complement.
CTTCCTGAAGGCGTTCCATCAACTGCTCGCGCTCGACCGAGAATTCGCTTTCGACCACGGCGCGACGCGAAACCACCACGTTGTTGCGCTTGCGATCCAGCTTGATCAGCTTGAATTCGAGTTCCTTGCCTTCCAGATGGGTGGTGTCGCGGACTGGCCGCACATCGACCAGCGAACCCGGCAGGAACGCACGCACATCGCGGATATCGACGGTGAACCCGCCCTTGACCTTGCCGCTGATGCGGCCAACGATGGTGGCATTGCTCTGCAGGGCTTCTTCGAGTTCGTCCCAGACCATCGAGCGCTTGGCTTTCTCGCGCGACAGCACGGTTTCGCCGAATCCGTTTTCCAGCGAATCGAGCGCGACCTTGACCTCGTCGCCGATCTTGATGTCGATCTCGCCGTCATCGTTGCGGAACTGTTCGATCGGTACGATGCCCTCGGACTTGAGCCCGGCGTGTACGATCACCACATCGGAACGGATGTCCACCACAATGCCAGTCACGATGCTGCCCGGTTTCAGGCGCGCGATCGATTGGCTCATCTCAAAAAGTTCGGCAAAACTCTCGGTCATAAAGGTTCCATGGAAATACCGAATCGCGGCGAATGGCGCCGGATCGGGCTTAGGTTGTTGGCAGCGAGCTGCCGTTCTTGTTCCCCGGCTTGCACCGGGACCACGCGCGCTTGCCGGTGGTCAACGCGTCGGCAGCAGGGCCAGCACACGTTCGACCACCGCGCCGATACCGAGCCCGGTGGCGTCGATCTGAACTGCATCGTCTGCAGGTCGTAACGGCGCCACCGCGCGCCCGGCATCACGGGCGTCCCGCGCGACAATCTCGCGCAAAAGGGCTGCAAGTATAACCTCGAATCCCTTTTGCTTCAACTGCTTATACCGCCTCTCCGCACGCACCTCCGCGCTCGCGGTGAGAAACACCTTGCACACCGCATCCGGAAAGATCACCGTGCCCATGTCGCGGCCATCGGCGACCAGGCCCGGTGGGCGGCGGAAGGCGCGCTGTTTGGCGACCAGGGCGGCGCGTACTTCCGGGATCGCGGCGATTGCCGAGGCCGCCGCGCCGCAGGTCTCGGTGCGCAGTTCGGCGCTCGCTTCCTGGCCATTGACGAACACCGCCGGGTCGTCACCGGGCCGGTCCTCGAAGCGGATATCGCTGTCTCCGGCCACGCGCACCAGCGCCTCGATGTCGTCGAAGGCGATTCCGGCCCAGCTCGCGGCCAGGCCAACCGCCCGATACAGGGCGCCACTATCCAGAAAATGCCAGCCCAGACGATCGGCCACGGCGCGCGCGATGGTGCCCTTGCCCGAGCCCGATGGGCCGTCGATGGTCAACACCGGTACCAGGTTCATCCGTGCTCTCCTGGCAGGACCTGCAGGGCAAAACCAATGTCGGCCGCCAAGCGTTCAAACCCCGGAAACGAGGTCGCGACATTGGCCACATCGCGCACCCGCACCGGCGCATTCGCCCGCAGTGCCGCCACCGCCATGGCCATCGCGCAGCGGTGATCGCCGGCGCTGTCGGCTTGGCCGCCGGACAGTCGGCCGACCCCACAGATCAGCGCGCCGTCGGCGGTCTCGGCGATCTCGGCGCCGAGCGCCTTGAGCGCGGTCGCCATCACCCCGATGCGGTCGCTTTCCTTGACCCGCAATTCCGCGGCGCCGCTGACCCGGGTTTCGCCCTCGGCAAGGGCAGCGGCCACGAACAGTGCGGGAAATTCGTCGATCATGTCGGGCACCCTGGCCGCCGGCACGCTGATGCCCCGGAGCGGGGCCGAGCGTACGTGCAGATCGGCAACCCATTCGCCGCCGAGTTGTCGGCGCTGGCCGACGCGGATGTCGGCGCCCATCTCGATCAAGGTATCGAGCAGACCGGTGCGACGCGGATTGATGCCGACCGCCTCGATCAACAGATCCGAGCCCGGCACCAGGCTGGCCGCGACCAGAAAAAACGCCGCCGAAGAAAAATCCGCCGGCACGTCGATGACCCGCCCTTGCAAGGACTGGCCGCCACGCAGACTGGCGGTTTCACCATCGCGCTCAATCTGCACGCCGAATGCCGACAACATCGATTCGGTGTAATCGCGGGTCGGATGCGGTTCGCTGACCGTGGTCTGGCCGTCGGCATACAGGCCGGCGAGCAGAATCGCCGACTTGACCTGGGCGCTGGCCACCGGCAGCGCGTAGTGGATGCCGTGCAACCCCGCCCGACCGCGGATCGAAAGTGGCGGCAGCCCGCCCGGCTCGGCCAAAATGCGCGCGCCCATCAGCGACAAGGGCTCGATCACCCGGCGCATCGGCCGCCGCGACAGCGAAGCGTCGCCGCACAACACGCTGTCGAAACGCTGCCCGGCCAGCAGCCCGGCCAGCAGGCGCATGGCGGTGCCGGCATTGCCGCAGTCGATATCCGCGCTGGGCGCGCTCAGGCCATTGAGTCCGCGGCCCTGCACGATGCGCTCGCCTTCGGCCGGCGCAGTAATCGCGATGCCCATGGCGCGGAATGCCGCGGCGGTCGCCAGGGTGTCTTCGCCTTCCAGAAAGCCTTTGATGCGACTCTCGCCCTCGGCGATGCTGGCCAGCATGATCGCCCGGTGCGAGATCGACTTGTCGCCGGGCACGCGCAGGCAGCCGCGCAGCGGGCCGCCGGCAGTAAGCAACCAATCGATCGGTTCCCGGTCGCTCATGTCAGCGCCTCGAGCAGGGCCTGGTTCTCAGCCCGCGTTGCCACCGTCACGCGCAGGCACTGCGGAAGCCCGTAGCCTTGCATCGGCCGCAGTACCACGCCCCGACCGAGCAGGCGCTGCTCGATACGCGCCGCCTCGGCACCGAACTCGACCAACAGGAAATTGCCCTGGGACGGCGCCACCGGGTAGCCGCGCCCGATCAGTTCCGCACGCAGCCATTCGCGCTCGGCACGGGTTTGGCCGACCACCTGGGCCAGATGGCCGGGGTCGTCCAGCGCCGCGCGCGCGGAGAGCAAGGCCAGGGCGTTGACATTGAACGATTCGCGCAAGCGGTCGATGAGCGCCACGATCTGCCGATCGGCAATCGCGTAGCCGACGCGCAGACCGGCCAATCCGTAAGCCTTGGAAAAAGTTCGGGTGACGACCAGATTGGGGAAGCGCGCACGCAGCGCCAGCGCACTGCCCAATCCGGGCGCGTCGGCAAACTCGATATAGGCCTCGTCGATCACCACCGGCAGGGTCGAAGGCAGCCCGGCCAGAAACTCGGCGAGATCGTCCAGCCCGACCCAGGTGCCGGTCGGATTGTTCGGGTTGGCGATGCACACCAGCCGCGTGCGTGGCGACACCCGCGCCGCCATCGCGGCCAGATCCAGGCCGCGCGGCATCGCGCTGCCCACCGTCTGCGCCGCGGCGGCGACCGGCTCGGCGCCGACCGCACGGGCGGCGATCGGGTAGACCGCGAAGCCGTATTCGGCGTGCAGCAATTCATCGCCCGCCGCACAGAAGATCTGCGCCAGTTGCATCAGCAATTCATGCGAGCCATTACCGAGCACGATTTCGTCCAGCGCGACGCCGTGCAGCGTGGCCAGTCGCTCGCGCAGGGCCAGGCCGCGTGGATCCGGATAGCGCCAGACCTCGCTCGGGTCGGCCTTGGCGATCGCGGCCAGTGCCTGCGGACTCGGGCCCCAGGCGTTTTCGTTGGAGCCGAGTTCGATCAGCGCGCCCGGCGCCCGCGCCGCCCGCAAACTCGGCAGATCGTGGCCCGGATCGTAGGCACGCAAGGCCCGCAGCGCCGGGGTCGCCTGCGCCAGAAAACCATCGCTCATGATCCCAGTACCGCCACCGGGTACGAACCCAGCACCTTGATCAGATCGGATACCGGGCCAAGCTCGGACAGCGCCTGCTGCACCGGGGGATCATCGATATGGCCTGCAATATCGATAAAGAACGCGTACTGCCACTTGCCCTGGCGGGTCGGCCGCGACTCGATCCGGGTCAGGCTAACGCCGTGCCGGGCCAGCGGTTCGAGCAGGTGGAACAGCAGGCCAGGCTGGTCGCGCCCGGACAGCAGCAGCGAGGTCTTGTCCTGGCCCGATGGTGAAAACAACTGGCGACCGATCACCACGAAGCGCGAGGTATTGTCCGGCCGGTCTTCGATCGGCCCGGCCAGCGTGCGCAGGTCGTAGATGCGAGCCGCACTCTCTCCGGCGATCGCCGCCACGTCCTCGCCGCGCCGCGCCAATCGCGCCGCCTCGGCATTGCTGGCCACCGGCAGCTTCTCGGCCTGCGGCAGGTGCTGGCGCAGCCAGTTTCGGCATTGGCCGAGCGACTGCGGGTGCGAGTAGACCCGCCGCACCTGGTCCAGCCGCTCGAAGTTAGCGAGCAAGAAGTGATGGATCGGCAACTCGACCTCGCCGCAGATTTTGAGCGGCGAATCGATCAACATGTCCAGGGTCATCTGCACCGAGCCCTCGGTCGAATTCTCGACCGGGACCACGCCGAAATCGGCGGCGCCGGCTTCGACTTCCTGGAACACCTCGTCGATCGAAGCCAGCGGCAGGCCATGGATCGAATGCCCGAAATGCTGGTGTACCGCGGTTTCCGAAAACGTGCCTTGCGGGCCGAGAAAGGCGATCTTGAGCGGCTCCTGCTGGGCCAGACAGGCCGACATGATCTCGCGAAACAGGCGCAGCATCTCGGCGTCCGACAGCGGCCCCTGGTTGCGTTCCAGCACCTTGCGCAACACCTGCGCCTCGCGTTCCGGCCGATAGTAATCGACCGCAGCCAGCGTGCCCTTGGCCGCTCCGACCGCGTGTGCGACCCGCGCGCGCTCGGCGATCAACGCCTGGATGCGGGTGTCGATATCGTCGATGCGGCGGCGCACCTCGGCCAGGGTCGGCGCGGGCTGGGGATCGGATTCGGTCATGTCGGCTCGGTTTCAGCGGATCACGCGCACCGACAGCACGCCATCGATCGCCAGCAGATTATCCACGACATCGGAGTCCACGTCCTGGTCGGCGTCGACCAGGCTGTAGGCCAGCTCGCCGCGCGAGGCATTGTGCATCTGGGCGATGTTGATTCCGGCCCGGCCCAAAGCATGCGACAACTGGCCGATCATGTCCGGCTGGTTGCGGTTGGCGATCGCGATCCGCGCCGCGCCGGCCCGGGGCATGCGCGTGTTCGGAAAATTCACCGAATTGATGACATTGCCGTGCTCCAAAAACTCGCGCAGTTGGTCGACCACCATCAGCGCACAGTTTTCCTCGGCCTCGGCGGTTGAAGCGCCGAGATGCGGCAGGCTGATCACGCGCGGATTGCCGTGGTACTGCGGCTTGGGGAAGTCCGATACATAACGGCCGATCCGGCCATCGCCGAGGCCGGCGGAGAGCGCGTCGTGGGCCACGATACCGTCGCGGGAAAAGTTGAGCAGCACCACACCAGCCTTGACCACCGCCAGCGAGTCGAGATTGAACGCGCCGCGGGTGGCGTCGTTCAGCGGCACATGGAAACTCAGGAAATCGGCCGCCGCGTACAACTCGTTCAACGAGGCGGCCTTCTGCACATCGGACGACAGCGCCCAGGCGCCCTCGACGGTCATGTGCGGATCGAAGCCGATCACCCGCATGCCGAGCGAACGCGCGGCATTGGCCAGGCGCACGCCGATCGCCCCGAGTCCAACCACGCCCAGGGTGCGGCCGGCGAGTTCGGTGCCGACGAACTGCTTCTTGCCGGATTCGATCGCTTCCTCCATGCCCTCGCCTGGCAGAGCGCGCACGAAACCGAGCGCCGCGTCCAGATTGCGCGCGGCCAGCAGCATGCCGGCGATCACCAGTTCCTTGACCGCATTGGCGTTGGCGCCGGGGGCGTTGAACACCGGAATGCCACGCAGGCTGAGCGCGGCCACCGGCACGTTATTGGTCCCGGCCCCGGCGCGGGCGACCGCCTTGACCGAGGCCGGCAGCGCCAGCGCGTGCATGTCGGCCGAACGCAGCAACACCGCGTCGGCGTCGGCGAGTTCAGCGACGATCTGGTAGCGATCTGCCGGCAGCCGCTTCAGGCCATTGGCGGAAATATTATTCAGGGTCTTGATCTTGAACATGACAGCGGGCACTCCGTTATGCGGCGGACAACAGGGGACGACGGCGCAGCTCGGGCGCCGCTTCAACCGTTGCGGCGGGCGAAATCCTGCATGAAGCCGATCAGCGCCTCGACCCCAGCCAGTGGCAGCGCGTTGTAGATGCTGGCGCGCATGCCGCCGACCGAGCGATGGCCCTTGAGCGCGAGCAGACCGGCGGCCTCGGATTCCTTGAGGAAGACCGCATCCAGTGCGTCGTCCTGCAACCGGAACGGCACATTCATCCACGAACGGTCCGAGGGCTCGACCGGATTGCTGTAGAAACCCGAGGCATCGATGTAGCCATACAGTCGCTCGGCCTTGCGCCGGTTCTGATCGCCGATCGCGGCCAGGCCGCCCTGTTCCTTCAGCCACTGGAACACCAGCCCGGCCAGGTACCAGGAAAAGGTCGGCGGCGTGTTCAACAAGGAGCCGTCCTTGGCGTGCGCGGCGTAATTAAAAATGTTGGGGATCGACTTCGGGCAGCGCGCCAGCAGGTCCTCGCGGACGACCAGCACGACCAGGCCGGACGGCCCAATATTCTTCTGCGCGCCGGCATAGATCAGACCGAACTTCGCCACATCGAGCGGCCGCGACAGCAGGGTCGAGGACATGTCGGCGATCAGCGGCACCGCGCCGCTGTCCGGGAACTGGTGCATTTCGACGCCGGCGATGGTCTCGTTCGGGGTGACATGCAGATAGGCGGCATGCGGGTCGCACTGCCATTCGGCGAACGCCGGCAGACGGGTGTAATTGCTGGCTTCGCTGGTAGCGGCGATCTGTACGCGGGTCTGGGTGGCCGCTTCCTTCGCCGCCTTCTCGCCCCAGTGGCCGCTGACCACGTAGTCGGCCGCGCCGCCCGCGGCCAGATTCATCGGAATCTGCGCGAAATGCTGGGTCGCACCGCCCTGCAGGAACAGCACCTTGTAGTTGACCGGGACCGCGAGCAGATCGCGCAGATCCTGCTCGGCCTGCTCGGCCATGGCCACGAACGCCTTGCCGCGGTGGCTCACTTCCATCACCGAAGCGCGCTCGCCCTGCCATTCCAGCAACTCGTCGCGGGCACGCAGCAACACCGGCTCCGGCAACGCGGCCGGACCCGCGGAAAAATTATAGGCTCGACTCACGATCTCTCCTTGTACGGGCCATCGACCACGACGGACCGAAGCAGTTAGCAGGGGGAACAGCGCGCGGATTTTTCTGCACCGCGACAACGCCCGACCCTAGCACGGAGCCCGCAAGCAAAAAATCCACAGCCCGCCAGGGCGGGAGGGGAATGGGGGAGCAGGGAACGGGGGGATGGGGAATGGGGAATGGGGAACAGGGAACAGGGAACAGGGAACAGGGAACAGGGAACAGGGAACAGGGAACAGGGAACAGCGGAATAGGTTGTGCTGAGCGCAGCGAAGCGCAACATGCCCCGCCCGCCCCATTCCGCTCCCCGCTCCCCGACTCCCGACTCTCGCCCCAGGAAATAGGTTGTGCTGAGCGCAGCGCAGCGTATCGAAGCGCAACATGCCCCGCGCACTCGCCCGCCCCATCCCGCTTCCCCGCTTCCCCGCTCCCCCGCTCCCCCACCTCCCACCCCAGGAACCAATACCCCCGACCACCGGTCTCGAAAGCCGTCCAGCGCCGAGTGCCAACCATGGCCCGATTCAAGGTTCCAACCATCCCCACCAGCGAAATTACCGACGAAAGACGCTTTCTCGGCCGTCGCGACCTGCTCAGGGGCGCACTGGCGCTGGCCGGTGCCGGTCTGATCGGCTGCGGCCGCGACAGTGCATCGGCCGAGCCTTTGGCCGCCGCGCCCGAACCCGCAACAATCGACCCGCCGCCCAAGCCCTGGCCCGGCAGCAGCAAGGAAGCGCTGACCACCTTCGAAGATGCCAGCCACTACAACAACTACTACGAGTTCGGCACCGGCAAGGCCGATCCGGCGCGCCATGCGCAGCAGTTCGTGGCGCGACCGTGGACGCTCAGCGTCGATGGCGAATGCGCGGCACCGGGCCAAATCGATATCGACGACCTGGCCCGGCCCGCATTGCTCGAAGAACGCATCTACCGTCTGCGCTGCGTCGAAGGCTGGTCGATGGTGATCCCCTGGATCGGCGTGCCGCTGGCCGGGGTGCTGGCCCGTTTCCAGCCCACATCAAAGGCAAGGTATGTCGCCTTCGAATCGCTCGACGATCCCAAGCGCATGCCCGGCCAGCGCAGTAACGTGCTCGACTGGCCGTATCGCGAAGGCCTGCGAATCGACGAGGCCATGCATCCGTTGACCCTGCTCGCGGTCGGCATGTACGGACGCTGGCTACCCAACCAGAACGGTGCGCCGCTGCGTCTGGTGGTGCCGTGGAAGTACGGCTACAAGAGCAGCAAGGCGATCGTACGCATCCGCTTTACCGAGAAGCAGCCGCCGACCTCGTGGAACGCCTATGCCCCCGGGGAGTATGGCTTCTACTCCAACGTCAATCCGGCGGTCAGCCACCCGCGCTGGAGCCAGGCCAGCGAACGGCGCATCGCCAGCGACCGCAGCCTGCTCAATGCGCGCATCGCCACCCTGCCCTTCAATGGCTACGCCGACCAGGTGGCGGCGCTGTACACCGGCATGGACCTGAGCCGCTTCCATTGATGCCGATCCGCATCCGGCTGTCCAAGCTGGCGCTGTTCGCCGCCTGCCTGCTGCCGTTCGCCTGGCTGCTCGCCGATACCCTGTACGACCGGCTCGGCGCCGACCCGGTGCAACAGATCACCCACCGCAGCGGCGACTGGACCCTGCGCCTGCTGCTCGCCACCCTGGCGGTGACGCCATTGCGCCGGCTCACCGGCTACCAACCACTGATCGGCTATCGGCGCATGCTCGGCCTGTTCGCGTTCTTCTACGCCTGCCTGCATTTCGTCACTTACCTGGTACTCGACCTCGGCGGCTTCTGGTCCGAGCTCGGCGCCGACATCATCAAACGCCCGTCCATCACGGTCGGCTTTCTAGCCTGGCTCAGCATGCTGCCGCTGGCACTGACCTCGACCCGCGCCATGGTCCGCCGCCTCGGCCGCCGCTGGCAAACACTGCACCGCCTGGTCTACGCCACCGGCATCCTCGCCGTCCTGCACTACTTCTGGCTGGTCAAGGCCGACCACCGCGAACCCCTGCTATACGCCGCAATCCTCACCGTACTGCTCGCCGCACGCTGGCGCGGCCGGCGGCGGCTGTCCACCGTAGCGTAGGCCGGAACAAGCGCAGCGGCTCTCAACAAGGAAGCTGGTCATTCCGGGGAAACTTGCCGGAAGTAGCCCGGAAAAAGCGCAGCGGCTCTCAGGTACGAACCGGGTCATTCCAGGGTTTTGATCTGTCGAATCGACATCCCTAAGCGCTATCGAATCGACATGCCCGGATGACCAGCTCCGCCGAAAAAAACGCCCTGCGCTTCATCCGGGCCACGCGCTGACATCGAACGTAGGCTGGTGGTGAGCGCAGCGAACCTTAGCATCACGACCCAGCGCCGCCGTAAAAGCTGGGGTTCCCCTTACAATGAGACCGCCAGTGCCAAAGCACACATCGCTTCGTAGGCTGGCTGTGAGCACTGCGAACCCCAGCATTCCGACCCAGCGCCGCCGCCAAAGCTGGGGTTCGCTGCGCTAACCCCAGCCTACGCGCTGGTGACGATCCGCGCCGAGGCCGGCACGCTGGCCCGATCGCAACTGCTGGTCGAAGGCAGGTTCTGCCCATTCGCGCTCCAGGCCAGATTGCCCGCCGCATCGTACTCGAACACCGTCGCCCCGGATTCGGGTTCGATGCGTTTGCGCAAACCGGCACTGCGCGCTGGCGTCGTTCGGGCCATCCGTGGGCGTAAAAGTGGATCTTCTTAGAGCTATGCAATCATCGGGCACCCGCCAACTGACATCGAACGTAGGCTGGTGGTGAGCGCAGCGAACCCCAGCATTCCGACCCAGCGCCGCCGTCAAAGCTGGGGTTCGCTACGCTCACCCCAGCCTACGTGCTGTCGTCCAGCACCACCCCGCCCGGCCCGGCATCGCGGCTCTGGGCCGGCAAGCGCCGGGCGTTCTGGGTCATCGTGTGCGTGATGCCATTGCCGTAGACGAAACTCTGGATCGCGCCGTTCGGGTAGTAACGGATGTTGCTCGCATACCCCCCGACCACGGTCGGCTGGCCGAGGCCGTTCGGGAAGTAGTTGAGCGTTGCGCCATCCGGATAGCCAATCGAGGCCGGGTGGCCATTGCCGTTATAGCCGTGGCTGATCCCGTAGTTCACGCCATCGAGGGCGAGCACCTCGCTGGTCAGCAGACGCCGCTTGTTGTAGGCGTTGGTCCAGGTGTTGCCGGCGCTGGCGATGGTGCGCGGCGCGCCGTCGGTGAAGTAGGTCCGGCTGATATCCGGCGTGGTGCCGGGATAGTCGGTTAGGGTCGGGCGATTGCGCGCATCGTAGCTGGTGACGATCCGCGCCGAGGCCGGCACGCTGGCCCGATCGCAACTGCTGGTCGAAGGCAGGTTCTGGCCCTCCGCGCTCCAAGCCAGATTGCCCGCCGCATCGTACGCGAACACCGTCGCCCCGGACTCCGGTTCGATGCGTTTGCACCAACCGACGCTGCGCGCTGGCGTTGACACGGGCGAGTGCCACTGGTCAGCAGGCGACGCTTACTGTGTTGTAGGCGTTGGTCCAGGTAATGCCGGCGATGGCCCTTCGTGCGTCGCGCGCCGTCGGCGTAGGCCTTTTGATGGGTTGACCGGCTCCGCCGTTAAAAAACGCTGCGCTCTACCCATCCTACGTTACTACGTTACTGCGCCTTGCCCACGAAACAATCACTCACTTGACTCATCAGAGCATCCCCTTGCACCACGATACTAAATGGCCAACCTGGTCCAGATGCATAATAGTCGATCATAACCACGCCAGAGATTTCATTCGGATAAAACAATACAGTATCTTCGCTTTGCTCAGCCGCTGATAACAGGCAGCCAATTTTTATGGGTGGCACAAGCGTGAGCCCAAGGTACGGTTTGTCATGGAAGCCCAATATGCCATCCCTCATTCCAAGTTTTTCACTAATGCAAGTGATAATTGTTGAAGCTTTTGTTTTATCAATGTAGGCAGCGACCAATCCTGGTGAAAGTTCCAATTTCTTAGGCCAAACCAGAGAATAGGGTGCTACGATTTCTTGGCGAAAATCATTCATTTCTAGAGGGACGCCAGTCGTTTGTCGAAGCACTTTTACGTATCGCGAACCAAAAGATGCTCTCTTCAAATCGCGATCGCGCTTTTCTAATAGCTGAATTCGCCTAATTTCGAGCCTAGGTCGATCACCGCTGGCACCATGCATGATGCTGCACCCAATTTTAATTTTTTAAGAAAACGCGATCAAAGTTTCGGGTCAAAGTCAACTCGCACCTTACCCTCATTTTGAATTCGTGGTCTACCAGCTTGATCCACTTGCCCACCAGGCTTCACTGTTCCCGCCTCAATTTGTGGTTGTCCAGCGTGTTCGCCCCTAATGTCACGAGAAACTTGGACAGATTTGGTTTCCGTCCCACCTCCTGCCTTCGGAACCACGATTGTCTGTTGGCGTCCAACCTTGGTCCCGTCGTCTGCGCTACCGTTTGACTGTTTCTCTGTTTGTTTGCTCGTGGGAATACCCCCCGCTTGTCTCTTCGCGTCTCGAGTTGCCGCACGCTGGGATTGAATTCCATTTTTTAGAACCCGACCCAAAACTCTTCCAACTTTCAACCCTTGCGATGCTGGAAGCTTATCGGCCACTTCCAGCAACGCTTCCGTGCCTGACATCACTTTTACAGTGTCGTTCGGACCCGGCGCATTGGCGTCCGCCGACAGGGCCAAAAGCCCTCCCGCAACTATCAACAACGGAACAAACCGCCCATCCGGATCCGTAAACCGATAAGGGTTGTTGTTGGCATACCAGTAGCGGTTGAAGTTGCCGCCGGTGTTGGCGTCAGCTGCGACTGGATCGATGCTGAGGAAGCGTCCGACGATGGGATCGTAGTAGCGTTGCTGGGCGTATACCAGTCCCGTGTCGGGGTCCATCTCATGCCCGGTGTAGCCCAAGCCATCCAGCGGGCCGCTGATCGGTTCGCCCCAGGGGGCGTAGTCGTTGCGCTTGGCGATGCTGCCGCTGGCGGTGCTTTCGGCGATGACGCTGCCGAGCGCGTCGGTGTGCAGGTAGGTGTCGGGCTGCGGGATGCCGCCCACGGTCTTGGTCTGCGCGAGCAGGGTGTTGCCGAGATAGATGTGGCGGGTGCTCTCGGCGCCGCGCTTGCTGTACAGGCGCTGCCCGGACTGGCTGTAGACGCCAATGTCCTGGCTGCCGTCGGCCTTGACTTCCTTGACCCGGCGGCCGAAGCCATCGTAGACATAGCTCGCGATGCCGGCGACGGCGCTGAGACGGTGCGCGGCGTCGAAGCTGGTGGCCTGGGCGTTCTTGCTGGTCTGGTCGCCGGCCGTGTTGTAGCCGAAGCTCCATTGCGTGGTGCCGAACGGGTCGGTGATCCGGGCCAGGCGCTGGTTGGCGTCGTAGACGTAGCGGTACTGGCGCGCGCCCTGGTCGGCACTCTTCAGGTTATCGAGCGCGTCATAAGAGAACAGCGCGCTGCCCCACAGCCCCGGCGCGCTGGCCGCGGTCAGGCGGTCGCGGTTGTCGTAACTCATCGTCCGGGTGGTGCGGCCGGCGCTCGCCTGATCGGTGATGCTTTGCACATTGCCATTGGCATCGAAGGCGTAGCTGTCGTCCAGCACCACCCCGCCCGGCCCGGCATCGCGGCTGCGGGCCGGCAACTGACGGGCGTTCGGCGTCATCGTGTGCGTGATGCCATTGCCGTAGACGAAACTCTGGATCGCGCCGTTCGGGTAGTAACGGATGTTGCTCGCATACCCCCCGACCACGGTCGGCTGGCCGAGGCCGTTCGGGAAGTAGTTGAGCGTTGCGCCATCCGGATAGCCAATCGAGGCCGGGTGGCCATTGCCGTTATAGCCGTGGCTGATCCCGTAGTTCACGCCATCGAGGGCGAGCACCTCGCTGGTCAGCAGACGCCGCTTGTTGTAGGCGTTGGTCCAGGTGTTGCCGGCGCTGGCGATGGTGCGCGGCGCGCCGTCGGTGAAGTAGGTGCGGCTGATATCCGGCGTGGTTCCGGGATAATCGGTCAGGGTCGGGCGATTGCGCGCGTCGTAGCCGGTGACGATCCGCGCCGAGACCGGCACGCTCGCCCGATCGCAACTGCTGGTCGAAGGCAGGTTCTGCCCATCCGCGCTCCAGGCCAGATTGCCCGCCGCATCGTACGCGAACACCGTCGCCCCGGACTCGGGTTCGATGCGTTTGCATAGGCGCTGGGCGCTGTCGTAGACGTAGCTGCGGGTGAGCGAGGTGGGCGCCGCTGGGCTGATGGTGATCGTTGCGCTGGCCGAGCTGGTGCTGGCCGCCGGAATGGCCTTGTCGGTGGCGCGCGCGGTGTAGCTGTAGCTGCCGGCGGCGAGGTTGCTCTCGGTGTAACTGTACGGGGGCGCTGTGTGGGTGCTGGCCAACACGCCGTTGCGGAAGAACTCGACCTTGGCGATGCCCTGATCGGCATCGCTGGCGTTGGCGGCGACGATGAAGGTCGCTGGCGCCGTGGCGCTGCTGCCGTTGGCGGGCGAGACCAGACTCACCACGGGCGGCTGATTGCCGCTGGCCGGGTTGACGTTGACGGTGACCGCGCTCGACGTGGTGCTGGCCGGCGGATTGGCGTTGTCGGTGGCGCGCGCGGTGTAGCTATAGCTGCCGGCGGCGAGGTTGGCATCGGTGTAGCTATACGGAGGCACGGTGAAGGTACGGGCCAGCACGCCGTTGCGGAAGAACTCGACCTTGGCGAAGCCGTTATCGGCATCTCATCCGCAGACCACACCACTGAACTACCCCCACTCGGACACTG
>JBFXKH010000070.1:0-19147 GCA_050173995.1 Lysobacterales bacterium | reverse complement strand
GTGCGTACCGCCGAGCAATTGCGGCATACCCTGTTCGGTTGGATGGAGCACATCGACCGCAGCATGCTGTACGCGCCGCAACTGACCCCGGCGCTGGACGCCGCCGTCCACGCACTCAATCACTACATTGGCATGGACGAAATCGAACTCGGCGAGTGAAGTTCAGAGGACCGGGAACAGAAGACAGCAGACGGACCAGAGGACGGAAGACCGAAGACAGAAGGAACCGTCGCCCCTGCGAACGCCGGGGCGACGGCTCGTCTTTGGTCTGGACGGTAAAGGGGTCGGGACGGCTCACGCCGCCCCACCCTCCGAACCCTACCGGCGGGTTGACCAGCTTCGCTTTTGCGAGCCCCGCATACGGATATCCAATCAGGTGTGTCCACGAAGGAAGCAGAGGTGTTCGACTCGGGCATCGGCTAAAGAGAATAGCCCGAGGTCGCGAAAGTGGCTGATGCGCCAGTGGGTATGGGCCTTCCAGCCCTTGGCCCAACCCCGCTGCCCAATCCGTCCGCGATCTTCGCTTCGGCTGACTCTCAGAGTTTGCCGAGCAACGATTTGGCCAGCAGCCAGACATCGCCGGGCCAGCGTGCGGTCAGCAGATTGCCGTCCTCGACCACGAAGGCGGCGCTGTCGTCCTGGTCGCTGCCCTTGGCGATGAACTGGATCGGGCCGCGTTCGAACTGCCCGTGCGCCCCGATTGCGGCGCGCACCTCGTCTTCGGTGTAGGCGGGATAGGTGCGGTAGTAGCGGCCCAGCCGCCAGGCGGTGAGATAGAAGGCGCTGCGCTCCAGGTACTTGGGCAGGCAGGTGGCACGCCTTCCGGCCAGCAGGCTTGCGCCGCTGGCCGGGTCGCAAGCACGGGCCAGCAGCAGCACGCCGTGGCAGATCGCGGCGATCGGGCGGTCGAGTGCGGCGAAACCGCCGACCTGCTGCTGCAGCAGCGCGCTGTCCAGGTACTGACGCACGCCCTGGGCATGCCCGCCCGGCAGCAGCAACGCGGCATAGTCGGCGGGAACGATCTGCTGCCAGCGAATCGGTGCCTGGAAGGCCGGGCTCGCGATCATCTCGGCATAGCGCTGGCAGGCCTCAGCCTCGGCGCCGAGCTGGCCGAAGATCACCCCGTCGAGCAATTTCGGGTCGCAGGCGGCGGCCGCGCCGTGTTCGGTGGCAAATACCACCTGGTGTCCGGCGCGCACGAATACGTGCCAGGGTATGGCGACTTCGGTGGTGTCGAAATCGCGATCCGGCAGCGGAACCAGGATTTTCATGATTTGGCGATGCGATCGAGCGCCATCAGCCGCCGCAACAGCGGCGCCATCTGCGCCAGCGGCCAGGCGTTGGGGCCATCGGACAGTGCCTGCTCCGGGTCCGGGTGGGTTTCCATGAACACACCGGCGACGCCGACCGCCACCGCCGCCTGCGCCAGTGCCGGCACGAATTCGCGCTGCCCGCCGCTGCTGGCGCCATTGCCGCCCGGCAGTTGCACCGAGTGGGTGGCATCGAACACCACCGGGCAGCCGGTCTCGCGCAGGATCACCAAGGCACGCATGTCGCTGACCAGGTTGTTGTAGCCAAAACTCGCGCCGCGTTCGCAGACCATGATCTGCTGGTTGCCGGCGGCGCGTGCCTTGTCGGCGACATGCCGCATATCGCCCGGTGCCAGGAACTGGCCCTTCTTGATATTGACCGGCTTGCCGGCGGCGGCCACGCGCTGGATGAAATCGGTCTGCCGACACAGAAACGCCGGGGTCTGCAGAACATCGACGACGCTCGCCACTTCCTCGATCGGGGTGTATTCGTGTACGTCGGTCAGCACCGGCACGCCAATCTGGCGCCTGACCTCGGCCAGCGCCTTCAATCCGCCCTCGATCCCAGGTCCGCGAAAACTCGCGCCCGACGAGCGGTTGGCCTTGTCGAAGCTGGACTTGAAGATCAGCGGCAGGCCGAGGCCGGCGCATATTTCCTTGAGCGTGCCGGCCACATCCAGCACCAGTTGCGGACTCTCGATCACGCACGGCCCAGCGATCAGGAACAGCGGCTGGTCGGGGCCGCATTCAAATCCGCAAAGTTTCATCGCGTAGGGTCCTGAGGGCAGACAGCGAGAATCACGATTGCATCCGGTCCCAGAATGCCTTGACACTGTCCAGCCAACCACTCTGCCGTGGCGAGTGGTCGCGGCCGTCCTCGAAGGTCGCCTCGAATTCGCTCAGCAACTCGCGTTGGCGCTTGTTGAGCTTGACCGGGGTCTCGACCACCACCCGACACAGCATATCGCCCTGGGCGCCGCCGCGCACCGGCTTGACGCCCTTGTGCCGCAGACGGAACAGCTTGCCGGTCTGGGTCTCGGCCGGGACCCGGATGATCGCCTCGCCATCCAGGGTCGGGATCAACACCTCGCCGCCCAGCGCCGCCTGCGAGAAGCGGATCGGCACCTCGCAATAAAGGTCATTGCCCTCGCGCTGGAACAGCTTGTGCTCGCGCACCTGCACTTCCACGTACAGGTCGCCGGGTGGCGCGCCGTTCGGTCCGGCCTGACCCTCGCCACTCAGGCGTACCCGGTCGCCGGTATCCACCCCGGCCGGAATCTTGACCGACAGGGTCTTTTCCTTTTCCACTCGGCCATGGCCCTGGCATGTCCGGCACGGTTTGTCGATGCGGCTGCCTCGGCCCTGGCAATGCGGACAGGCCTGTTCGACCTGAAAGATGCCGCGCGCGGCGAGCACCCGGCCGCGGCCACGGCAGGTTCCGCAGGTCTCGACCTTGCCATCCTCGGCACCCGAGCCGTGGCAGACATTGCAGCCGACCACGGTCGGCAGGTCGAACTGTTTTTCGACCCCGAACACCGCTTCTTCCAGATCCAGTTCGAGCACGTAGCGAAGATCCGCGCCGCGACGCGCCTGCTGACGTCGGCCGCCACCGAAGATATCGCCGAAAATATCGCCGAAAATATCACCCACGTCGGCAAAACCCGCACCGCCGCCTCGTCCGGCGCCGCCGCCCTCGAAGGCGGCGTGGCCATGCTGGTCGTAGAGCCGGCGCTTGCCGACATCGCTCAACACCTCGTAGGCCTCCTTGGCCTCCTTGAAATGCGCCTCGGCGGCCTTGTCGCCGTCGTTGCGATCCGGGTGATGCTTCATCGCCAGGCGCCGATAGGCCTTCTTGATCTCCTCGTCGTTGGCGGTCTTGGCCACGCCCAGCACTTCGTAGTAGTCACGCTTGCTCATGGGTCATTGCTTCGTGATTGGAGTGGAAAATTGAAGCATTAAACCGGCTACCTGCGTTTCTACTGTGGATTTGTATTGTGGGTGCCAGCTTGAACGATTTGAGTAACAATTTTCCCTGTCATCGTTTCTTCGATCCATACTTCCAAGCGCTCTGTTGTTATTTTTCCGCGAACCGAATAAGTTGTTCCATGTTCTGGCGTAAATGTAACACTTCCACTCACCCGACGGCTTTTATTAAACATCGCTACTATTGGCGGTTGTCGATCTTCAACACCAAATATTTCCAAATGGATTGCTTTTGATGCCACTACCTCCCGACCATATCCGACGGGGTTTTGGCGCAGCTCCCTTGTCACTTCCAGCAAATTGTCCACATCCTTGCCATCCACCGTGGCCACACAAAAGTAGTGAGTAACTCCATCAGACACCTTCACAAAAGAGTCTTCGACGCCAGCAACCATGCCGTCATAGCCCTCTGGAAGTGCGCTATTCGAAGAAATACAAGCAGTCAGCGATAGCCCGCAAAATAACACCACTATAGATCGTGTGAGTAGCCAGCGAAACCACGCGAATATCATACCTACCCCCAAAAAATATATTACATTGTATACCGATAAGCCTCACAAAGCAAATAGAAACCTCATACCAAGCTCGTCAGTCTGTCACACGAAGCACGCTGTAATGGTTTTCGGTGCGGCCGAACAGACCATATAAGCTGGTGCGGGGTAGGAATTGCCGCTCCAGGCGCCCCACTCCACGACCGTGCGCAGCTTAAGGCGCCCTGCAAAAAAATAAGGGCCTCCGAAGAGGCCCTTTAGTAGGTCGCCCCATTTACCTAGTCGGGGCGATCAGGGCCAATACTAGAAAATTTTGCCGGATTGTCAATACCAACCCGCACACGCCCAACCGCATCAATCCTTCTTGACCTCGGTGAACTCGGCATCGACCACATCGTCGGCGGCCGCCGACGCCGATTCGGCGCCACCCGGCGGCGGCGCGCCGCCACCCGCACCGGCCGAAGCCGCGGCCGCCGCCAGGGTCTGGGCAGCGGCTTCAAGCGCGGCGGTACGCGATTCGATCTTGGCTTTGTCGTCGCCCTTCATCGCGGACTCGACTTCCTTGATCGCCTCCTCGATCGGGCCAATCTGGCTACCGTCGATCTTGCCGCCGTGTTCCTTGAGCGCGGCACGCACGCTGTGGACCAGTTGGTCGGCCTTGTTGCGCGCGCCGACCAGCTCGTGGAACTTGCGGTCTTCCTCGCGGTTGGCCTCGGCGTCGCGGACCATGCGCTGGATCTCGTCCTCGCTCAGGCCGGAGCCGGCCTTGATCTCGATGCGCTGTTCCTTGCCGGTTTTCTTGTCCTTGGCCTGGACGTGCAGGATGCCGTTGGCGTCGATGTCGAAGCTGACTTCGACCTGCGGCATACCGCGCGGCGCCGGGTCGATGCCGGCCAGATCGAACTTGGCCAACGACTTGTTGAAGCGCGCCTGCTCGCGCTCGCCCTGCAGCACATGCACGGTGACCGCGGTCTGGTTGTCGTCGGCGGTCGAGAACACCTGCGCAGCCTTGGTCGGCACGGTGGTGTTTTTCTCGATCAATTTGGTGAACACGCCGCCCATGGTCTCGATGCCGAGCGACAACGGGGTCACGTCGAGCAGCAGCACGTCCTTGACCGTACCGGACAGCACGCCGCCCTGGATCGCGGCGCCAATCGCCACCGCCTCGTCCGGGTTGACGTCCTTGCGCGGTTCGCGGCCGAAGAACTCGGTCACCGCCGCCTGCACCCGCGGCATGCGGGTCATGCCGCCGACCAGGATCACCTCGTGGACGTCGCCGATCTTGAGCTTGGCGTCGTTGAGCGCGATCTTGCACGGTTCGATGGTCTTGCGCACCAGATCGTCGACCAGGGCTTCCAGCTTGGCCCGGGTCAGCTTGATGGTCAGGTGCTTGGGGCCGCTGGCGTCGGCGGTGATATACGGCAGGTTGACATCGGTCTGCTGCAGCGAGGACAGCTCGATCTTGGCGCGCTCGGCGGCGTCTTTCAGGCGCTGCAGGGCGAGCGGGTCGCTCTTCAGGTCGATGCCCTGTTCCTTCTTGAACTCGTCGACCAGAAAATCGATTACGCGCTTGTCGAAGTCTTCGCCGCCAAGGAAGGTATCGCCGTTGGTCGACAACACCTCGAACTGCTTCTCGCCGTCGATTTCTGCGATCTCAATGATCGACACGTCGAAGGTGCCGCCGCCCAGGTCATAGACCGCGATCTTGCGGTCCTTGCCGCCGGATTTGTCCAGGCCATAGGCGAGCGCGGCCGCGGTCGGCTCGTTGATGATGCGCTTCACGTCCAGGCCGGCAATGCGGCCGGCGTCCTTGGTCGCCTGGCGCTGGCTGTCGTTGAAATAGGCCGGCACGGTGATCACCGCTTCGGTGACCGGCTCGCCGAGAAAATCCTCGGCGGTCTTCTTCATTTTCATCAGCACCTTGGCCGAGATTTCCGGCGGTGCCATGCGCTTGCCGTCGCTGGTCGCGACCCAGGCGTCGCCGTTGTCGGTGCCGACGATGCCGTACGGGACCATGTCCAGGTCCTTCTGCACTTCGGCGTCGCTGAACTTGCGCCCGATCAGGCGCTTGACCGCGTAGAAGGTGTTCTTCGGGTTGGTGACGCCCTGGCGCTTGGCTGAGGCACCTACGATCACCTCGCCGTCCTTATTGAAGGCGACGATCGACGGCGTGGTGCGGTCGCCTTCGGCGTTTTCGATCACCCGCGCGCTGCCGCCATCCATCACCGCCACACAGGAGTTGGTGGTGCCGAGATCGATTCCGATAATTCTGCCCATGACGAGTTCCTCTTGAATTTATTGGCCCGGATTGAGCCTGACGGGTGTGGATATAGGGGATGATGGCGGAGATTCAATGGCCCGTCGCGGCCATTCACTCCTGACTGGCGACGCTGACCATGGCCGGGCGGACCAGCCGGTCGTTCAGGCTGAACCCCCTTTGGAACACCGCGACCACGGTGTTCGGCGCCGCTTCCGGCGCCACAACCGTGGCCACCGCCTGGTGCAGATCCGGGTCGAACACGGCACCGACCGGATCGATCGCGCGAACGCCATTGCCCTCAACCGTTTTCATCAGCAGGCGTAGCGTCAGTTCCATGCCTTCGTGCAGCTTGTTGGCATCAAAGCCACCCTGGCGGAGGCCCGCCTCCAGGCTGTCGATCACCGGCAACAAATCGGTGAGCAGGCGCTCGGCGCCGAACTTGCGCGCCGCATCGACATCGCGCGCCAGCCGCTTGCGCTGGTTGTCCATTTCCGCGATCAGGCGGATCTGTTCGTCCTTGGCGGCGCCCAACAGCTCCTCCAGCTCGCCGATGCGGGTCTCCAGAATCTCGATCGGGGACGGGTTGCAAAGGTCGGCCGGATCACTGCTGCTGATTTCTTGGTTCATGCGCAATTCCTGTAGGTCGTCGCCCGGGTCAAGCAGGGCAGACGCGGCAGATGGGGCCGGTTGCTGCCGGTTCAAGAGCTGGGGCTGGGCGCTGGCGAAAACGTAACCCGGAAGTAGCGCAGCGGCTCTTAACAGCGGAGCTGGTCATTCCGGGAGAACCCCACGAAAACGTAGCCCGGAAGTAGCGCAGCGGATTCCGGGAGAAACCGCCCGTAGCCCGGAAGTAGCGCAGCTTTGCGCTGACCGGCTCCGCCGTTAAACACCGCTGCGCTCAGCACAACCTATGCACTGGTGCGGAAATAGGAAACTCCGACAGATAGAGAGACGTAGCCTCTTGCAGATTGGCGATAGCCTCTTCAACAGTTTCACCCTGCGTAGTGGTGCCTGTCTCTGGATTCAAGGCAACGTAGCCGCCGGCTTCGGCGCGAGTGAGTACTGCGGTCAGTTCCACGGCTTGACTCCCGTGCGGAAAGTCCCATTGTCGCTCATTCGTGGTAGTGGTGCCCAACGCCAAAGCCAAGCCGCCGCCGCGCGGCAACGGTGGATCCTCTGTCCTCTGTCCTCTGTCCTCTGTCCTCTGTCCCTCACATCCCCTTCAAGGTGTTGGTCAGGATCTGCGCGCTTGCCTGCACCACCGGGATCACCCGCTCGTACTGCATGCGGGTCGGGCCGATCACGCCGATCACGCCCAGGCTCTGGCCACCGGCACCGTACGGGGCGGTGACCATGCTGCATGGCCCGAGCGGGGCGAATCCTGATTCCTCGCCGATGAACAGGCGCACGCCATCGGCATTGACACAGCCGTCGAGCAGCCGCAGCAGCTCACCCTTGCGCTGGAACGCCTCGAACAATTCGCGCAGGCGGCCGACATCCTCAAGGCCGCCGGCACCCATCAGATTGGTCTCGCCGACCACCATGACATCGTCACCTTGCCCACCCCGGAACGAGGCGTCGGCGATTTGAATCGCCGCGCGCAGCAGTTGGTCGATCGAATCGCGCGCCGCCTCCAGGTCGGCCACCAGGCGGCGGCGGATCTGCTCCAGCGACAGGCCGGAAAAATTCTGATTCAAATAGTTGGCGATCTGCTCAAGCTCGCCGGCAGCAAACGCCCGCGGCAGCTCGAGAATGCGATTCTGTACCTCGTTGTCGGTGAACACCAGAATCACCAATACCCGGTTCGGTGCCAACGCGACGAAATCGATCTGGCGGAAGGCGAACTGCTCGCGCTTGGGCACCGTCACCAGGCCGACGAAATGGGTCAGTTGCGACAACACCCCGGACACCCGTTTCAGCACCTCCTGGGTGCTGGCGCCACCTGGTATCTCGCGCTGCATCTGCGCCAGGTCGTGCTCATGGATCGGCTTCAGTTCCAGCAGCGAATCGACGAACAACCGGTAGCCCTGCGCGGTCGGAATGCGCCCGGCCGAGGTATGCGGCGCCGCGACCAGCCCGAGTTCCTCCAGGTCCTGCAACACATTGCGGATCGTCGCCGCGCTCAGATCCAGCCCGGAAGTGCGCGCCAGCGTGCGCGACCCGACCGGCTCGCCCTCGCGCACATACAGCCCGATCAACGCCCGCAGCAAATGGCGAGCGCGGGCGTCGAGCAGGTGGCGGGATTGGCGCATGGGCGGGCGGTCTTGCGTTCGGCAGCACAGCCAGAGTCGCGAGTATGACAAAGGCGAGCCGGGGGCGGGAGACGGGAGACGGGAGACGGGAAGCGGGAAGCGGGAAGCGGGAAGCGGGAAGCAAAGAATGCCGTCGCCCCGGCGAACGCCGGGGCCCAGTGGTCGATGTAGCGAAAGGGTCAGAGCGCTGGATCCCGGCATTCGCCGGGACAACGTCTGGCCCCTGCCCCGCGCCGCTGTCCTTGAAGGCAGCGGCTCCGGGCCTGGGCTCTCGCGCAGCGCTAGGGATTGCTGAAGAAACCGATCCCGACCAGGGTCAGCAGGGTCAAGCCGATCACGATCAGGGTAAAACCGAGCGCGGTCGAGAACTTGACGAAGCCGGGTGCCGGTGGATCGACCAGGTGCTGTTCCAGTTCACCGGATTCGACCAGGCGCTGGTATTGCAACGGATGTTGCTCGATCAATTCGTCGAGGGTAATGGTGCCGGTGAACATGACCCGATCGAGCGGGAACTTGTCCGGGCGGAAGTGGTTGTTGAAGAAGTGCACGGTGAACAGGAACACCACCGCCAGGAAGGCTTCCTCGGCATGGAAGATCGGCGCGACGTTGAACACCCAACCGGGCAGATACTGCGCGGTGAAGTACGGGAACCACATCACCAGGCCACTGGCACCGATGATCGTCACACCCCAGAACGGCGCCCAGTAGTCGAACTTCTCCCAGTAGGTCCAACGATCGAACACCGGCCGCGCGCCCTTGCCGAAGAACCACTTGAACATGGCCAGGATGTCCTTCAGGTCCTGCAGGCCGGGGATCAGCGAGTTCGGGCCGAAGATGCGGAAGTTCCGCCAGTTGCGCCCGATGCCGATGCCCAGATAGACCAGGTGCCAGAAGAACACGCCAGTGAAGATCACCGCATTGACCCGGTGCACGATGCCGGCGTTGTCCGGCCCACCGAGCAGGCTCATCAGCGGTTTCGCCCAGGGCGCTTCCGGATAGAACAGCGGGATGCCGGTCAGGGTCAGGATCATCAGGCTCAGCGCAAACAACAGATGGGCGATCCGCCAGGTGCGGCTGAAGCGGCGGAAATGCTTGCCTTCGATCCCGGCTGGCACAGGCGGCAAGCCTTCCAGCCTGACGTGCGGTAGTTTGCAGCGCTGCTGGCGTTCCTTGAACTCGCGATAGAACCACAGCAGGGTGTGGATCCAGAAGAAAGCGAAGGTGCCGATCAGCAGCTGCGTCATGATCTGGTCGGCGATCCATATCTCCGGGTAATGCTCGAAATCGCCGGTAACACCATGCGGACTGAAGCTGACAAATCCCGCCGTCGCCAACGGAACCTCCTTGCGTCCGCTGTGGCAATCTTGGCAGGCCTCCAGGCGGTTGTCCGGATGCATCGGCGCGTCCGGATTCGACGACGGCTCGATGTCGTGGCCGCTATGGCAATTGAAACACTTGGCGGTATTGGTATAGCCGAGCGTGGTGATCTTGCCGTGGTAGGTGGCCTTGTAGGAGGCGTAGCGATCCTGGTGGCAGTTGCCGCAACTGGCCATGATGGTCAGCTTGGCCTCATCCGTTGATGTGCCCTTGATGTTGTGCGTGGTATGGCAGTCGGTGCACACCGCGGCATCCGGATTGTGTTCCTCCAGCACCTCGCGGCCGTGTACCGAGGCCGACCAGATGTCCAACTGATCTTCGTGGCAGGTGCCGCACAGCGTCGAAATACCGAGATGCCATTGCTTGCGCTCCGGGGCATCGGCCGGCGGCACTGCGAATTCGTGGACATTGTGGCAATCGTTGCAGGTGGCGTTGGGTCGATCTGGCTCGTCCGCGTTGGGTTTGGCGTGGAACGACGACTGATAGCTCTCGATATTTTCCGCCACGATCGGCAGGCGGCCGGCCGCGAATTGTTCGGCCGGCAGGGTCTCGCGCAGCTTCTGGTGGCACTGCACGCAATCCGGCGCGGCGACCCCTTCGGCCTTGTTGTGATCGGCGACGCTATCGGTGATTTCCCCATGGCAGTCGGTGCATTGCATATCGGCATGCACGCTTTGTTCGAAGCGTTCCGGCGCGACCGCGTGCAGGGCACGCGCCTCGCCATCGGCACCTGGCACTTCGAGATCGCCATCCGCCCCGTCATGGCAGGACAGACAGCCGGCATTGTCGAGCGCTGGCGGCGCCGCATCGTCGGCCGCC
Source organism: Lysobacterales bacterium (assembly GCA_050173995.1). GTDB lineage: Bacteria > Pseudomonadota > Gammaproteobacteria > Xanthomonadales > Ahniellaceae > 0-14-3-00-62-12. Next base: position 8,655 of record JBFXKH010000070.1, on the reverse strand, counting down.
ACCGCACCTCCCGGGCAGATGCTCGCAAGAGCCAAGACCAAAACCAGAAGCGCGCCTGTCGTTCTGCTCTGCAACATGAGTTCTGTTCCCCTTACGGTGGTGGCAATGCAACGATCCGACCCGCGGGCGAGCCGCGAAAGACGCCAAGCATACGGGCCGGAAAAACCGGCCCGATAAGCGGCCCAACGCTGGACCCAGAGCACTCAGGGCGTCTTGGCCGCACTCGCATGCGAGAGGATCCATTGCGCCAGATTCTTCATCTTGGCCTCGTCCTTGGTCTTGATGATCTTGTGTTCTTCCTCGGTCCCATCCGCCAGCTTGACCGTTGGCGCGGTGGTCATTTGCTTGATCAGCAGTTGCTCGGCGTCGGGCTTGCCCTTGTTCTCGTCGGCGATCTTGCGCAAGGACGGGCCTTTCTTGGTCTTGTCCGGCGCATGGCAACTGCCGCACTTGTTGGTGGTGAACAGCGCCTTGGCCTGGGCCACGTTGACCTCGGCCCGGACCGACACACTGGCGGCAACAGCCAGGCCCAGCGCAGCGGCAATCAGCAAGGTATTACGGGATTTCATGATTTGCTCCTTGGGTTGGGTGGGCGAACGGAACGTGCGTGCAATAAACCCGGTGGACGGCCCATCTGCGCGTGTTGGCATTGTGCACCCGCCGGTTCGATCGAAGGCCAATCTTGCTGGCGAATCACTACCTGAAAATCCTGAATGAGGGCAGCCGGCTACCAATGCGGATCCCAGTTCCGGTGGCTCGGCACCATGCTACTCCGGACCGGGAATGGCGACAGCATGCCCGAGGGCCCAAGGCCACGAATTGACATCGGTCAATTGGCCGGCATGCGCGGACGCCGACCGAGTTGCCAGGGGAAATGCCGCCAAGATGTATCTAGCCTCCGCCAGCGTCGACCTGCTGGCCCAGAAGAACGTGGAAATGCCGTCTATGGATCGCCAAGGTGGGACGGTGGCGCCCGCTGGATCGGTGTTGCCACCCGGTTGGCTGTTACGCCCTCGGGTATTCTGCGCTCGAAGCCAACCCCGCGCGCCAGACCGGCCCGGCCCTTTCGACACAGCTATTCGTCCAGCAATTGACCAAGGTCAAGTGCTCCGTACTAACGAAAGCGCAACATCTGCGCCAGAGAACACCGCGGGCCCTCAGCCTGGCTTCTCGAAGCCGATCACTGGCGAGCCATCGTGCACTGGTGAGCGCGTTCCGGAGCAGGGTTGCCGACCAAAGAGTTCTAGCCGATTTGATGTCTGTCCTGGAGAACTATGATGAACCGATCGAACCTGTTTATCGCACTCGCGTTCTGGGCAGCGGCGCTGGGATTCTCCACAGATGCCCGGGCCGAGGGTCCGCAGTTGCCGGATCTGGTCGCCACACCGACGACTTCTGCTATCCAGGACGCCGTCGCCAGGGACCAGGTGTGCACCGAGTGCCATGACGAAAGCGACGGCCACGCGCTGACCCTGTACCAGACCCCGCACGGTCTGCGCGCCGACGGTCGCACGCCGAGTTGTCAGAATTGCCACGGCGAGAGCAAGGCGCACGTCGACAACGCCGCCAAGGCCGATCCGCGACCCTTGCCTGAAGTCGTTTTCGGCGACAGCAAGGAAAAGCACGCATCGGCCCCGGCCAACCAGAGCAAGGCCTGCCTGACCTGTCACGAGTCCGGCGAACGCATGCACTGGAAAGGCAGCGTACACGACAACGAAGATGTCGCCTGCACCAACTGCCACGAGGTGCACACCGCGAACGACCCAGTGATGGACAAGCTCGCCCAGACCGAGGTTTGCCTCGACTGCCACAAGAAGAAGCGCGCCGAACTGCACCGCCCGTCGGCCCACCCGGTGCTGGAAGGCAAGGTCGCCTGCAGCGATTGCCACAATCCGCACGGTTCCAATGGCCCGACCCTGCTCGCCGCCGCCACCCTGAACGAGACCTGCTACACCTGCCACGCCGAAAAGCGCGGCCCGTTCCTGTGGGAACACGAGCCGGCCCGCGAAGACTGCGGTCTGTGCCACAAACCGCACGGTTCGGTCAACGACAACCTCTTGAAGAATCGCGCGCCCTGGCTTTGCCAACAATGCCATCTGGCGCAGTTCCACCCCAGCACGGCCTACAGCGGAACCGGCCTGCCCGGCGCCAGCACGCCCTCCGGCGCGCAGCAACTGCTCGGCAAGAACTGCATGAATTGCCACCCGCAGGTGCACGGCAGCAACCATCCTTCCGGTGTGCGCAAGACCCGCTGATCGGACCCATCCGTGCCGGATCGCGAGCGTACCCAACCCTGTATTGCCAGAAAGCCCATGAGGTGAGTCATGAACAGCTACCACGACCGCATCGACTGCCGTCCGCAGCCCGCACGTCCCGATCGCTTTCCGCCGCATACCCTGCTCGCCACTCTGATCGCTTGCGCCCTGGCGCTGCCGAACGGCGCCTTCGCCCAGGCGCTCGCCGATGAACCCGCCGACAGCCCCGAACTCAAGGAACAGATCGAAGTCACCAACCTGTTCGAATTCGGCTTTGGTTACGTGAGCCAGGATTCGTTCCGCGCCGGCAAGTACACCGGACTGGAGGACAAGGGGCTGTTCGCCCTGGTCAATATCGACTACCAGAACCGTCCGCGCTACGACGAGGATCGCACCGATTACGTGAGCTTCAAGGCGCGCGACGCCGGCCTGCGCTCGCGATCGATCGAGGCCGAATACGGCAAGCAGGGCAATTTCCGCATCCGCGGCAGCTTCGACCAGATACCCAGCTTCAAGGACGATAGCGCGCAGACCATCTTCAACGGTGCCGGTAGTTCCGAACTGACCCTGCCCGCCAACTGGGTGCCATCGGCAACCACCGCCGGCATGACCCAGCTCAATGCCAGCCTGCGCCCGATCGGCCTGCAGACCGAGCGCAAGCGTTACGGCATCGGGCTAGACAAGTTCCTGCCCGGCAAGTTCGAGTTCACCAGCAACTACCGCTACGAAGAAAAGGATGGCCTCAAGGGCATCGCCGGGGTGATCGGCAACACCGGCGGCAACCCGCGCGCGGCGCTGCTGCCGGAACCGGTCAACTACAACGAACACCAGATCGACGCCGGCCTGCACTACACCCAGAACAAGTTCCAGGCGGAACTGCGCTATCACCTGTCGGTGTTCCAGAACGACCAGGAAACCCTGCTCTGGACCAACCCGTTCAGTGCCATCAATGGCTGGGCGCCTGCGGCCGGCTTCCCGACCGGCCAGGGCCAGATGGCGCTGCCGCCGGACAACCATTTCAACCAGGGCACCTTCCTGTTCGGCTACAACTTCAGCGACCGTACCCGGCTGTCCGGCGACGTGGCGATCGGCAGCATGACCCAGAACGATCCGTTCCAGGGCTTCACGGTCAATCCGGTGCTGGCGGCCAGCATCACCGTCCCGCTACCACGCGATTCGCTGAACGGCGAGATCGACACCACGGTGGTCAACCTGCGGCTGAGCTCGCGGCTGGGCGCACGCTTCAACTGGAACGCCAGCCTGCGTTACGACGACCGCGACAACAACACCCCGCGCGATCAGTACGTCTACATCGGCGGCGATTCACAGTTGCAGGACACCGCCCCGCTCAGCAGCCGCCGCCGCTTCAATGAACCCTACAGCTACGAGGAAACCAAGTTCCGCCTGGATAGCAGCTATCGCTTCGACGGTGGCCTGCGTATCAGCACCTTCGGTGAATATCGCGAGATCGACCGGACCTTCTCCGAACGCGCCGAAACCCGCGAAGACACGCTCGGGCTGACCTTGAGCCGCAATCTGGGCGAGCGGGTCGAAGCACGCATCACCGGCAGCACCGCCGACCGCGACGGCTCGCACTACGATGGTGCGGCGCCGGTGCTGGAGGGCTTCGTCGAGGGCTTTATCGACACCCTGCCCGGCGGCTTCGAGAATGCGCCCTTGCTGCGCCGCTTCCAGATCGCCGACCGCGAACGCGATCAGATCTCCGGACAATTGAACATCACCGCCGCCACCTTCCTGGTCTTTGGTCTGGACGCCAGTTACAGCAAGGACGACTACAACGAGTCGGAACTCGGTTTGACCGAATCCAGGACCCAGTCGTACACCGTGGATTTCACCGCCACCCCGACCGAGGCCTGGTCGTTCAGCGGCTTCTACACCTACGACAAGCTGACCAGCGACCAGCGCGGCGTGAGCTTCCAGAGCGGTGCGGCGCGGGTCGACCAAGTCGTGGATCCGGCCCGGCAATGGCTGGTGTTGCACGGCGACCGCGCCGATACCGGCGGCTTCAACCTGACCTACAAACCGGCAACCCGCTTCCAGTTCGGTTTCGATGTGCTGCTGTCCAAGGTCACCAGCGACGTCGACGTCAGCACCGGTTCCGCGCTGACTTCGGCGCCATTGCCGAGAAACCGCGTCACCGACACCTCGATCGGCCTGTTCGGCCAGTACCAGGTCAATGACCGGCTCGCCCTCAAATCGCGCATTCACCACGAACACTATCGTTCGCGTGATGTCGCGTTGGACGGCGTGCCGGCCAACCAACTGGCCAATGTGATCCTGTTCGGCTCGGAGTCGCCGGACTTCGACGAGACCGTGGTCTCGCTGTCGGCGATCTACAATTTTTGATGGAGAGCGGTTTTAGGTTTTAGGTTTTAGGTTTTAGGTTTTAGGTTTTAGGTTTTAGGTTTTAGGTTTTAGGCATGATCGGCAGACTGGGCCCCGGCGTTCGCCGGGGCGACGATCCAGATGTTCCCTGTTCCCGTCCCGCCCGGTGAGGCGGGCGGGGTATGTTGCGCTTCGCTACGCTGCGCTGCGCTCAGCACAACCTATTTCCCCGTTCCCCGTTCCCCGTTCCCTGTCCTCTGTCCTCTGTCTTCTGTCTTCTGTCCTCTGAACGCGGCCCAGCGATGGGCCGCTTTTTTTTGGCCAATTGCCGCGTCCGGCAGCCTATACTCAACAGGCCGCCGGCGCCGGCCTCTATGTCCAATCCCAGGTACCCTTATGCACGCGATTGCCGCAAATCCGGACCCGGCAATGCCACCATCCGCCTTGGCGCTGCTCGCGCGGCTACTCGCGGTCCGCCGCCGCAGCGAGGCAATCGCTCGCTACATCCTGCCCGAGGACAGCGTGGTGCAGAGCATGCCCGAGGTCAGCCCGAGCAAGTGGCACCTCGCCCATACCAGCTGGTTTTTCGAGCAGTTCGTGCTCGCCCGCGAGCCCGGCTACCAGTCGGCACATCCGCACTGGATGGTTCTGTTCAACTCCTACTATCAGACGGTCGGGCCGCAGCACCCGCGCGCGCGCCGCGGCCTGCTGTCGCGGCCGACCCTGGCCGAGATTCTCGACTATCGACATCTGGTCGACCGGCGCCTCTGCGAGCTGTACCAACGCAGGCCGGTCGATGCCGAACGCGAGGCGATCGTCGCGCTCGGTATCGAGCACGAACAGCAACACCAGGAACTGATCCTGACCGACATCAAGCACGTGCTGGCGCAGAATCCGCTGTTGCCGGCGCTGCTGCCGGCGCCGGCCGCGGCCGATGCCGATGCCGGCGCGGTCGCGCTGCGTTTTCTCGACGGCCAGACCGGCATCGCTTCGATCGGCCACGACGGCCAGGGATTCGCCTTCGACTGCGAGACGCCGCGGCATCCGGTGCTGCTTCATCCGCACCGGATCGCCAACCGACCGGTCAACAACGCCGAGTTCGGCGAGTTCATCAAAGACGGCGGCTACCGCAATCCGCTGCTGTGGATGGCCGAGGGCTGGGATACGGTGCAGCGCCTGGGCTGGCGGCATCCGCTCTACTGGGCCGAAGACCTGCAATCGGAGTTCAGCCTGCACGGGCCGATCGCGCTGGCGCCCTTCCGCCCGGTCAGTCACCTCAGCTACTTCGAGGCCGATGCATTCGCGCGCTGGGCCGGCGCCCGCCTGCCACGCGAGGACGAATGGGAAGTTCTGGCTGCCGCCGCGCCGCTGACCGGTCGCTTCCAGGAGGGTGGGTTCTGGCATCCCCAACCCGCCGCCGACAACGACGGCGGCGCGCTGCAACTGTTCGGCGATGTCTGGGAGTGGACCGCGAGCCCGTTCGTCAGCTACCCCGGCTACCAGCCGGCGCCCGGCGCGCTCGGCGAATACAACGGCAAGTTCATGTGCGGACAATGGGTGCTGCGCGGCGGTTCCTGCGTGACTCCGGAGAACCACATCCGCGCAAGCTATCGCAATTTCTTCTACCCTGCCGATCGCTGGCAGTTCACTGGCGTCCGCCTGGCCAGGGATGCCTGAGCGTCGACCAATCCAAGCTGGCGTGGGAGCGCAGGCCATGAGCCAATGTCGGGCACAACGACTCACCGATCTACACCCGGCCAGCGACGACATCGCCGCCGATGTCCGCCGTGGCCTGGGGCAACGGCCCAAGGTTCTGGCGTCCAAATACCTCTACGATGCCGCCGGTTCGGCCCTGTTCGAACGCATCTGCGGGCTGCCTGAGTACTACTTGACCCGGACCGAGAGCGCGATCCTCACCGAACACGGCCCGGCGATCGCGGCCGCGGTCGGCCCGCGCGCGCTGGTGGTCGAATACGGCAGCGGCAGCGGGATCAAGACCCGACAACTGTTGCGCAGTCTGCACCAGCCGGTGGCCTATGTACCGATCGAGATTTCGCGCAGCGCCCTGCTCGCCAGCGTCGGCGCCCTGGCGGCCGACCTGCCCGATATCGAGATGCTGCCGGTCTGCGCCGACTTCACCCAGCCGGTGGAACTGCCCCAGCCGCAGCGTTGCGGTCAGCGCCGTCTGATGTTCTTTCCTGGCTCGACGCTCGGCAACTTCGCGACCGCCGAGGCGGTCGCCCTGCTGCGGCAGATGGCCGACACCATGGGCGAGCACGGCGCCGCCCTGATCGGCATCGATCTGCAAAAGTCGCCAGAACTGATCGAGGCCGCCTACAACGACAGCGCCGGGGTGACCGCGGACTTCACGCTCAATCTGCTCACCCGCCTCAACCGCGAGCTCGATGCCGATTTCGAGTTGTCCCGGTTCGCCCACCGCGCCGTCTACAACCCGCTGCTCGGGCGCATCGAAACCGATATCGTCAGCGGGGTCGAACAGATCGTGCGGGTTGCCGGCCACGCCGTCCCGCTGCTTGCCGGCGAAAAAATCCGCGTCGAGATCAGTTGCAAGTACACCCTGGAGGGATTCGCTCAACTGGCCGCCCGCGCTGGACTGCGCCTGACCCGGCGCTGGACCGATGCCCAACAATGGTTCGCCCTGGTGTTGCTGGAGCGGCGCAGCCCGTAGCCCGGTTATCCACTCACCCGCACGCCCTTCCAGAATGCCACACGGCCCTTGATCTCGGCGGCGGCGGCCTTGGGCTCTGGGTAGTACCAGGCGGCATTGGCGTTGACCGCGTTGCCGACCTTCACGTCGTAGTAACTGGCCACGCCCTTCCACGGACAGGTGGTCTTGTGGCTGGACGCCTGAAAGTGCTCCGGCTTGAGCGCCGAAGCCGGAAAATAGTGATTGCCTTCTAGCACCACGGTGTCCTCGCTTTCGGCGATCACCGTGTCGTTCCAAACGGCCCTGGTCATGGTCTGCCTCGATGTTGTCGGTTTACCCATTCTACTGGCACGACCAGCCGCGCGGCAGTGGCGCTCAATCCGGGTGCGAGGCATTGCGCCCGCGGCCGGCGCCCAGTCGCCGATCGAAGAATCCGAGCAGACGTTTGACCAGCCGCGACAGCCGGCCACGCCGGGTCTTGCGCTGCTTCTCCGCCTCGCTGGTCAGCCAGGCGACCTGGATCACCCTGCGTTCGCCCGCAAACGGCAGGTGGCCGTGGAAGCTGTTGTCGGCGCGCCGGAACGCGACCAGGTTGCCGTAGCGCGGCGGAATTTCCGGTACCAGCAAGGCATCGATATCGTCGATCCTGGACAGCAGCCGCAGGCAGCCGGCGCCCTGCCCGGTCCAGTCCGCATTCAAATACAGCAAGGCGGTCACCACCTTGGAACGGCTGTCGGTGTGGATGGTGCCGTGGCGCAGATTGAGCGAGCGGCACAGCGTGACCAGGGTCGGAAAGCCGGCCAGATTGGGCACCCCGAGCCGGGCGCCGATGGCATTGGCGAACGCCGGCGCGGTCAGTTCGGCGACCAGCCGGCGCACGCTATCGCCACAATCGGCCGGGTCGAACGGAAAAAAACCGGCGCCGTGGTAACGCGGGAAGTGTCGATCGAGTTCGGCCACCGCCGCGCTCGGCAACTGCCCCTCTGCCACCAGGAAAGCGAATGGCTCGGCCCACACCCGCAGCTCCTTCCCGTCCAGTCTCGCACTATCCAGCAATGTCTCGGTCATACCCAGTCCCGCCCGGTTGCACCGACGCAGCTTGGCGCCGTCGGCAGCTTTAGCATGGACCATGGTCGGAGAAAAGAGGCGCCGCGTGGTAGCGGTTGTGGGAGCGGTTGTGAGAGCGGTTGTAGGAGCTGTTGTGGGAGCGACGGAACGTCGCGACTCGTCTATCGAAGAAGCAGTCGCGACGTTCCGTCGCTCCCACAACTCCCACAACTCCCACAACTCCCCGCTCCCCGTTCCCCGCTCCCCGTCCCCCGTTCCCCACCACACCTACTTGCGTCGGCGCCGCCGCACCGCTACCTTGCGCGACATGTCGAACCC
>JBFXKH010000069.1:0-19170 GCA_050173995.1 Lysobacterales bacterium | reverse complement strand
ACGCGCTTCCCCGTTCCCCATTCCCCATTCCCCATTCCCCACAGCTCAGTGCGCCGCTACCTGGGCCTGGTCGGTGCCGACGCTGTAGCCGGCAAACGGCAGGGCGCGTTCCAGGCCGACCTGCGGTTCGCCGACGAAATAGCCCTGTAGGTAGTCGACCGCGCATTCGCGCAGCAGCGGCAGGATCTGCGGGCGGTCGACGAACTCGGCGATGGTGCGTTTGCCGACCGAATGCGCGATGCCGGTGATCGCCTTGACCACCGCCTGGTCGATCTTGTCGTCGAGCAGCCCCTGGATGAACGAACCGTCGATCTTCAGGTAATCGACATCCAGGTGTTTGAGGTGCGAGAAGGTCGAGAACCCGACGCCGAAGTCATCCAGCGCAAATCGACAGCCGAGCGCGCGCAGGTGGCCGATCAGCGCGCGCGCCGCTTCCAGGTTGCTGACCGCGCGCGATTCGGTGATTTCGAAGACGATCTGGCGAGCGTCGATATCGAATTCGACCAGCTTGTCGGTGATATAGCTGGAGGTGGCGGCATTGGTCAGCGACTGCGCCGACAGGTTGATCGACAGCCGTACCCTGCGTCCCTGTCGGGCCATTTCGCGCAAGGCGCGGAAGGCATTGTGGATCACCCAGCGATCGATCTCCTGCATCATGCCGAAGCGTTCGGCGGTCGGCAGAAAGGCATCCGGGGCGAGCAGACGGCCGTGCTGGTCGCGCAGCCTGAGCAGTGCCTCGAAATACGGTTCGCCACGCTCGCCCTGGTCGCCGCCTTCGTCGAAATCGGCGAGCGGCACGATCGGCTGATAACTGAGCACGAAACCATCGCTGCGCAGGGCATCTTCCAGCCGCGAGGACCAGCCGAGCTCCATGTCCATGCTGGCGCGCTCGTCGGATTCGGGCGAGAACACATGGGTCTGGTTGCGTCCGGCGTTCTTGGCCAGGTGGCAGGAAATATCCGCGTTGGCCATTGCCTCGGCTGGCGATTCGGTCAGCCGGTCCATGCGCGCCACGCCGACCGACACGGTGATCCGGTAGCTCTTGCCGGCGTACACGAACGGGGTGTTGGTCAGCGAGCGGCGGAACTCGTCGGCGATCACGTCGATGTCCTGGCCGGTGACATTGCGCAGGATGATCGCGTATTCATCGCCGCCCATGCGCGCCAGGTGATCGGACTGACGCAGCCGTGATTTCAGCCGTGCGCTGACTTCGATCAGCAACTGGTCGCCAGCGCTGTGGCCGGCGGTGTCGTTGATGTACTTGAAGCGGTCGACATCGATGAACAGCAGCAACGAGGTCTGGTCGGAACGCTTGAGCCGGGTAACCTCCTGTTCGAGCTGGCTCTCCAGGAACGCGCGGTTGTGCAGTTTGGTCAATGAGTCGTGGCTGGCCTGCCAGCGCAGTTCGTCTTCCAGCACGCGGCGCGCGGAAATATCCCGGAACGCGACCACCGAGCCCTTGCGCACATTGTCGACCAGCATCGGAAAAACCGTGCACTCGACCGGGATCGGGCGGCGCGCTGCGGTGATGAACAGGGTCTGCCAGTTCGGCACCTGCGAGCCATTTTGGTAGCACTGCGACAGGAAGCAGGCGCTCTTCGGCATCGGCGCGCCGTTCTCGAAGGCATGGTGGAATTTTTCGTAGGCCGAATGACCGACCAGATCGTCGCCAGAAGAATGGCCGAGCAAGTCGACCGCCGCCGGGTTGACGAATTCGATGATGCCATCGCGATCGACGCCGTACACGCCGTCGCCGACCGAACTGAGTATTCCCTGCAGGCGGCGGCGTTCGGCGTCGATCGCCTTGCCGTCCTGGACCATGCGCGCCAGCGAATGCAGCCGCGCCAGGAACAACTCCTTGGATTCGCTCTTGAACATGCATTCGATCGCGCCGGAAGCCAGCGAATCGCTGATCACCTCGTCGGAGTAAGTGCCGGTGATGACCGCGCAGATGGTCGATTTGTAGTTGGGCGCCAGCTTGATCGAACGGATCAGTTCGGTGCCGTTCTCGTTCGGCATGAAGTAGTCGGTGACCACGATGTCGAAGGTCTGTGCTTCCAGTTTGCTACGACCTTCGGCGACGCTGGCGGCGACCTCGACCAGGTAGCCCTGCTTGCTCAGCAGCTTATGGAAAGCCAGCCGGACCGTCGCCGAATCATCGACCAGCAGCACCCGCATGCCGCGGTGTTCGATCATTTCGCCCGGCGCTGGACTGCTCTGGGTCGGCCGCAGCAGTTTGTTCAGGGCTTCGCCGGCCTCGTTGTAGTCGCCCCAGTTCAGCAGCGCCGAACGCGGACGTTTCATCATCCAGTTGACCGCGCCCGGGCTGTTCGAATCGGCCAGCACCAGGACCGGCAGGTGTTCGAACTGGTCGCGGCTCAACAGATCGAAGATTTCGTCGGCCTTGGCCTCGCCGTAGTCCGGCCAGCCAACCGCGATTGCACTGACTTCGCTGGACGAGCGCGGCATCCGTTCCAGGAATTCGAGCAAGTCCTCGAAGCCGATGATCGCCTGGACGCTGAAGCCTGCGCCGGACAACACCGAGGACATGGCCCGGCGGCGAGTGATCGAGTTCTCGGTAAGTAGCACGGTGGTCAAGGCGCTTACCTCTGCGGTCAGGGTCAAAGACTAGTGCCGCGAGGCGGCGAACGCCACTGCCGCCGTATCGCCGTTGCGGGTCGCGCGGTAAAGCGACCATGGGCGAACTGTGGCGCGGGTCCGCACGGTCACTGTCCAACGCCGGAGCGGCTCTGTCCGAAACTGGACACAGACGCTGCGACGGCTTCGCCGTCCCACGGATAACGATAGTAAAAACAATGATATAGAGGACATTGCCGGCTTGGCACGCGATCTGCATTGTCGGTGTCATGGATATTGCACGCCCCGACCTGCTCAAACGAAAGCACCAACGCCAGTGGATCATCGCGGCAAGCGCCGCCCTGGTTCTGGCGGGACTTGGCCTGGCATTTGCCCGCATGGAGCCGGCCGCGCCCGGGGTGGCGCGTTCGGCGCTTTGGGTCGATAGCGTCGAACGCGGTACGTTCGAGCGCGCAGTGCGCGGACCCGGGGTGCTGGTGCCCAAGGAGATTCGCTGGATCGCCGCGGCATCCAGCGCCCGGGTCGAGCGCATCCTGGTCAAGCCCGGTGCCGCGGTCGCGGCCGACACCCTGATCGTCGAGCTCAGCAACCCGGAAGTGCAGGACGCCCTGCTCGCCGCGCGCGCCGCGCTGACCGCTGCCGAGGCCGATTACGCGGCACGGCGGATGACACTGAAGAGCGCCGAGCTAGACCAGCGCGCCGAGCGCGTGCAGAGCGACGGCGAGTACGAGGCGGCACGCCTGCAGGCCGAGGCCGAAGCGGCCCTGAATCGCAAGGGCATTGTCTCCGACATCAATTATCGGCGCAGCCAATTGACTGCCGAAAGTCTGAAAGTGCGCAGCGAGATAGAGCGCGAACGCGCCGACATGTTCGCGCGTACGGTGGCGGCGCAGCTCAGCGCCGATCGGGCGCGCATCGCGCAATTGCAGAACACCCTGGCCCTGCGCCAGCGCCAGGCCGAAGGGCTTGCCGTGCGCGCCGGCATCGCGGGCGTGCTGCAGCAGGTGCCGGTACAGGAAGGTCAGCAAATCGCCATCGGCGCCAATCTCGCCCGGGTCGCGGTGCCGGATGTGCTGATCGCCGAGCTGCGCATCGCCGAAACCCAGGCCAAGGACCTGCGGCTCGGCCTGCCGGTCGTGGTGGATACCCGCAATGGCATCGTGCCGGGTCGCCTGGTACGGATCGATCCGGCGGTAGTCGATGGCAGCGTGCAGGTCGATGTCGAGCTGGATGGCGCGCTACCGCCCGGTGCCCGCCCGGATCTCTCGGTCGATGGCACCATCACCATCGAAACGATCGAAGACGCCATCCATGTCGGTCGCCCGGCCTACGCCGGCAGCGAAGGCGAGATCAGCCTGTTCCGCATCGACCCGCAAGGCGGCGTAGCGCGGCGCGTACCGGTGCGACTCGGCCGTGCCTCGGTCAATCGGGTCGAAGTGCTCAAGGGTCTGAACGTCGGTGACCAGGTCATCCTATCGGACACCTCGCCATGGGACGCCTATGATCGACTGCGCCTTGAGTAGCGGGAGGCGGGAGTCGGGAAGCGGGAAGCGGGAAGCGGGAAGCGGGAAGCGGGAAGCGGGAAAGCCGTCGTCCCGGCGAACGCCGGGACCCAGCCGTCGAGGCCGCGACCCTATCCAACGCTGGGCCCCGGCCTACGCCGGGGCGACGATCAAACCGAAAACCGAAAACCGAAAACCGAAAACCGAAAACCGAAAACCGAAAACCGAAAACCGAAAACCCATAGCCGGAAAACCCATGACCGAACCCACCCCACCCCTGATCCATCTGACCGATCTGGCCAAAGTGTTCTACACCGACGAGGTCGAGACCCACGCGCTCGCCAACATGCACTTCGAGATCGCCAAGGGCGAGTACGTGTCGATCTCCGGGCCATCCGGCTGCGGCAAATCGACCCTGTTGTCGATCCTCGGATTGCTCGATACGCCGACTTCCGGCAGCTACACCCTGAACGGGGTGCCGGTGCAGGACATCAGTGCCAGCCAGCGCGCGCGCATCCGCAATCGCGAGATCGGCTTCATCTTCCAGGCGTTCAACCTGATCGGCGATCTCAGCGTGTTCGAAAACGTCGAGCTGCCGCTGACTTACCGCGACGGCATCGGCAAGGCCGAACGACGCGAGCGCACGTTGGCGGCGCTGGCGCGGGTCGGCATGGCGCATCGGGTCAAACACTACCCGGCGCAGCTATCGGGCGGACAGCAACAGCGCGTCGCGGTCGCCCGTGCCCTGGTTGGCGAGCCCGCGATCCTGCTCGCCGACGAACCCACCGGCAACCTGGATTCTCGCAATGGCGAGGCGGTGATGGGCCTGCTGGCCGAGCTGCACGCCGGCGGCGCGACCATCTGCATGGTCACCCACGACCCGCGCTACGCCGACTTCGCCGATCGCAAGATATTCATGTTCGATGGCCGGATCGTCGACGAGCAGACCCTGCACAAACTGCGCCACGACGAAGAATCGCGGCTCGATGCAGAGATCGCTCGCAGCCGAGAATTGCGTGAGGAACTGCGTGGCGCGGTCGGTAGCGCCGGTCGGGAGGCATGAGCGATGAGGTCCAGCCGCAATGCGGTGCCGCCCGACGTGGCCGAGGTGGCGATGCTGCGTCGCTTGGCGCCGCGCAACCAGACGCGCCGACCAAAGCCCCAGCAGGCACAACGGGTGATGCCATGAACGTGTTTCGCTCGGCCCTGCTCGATGCCTGGCGCCTGCTCTGTGCACGCCCGCTGGCCAACCTCGCGGTCGTGCTGGTGTTGGCCTGTGGCCTGGCGGGTGTTGCGACCATTGCCGCGATCGTCGAAACGGTGGCCGGTGTGGTGCCGGAGGACACCCGCAGCGAGGGCTTTTACGGCCTAGGGGCCGGGCAGGGAAGTGCCGATTCGCTGCGGTTACCGGGCGCGGAGGCGCTGGCGCTGCGACGCGACTTGCCGGGGCTGGCCGACACGGTATTGCTGCGCTGGAACGACTTCAATGTCGCCGGCCACAACAGCCAAGACCCGTCCCGCGCCGAGTTGGCGAGCGGCGTGTTGGTCGATGGCGATCTTTTCGCTGCCCTGGGTTGGCCGATGGCTTTGGGCCGGGGGTTCACTGCGGCCGATTTTGCCGCCGATGCCGCGCCGGTGGTGGTGATCGGCGATCGTCTGTGGCGCTCGCGCTTCGCTGCCGATCCCGCCGTGTTGGGTACACCGATTCGCCTCGACGGGGTGCCGGTGACCGTGGTTGGGGTGTTGCCGCCGCGTCGGGCGTTTCCGTTTCAGCAACAGGTTTATCGCGCGGTGCATCTGCCATCGCTCGGCATGCATTGGCCGCGACCTTGGCAAATGCTGCTGCGCGTCGACGATCCGTCCCGCTTTGGGCAGATCGCGGCGGCACTGGCGGCGCACCAGCGGGATCGCGAAAGGCAATTGGGGGATGCCGCACGGGAGAAGCCGTTGCGGATCGAGCCGGTTTTCGGCGACACCGGCAGTTCGGACCCTGCAACCCAAATGTTGGCGCTGGTGTTGACCGTGGTCGCTGGCCTGGTGATGTTGCTCGCGGCCAGCAATGCCGGTGGCCTGTTGCTGGTGCAGTGGCAGGGACGGGGACGCGATCTTGCCACCCGCCACGCGCTGGGTGCGACATCCGGCCGTGTGCTGTCTGGCCTGCTGATGCAGGGCGTGGTCCTGGCGGCAGGCGCCTGGCTGCTGTCGCTGATTGCCAGCCAGTGGGCATTGAGTGCATTGAATCAGTACCTGTGGACCCACGAAAACGGTCAGCCGCTCTACATCGCGCTTGCGCTATCGCCCCAGGTGCTGGCGATTGCCGGTGTGGTTGCGATGCTGGCGGTCGGCGTATTGACCGTGCCGACCTGGCGCCGGCTGCGGCGCGGAGATCTGGCGCTGGAACTACGCAGCGGCGCACGCAGCGCCGGTGGCCTGCTGTCGCGCTTCGGGCGCTTACTGTTCGGGGTGCAGACGCTGCTCGCGGTGGTGACCGTGCTGGTGACCCTGCAAGCGGTCGATGGCGCGCGCATGCAGATGCAGCGCGGACTCGGGATGGAAACCGACTCGGTGGTCGTGGCCCAGTTCAACAGCGGTCACCCGGCCGGGAAAGGCGTGTTCGCGCAGCGCCTGCGCGAAGCGCTGGCCGCGGAGCCGGGCTTTGCGGCGGTGACGGTGTCGGGCAATATTCCGGTCGGGCTTACCTCCAATCGCGACGTTGCCAACGGCGAGGTCAAGGCCAACGCCGATTTTGCGCCGGTCGATCTGGGCTACCGCGATGTCTATGGCTTCGGACTGCGTAGCGGTCGCTGGTTCGCCGCCGAAGATATCGACCAGCAACGCCCGGTCGCGGTGATCGACCCGGCATTCGCTGCGGCGTTGTTCGGCGATGCGGATCCGGTTGGGCGTCGATTCGCACTGCACGATTCGGGCGGGGTGACCGAGTATGCAATCCTTGGGGTCAGCGAGCCGGTGCGGCTCGGCGGTGTTGGCGGGGCCGACCGGCCCAGCGTATTCGTGCCGGTGGCGCGGGCGCCGGTGCATGAATTGGCGGTGAGCGCGCGGGTTCGCGGCGATGCTGCGGCCGCGACCGCCCGCCTTGCCGAAGTCGCACGCGCTATCGATCCCGACTTCGCGCTCACCGACCTTGGCAGCTTCGCCGATCTGCGCTGGCGCGCCAATGCCTGGACGCGCATGGTGCTCGGCTTGTTCGCGCCGCTCGGGGCTATCGCCCTGGTGCTGGCTTCGGCCGGGCTCGCGGCCCTGCTCGGCAGCCTGGTGACGCAGCGGGTGCGCGAAATCGGCGTGCGTCGCGCCCTTGGTGCATCCACCCGCAACGTGGTGCGCGTGCTGATCGGTGGACTGTCGCTTTGGGCGGCTATCGGTGCGCTGCTCGGCATCGGCCTGGCCTTGTTGCTGGTCGGCCCGCTCAGCCAGTCGTTGTACGGCGACAGCAGCGTCGGCGCGTTCAGCGTGCTCGGTACGCTGGCAGTGATGGCGGCAGCGCTCGCCGGTGCTGCCGCGGCGCCGATCCGGCGGGCCTTGCGGATCGCGCCGACCGAGGCGTTGCGCGAGGAATGAGCATGTCAGTGAGTTTTAGCCATCGAGGATTTCGTTGATGTCTACTGGACTGCACAAGGCGGCGCGTCGCTTGCTCAACCGACCCGGTTTTTCGGTACTGTCGATCAGCGTGCTGGGGCTTGGGCTGGGCTCCATGTTGCTGATGTTGTCGTTGCTCAATGGGCTGATTATCGAGCCGCTGCCATTTCCGCAGGCGGATCGGCTGGTGGCGGTTGGCTATGCCCGTGATGACAACGTGGGTGTCGGTGAAATCGACAGCGATGACTGGCTGAAGCTGATGCCGGAGCTGCGCAGTTATCAGGCAGCGGCGACTTACGAGGAGGCGACGATCAACATCAGTCGCGCCAGTGCGATCTTCGAACCCAAACGCTATAACGGCACCCGCATGGGCTATCGAATGACCGATTTGTTGGGGGTACAACCGATGTTGGGTCGTGCCTTCAGCGCCGCCGATGACCGCCCCGGAGCGCCGTTGGCGGTGCTGTTGGGTGCGCGCGTGTGGCAGCAGGATTTTGCGGCGGCGGCGGATATTCTCGGTCGGGCGATTCGTGTCAACGGTGAGGCGGCTACCATCATCGGCGTGATGCCGGTTGGCTTTGCCTTTCCGTTCTACGGCGAGGTGTTTGTTCCACGCCGGCTCCAGGTCGGAGAGGGCGAGGACACCGAGATTGTGGCGCGCCTAAAGGCCGGTGTTGAGGTGTCGCAGGCCCGCGCCGAACTGGAGGCGGTGGCGCAGACTTTGGGGCGGACGCTATCCGGGCAGCAAGATGACCGTCGTCTGGTTCTCAAGCCGCTGACCCTGCGCTTCGTCGACGAGATGACCCGACGTTTCGTGTGGGTGATGTTCGCAGCTGGCGTGCTGGTGATGGTGCTCGCATGCGTCAATGTCGCGAACCTGGAATTGGCGCAGCATCTGACACGCCGTCGCGAGTTGGCAATCCGTGGCGCGCTGGGCGCATCACGCGCGCGCTTGCTGCGCGAAATGCTGGCGGAAAGTCTGTTGATGAGCATGCTGGCCGTGATAATTGGCCTGGTCATGGCGCACTACGGCGGACAATGGGTTCTCGACGTGTTCCGCGCCAACGGCGATGCACCGGTCTATTACGTCAGTTTTTCGATCGATGCGCGGATGCTGGGTTTCGGTGCCGCCGCAGCGCTGTTCACCACATTGCTCGCCGGGCTGGTTCCGGCATGGCGCGCATCTCGGGCGGATGTGCAAGACACCCTGCGCGACGGCGACAAGGGCTCGTCCAGCGGCGGCTTCGCGCGGCTGGTCGGCGCGTTGGTGGTGGCCGAAGTCGCGTTGACGGTGATGTTGCTGGTCGGCGCCGGCACCTTCATCCGTGGCATGGATCGGGTGCTGAACTTCGATTTCGGCACGCGTGCCGACCCGCGAACGATCCTCACCGGCCGCGTTGGTCTGGTCCCGCAGAAATTCCCGGATGGCCCCGTGCAGGTGCAATTCTTTGATCGCGTGATCGATCGCCTACGGCGCGATCCGCAGGTGATATCGGCCACCGCGGCGACCACGTTGCCCGGCACCAGTGCCGGCGACGAGCGGCAAATCGCGGCGCTCGGCGCTGCCAAACCGGCGAATGGTTACCCGTTGGCACTGGCGGCGCATGTTGATGATCGCTTTGCCGACACTTACCAGCTGCGACTGCTTTCCGGGCGGCTATTTGATGAGCGCGATCAAGCCGACAGTGGGCGCGTGGTGGTGGTCGATGCGCGGCTTGCGCAGTCGTTGTGGCCGGATCGTGATCCGCTGGGACAGACCTTGCGGGTGGATCCGCAGTCGGACACCGAGACCTATACCGTGGTCGGGGTGGTGGCGAGCCTGCATCTGGAAGACGCCGACGATCCGCCGCGCCCGGTGTACCTGTTGCCGCTGCGCCAACATCCGCAACGCTCCGTTACCGTTTCGGTGCGAACCCGTGGCGACGCGCTAGCGTTCGCGCCGAAGCTGGCCGCCGCGGTGCGTGCCGAAGACGCCGATACCGCGGTGTATCGGGTGCAGACGCAACAACGGGCGATCGAGATGGGTCGCATTGGCCCGGTGGTACTGACCAAAGTCTTCTCTGGCATGGGGTTGCTCGCGCTGGCGCTTGCCGCTGCCGGACTATATGGCGTGCTCGCCTTTGGCGTCGTACAACGCACCCGTGAAATCGGCATCCGTCGAGCCATTGGTGCCAGCCGTCGCGAGATTTCGGCAGTGATCAGTCGGCGCGCGCTATGGCAGGTTGCCGTCGGCTTGGCGATTGGGTTGGTTCTTGGCCTGCCATGGTCGGGATTGCTCGCCGATCCGCTGCTGCAAACCCAGGGCTACGACGGCCTGGTGTTCGCTCTGGTGGTGGCGGTAATCATTGTGGTAGCGCTGATGGCGAGCCTGATTCCGCTGCGGCGCGCGCTGCGTGTCGATCCGATGACCGCGTTGCGCTACGAGTAGCCACAATTCTGTCGGCGCCATGGACTTGTCGCAACGGCATCGCATCGCAGTGCGTCTGGGCATCGCGGCATGGATAGCGCTTCAAGTGTCTTCGGCTGGGAGCGCCGCGGCAATCGCTTCGAACTGCGTCAGATGTGCAGGCAAGCGGCTGTAGACGTCATGGGCGAGGTTTTCGTCGTAGGTATGCACGGTGCGGTTACGGTCTTCGAGTATCGCCAGCCAGCCGGTTTCACTGTCGATCCAGCCAAGGCGCCAAGCCGTACGGCCGCATCCCTTTGGCGACGCGCAGTCGATGCCTTCACCACGCGCTGCTTCCTGTATCGCTTTCCAACACAGCTCGAAGCTGAACTCGAAGCGCTGAATTGCGGCGTCGCGGGTGATTGCGGTTTCGTGTTCACCAAGCACTTCCCGCAGCCGCTTCAGCGCTTGACGAAAAGCGATACGCCGCTGGCTCACAAACGGATGCCTCGGGTGATGGCACGCTCGCGCAGCTCTGCGCCGGCTGCGTTGAGATCGACCAGATCGATCATGTACAGCGTGGGCAATTCCTCGACCGCGCCGCGCAGTTGGCTGAGTTGATCGAGCGGGATCGGCTGGCTGGCGATGATGCCGACATCGACGTCCGAGCGCTCGACGGCCCGGCCTTCCGGCCATGAACCGAACCAATACACCTTGGTATCGGCGCCCAGCATGCCGCGGGCCAGGCCGGCGACCTGTTCGGCGACCTGCCGCGGTCGCTTTGCTGATGGCTTGATCGCTTGGCTCATGCGCTCGATTCTGGCACCGACGCGTTTTCAGGGTCAAGCCGCGTCTGCAAGCGCGGGCTTGTGCAATTGCGAGACGGGTTCCATCTGCCAGGCCTTCGATCCGATCGGCGCTCTCGCCGTGTTCGAGTACGTTGCGTTGCCGCCGACCTGCTGCGCAGTGTGGGTCAGCCGCCAGTTGCCAATGCGATACGCAACCGTTCGCTCAGCGCGGTATCCGCCACGCCGATGCGCTCGGTCACGGCGAGCAGCCGCGCCATGTCGGTGCGATCTTTCTGGTGCTGGAGGGCGGCGCGTTCGTAGCTGGCGCGGGTTTTCGTGCAGATCAGGGTGTGCGGCGAGCCTTTGCGTTCGGTGCTGGTGGCGATGTCGAGCTGGTGGTTGAGAATTTGCGTCTCCAGATGGTGGCGGCGGTCTTCGCGCAGGCGGAAGCGATGCGTCGGTGCCTGGCCGTTGCGGGCGAAATCCTGCAATTCCCGGCAGTCGATGCAATGGTCGGCCAGATCGGCCGCGCGCGCCCAGTCGAGTGGTGGTCGCGGCGGGGTTTCGCTGCGCGCGAGGTAATGCCCAGCGCAGTGGCGCCAGAGCGTTGTGGATGCGGCGTCGCAGTACGCGTTGCCGGCGATTTGCTCCAGTGCCGGTAGCAGGATCGATTCGGGTGCGAACACGCGGACGTTGGCGTTCATGCCGTCCACGGCCTGCGCCTGTTGCGCAGTGAGGCCGTTCTGCCCGAGCGCAATCATGAACGCGGCGACGAGGTCGGCGTTCAGCGTGGGTGCCGGCGGTTGCTTGCGGTTGCTTCCGAACCGCATCAGGTCGGCGACATCGTCATCGCTGTCGTCATCATCGCTGTCGTGGTTCGGCCAGTCATCGCGCGTTTGCATCTCGAAACGGTAGTGCGGGCGTCGATCATCCGGCTTGCACCCGGCCAGATGCGCGACCAGACCGATGGCGAGGGCGTCGATCAGCGCCGGGTCGGCATCGCCGCGGCTCGCCAACGTCAACCACAGCGCGAGACAGGCCGCTGGGCGTGCGGCGGCATGCTGCCCGAACAGCGCCAACAACAATGGCAGGCGGCGCGGTCGATCGAGTTGCTGAGCGCAGCCGTCGATCACGGCGTTCTGCAAGCCGTTGTAGCGTGCCAGCAGCAGCGTGGAGAACAGGTGTTCGATCAGGGCGGCATCGGCAGTTGCCTGGGCATGGCCCAACAGTTGCGCCAGATGAACACCCTCGTTGGGCGCACCGGGGCGCCAGCGCGCGGCGACGGCGCAGATCAAGCGGATGGCGGCGGCGATGTCCTTCGGGCGTGGGTCGGTGCTTCGATCGGCCGTATCGCGCAGATCGCGGTTGTTATCTGCGCGCGGTGATCCGGTGCCTGCAACAGCGGTTGGCGTGGATGCGGTTCCTGAACCAGGTTGTAGATCAGACACAGCCGGTAGCCCGACAGCACCGGTTGCACATCGTGCTCGCAGTCGGCGTAGAAGGCGGCGAATTGCAGTTCATCGGTCTCGCTATTGGCCAGGTCCACGCGCGCCTCGCGCCCGGCGTGACGGATGCACAGCGTGCCGCCCGCGTGTTCGGAGGGCAGTGCCACCACCAGGGTGGCGAACATGCCGGCGCATTTTTCCGAATCGCGGTGCGCCACGAAAAAATCGCCGGTCTCGTAGATCAATAGCTTGTACAGTTCGGCGCGCACCGCGATGCCTTGGCAACCGAGGCCATCGGCCATCTGCGCGACGACACGCGCCAGGCTTGCGTCCCAGGCCTTGCCGGCCAGTTGGATGCGGGTCGGCGGCACCTGCCATACCCGGCGCACACGGTCATCGAGCACGGTAGCTGCGCCGCGACCGTACGGCGCGCGCTCGGCCGCCTGCTCGATCAGGGCGCGGGCTTGTGCGGCGGGAACCGGAAACGAGATTCTGCCGACGCCATCGACATGCAGCGACGGCATCGGCACCTCGATCCGGCCGCTGGCGAAGTAGTCGCCGGGCCGACGGACATCGTCGAGCAATGCCGCCAGTGCGGACCACTCGGGCAGTGGTGTCGGGGTGTGTTCGGGCATGGCGCTCGATCCTGATTCAGATGCGGGGCTTCACACGCGGACGATATCGAATACCTCATAACGCGCGAAATCGCGCCAGTCGCTGGTGGCGATGCGCGCGACCCCGGCACGGTGATAGCAGGCGGCGAGCAGGGTATCGAGCAGACGTTTGCGGCCGAGTCGGTGCTCGCGCATCCAGGCCAGAAATTGAATGCCGACCTCGGCGTCGACCGATACCGGGCGGCATTCGGCGGCGCTCCACCATTGCTCGCACAGATCCAGCGCCGCCGCCATGTCGAGCGGGCGCTCGAAGCGACGCGGGTCGGTGACGACATGGGCGAATTCAGCGAGCACCTGCGGGGCGATCGCCAGGCTGCCGGGTTGGCCGAGAATCTCGCGTTCGAACAAGGCCCAGCAGGCCGCGTGCGAAGGGTGTTCGCGCACCGCCAAACCGATCAGAAAGCTGGTGTCGGCGCCGATCATGGATCGAGCATTTCGGTAAGCAAATCGTCGTCACTCGACAGCGGCTGTATAACGCGGCCCAAGGACTGCGGGCGGAAGCCGCGCAGATCGCGCTGCGGGCGCAGGCGATCGCGGCGGTAGTCTTCCATGGCTTCGCGAATCAGCTCGGAGGTCGGTCGGCCGTGGGTTTGCGCGGCGCGGCGGAAGTCGTCGTAAACCGGTTCGCTTACATTGATAGTAATGGTCTTCATACATCGAATGTAATGTATCTCATGCGATTAAGCAAGCGCCAGAACGGCGCGCGTCTTGGCATCAACCTAGCGATGCGCTAGCATTAGATGCATGCGCACCACATTGGACATCGAAGATGACGTGCTGGCCGCGGCCAAAGCTCTGGCGCGGCGTGAGCGCAGCTCGGCGGGCGCGGTGATTTCCAATCTGGCGCGGCGGGCCTTGAACATGGGTTCGCTGCCGGCTGCCGCTGCGGTGGGCGAAGCCGCGGCCTTCTACGGCTTCGAACCCCTGCCCGAACGCGGGGTGGTGGTGACCGACGCCTTGATCGACCGCCTGCGCGACGAAGCCGGCGAGTGATGCGGGCGCTGCTCGACATCAATGTGCTGATCGCGCTGCTGGATCGGGCGCACGTTCACCATCGGCCGGCGCGGGCCTGGCTCGAAGAGAATATCGGCCAGGGTTGGGCGTCCTGCCCGATCACCCAGAATGGCTGCGTGCGGATCATGAGCCAACCGGCCTATCCGCAGGCGATCAGCCCGGCGCAGGCGATCGCCCGGCTGCGTGCCGCCACCGCCACCGAGCATCATGTCTTCTGGGCGGACGAGGTCAGTGTGCTCGATCCGGGCCGGATTCTTGCCGAGCGGGTGCACGGGCCACGCCAGTTGACCGACCTGTACCTGCTGGCGATGGCGGTGCAGCATCAGGGGCGCTTCGTGAGCTTCGACGCCGGCATCGCCCTGGGCGCGGTGCCGGGCGCGCGGCCCGAGCATCTGGTGGTGTTGTAGCCACCCGCGGCAGCCGGCAGACTGTGGGGGATCGACTACGGCCCGCTGGCAGTGGTTTGCGCTAACATCAATCTAGACAGTCTAGACAGAATCGATCGGAGGCCGACCATGAGCTGGCAGATGCAAGAGGCCAAGAACCGCTTGAGTGAAGTCGTCAGGGCGGCGGAAACCCAGGGCGCGCAGATCATCAGCGTGCATGGCAAGGACACCGCCGTGTTGTTGTCGCTGGCCGACTATCGGAAATTGCAGACCCAGATCGAACCCTTGGGTACGTTTCTGATGCGCACCGCGCCGCGCGATCTGGACATCGATCCCGACGAACTGTTCAAGCGCATCGACGAAGTCGACCGGCCGGTCGATCTGTGAGCGCCGGATTTCTGCTCGATACCTGCACGATCTCGGAACCGACGCGGCCCAGGCCGGACGCGGCCGTACTCGCCTGGCTCAATCAGGAACAACATTCGCCACGCTGCCACCTGAGCGTTATCACCGTGGCGGAAATCCAGCAAGGTATCAGTCGACTGGACGATCTGGCGCGCGCCGGGAAGCTCAGGGCCTGGCTCGAACAGGTGGTGCTACCGAGGTTTCATGGGCGCATCCTGGATGTCGATATCGGCACGGCGAAATTGTGGGGCGACCGACGTGGCCAGGCAATGCGCAAGGGGCGGGCGCTGACCTTGGTCGATTCCCTGCTGGCGGCCACGGCACTGACCCACGGCTTGACCGTCGCCACCCGTAATGTGCGGGATTTCGAAACGATGGGTGTAACGGTTTTCAATCCGTGGGCAAGCCCACGATGAGCCCGCGCATCCTGATCGCCGACGACCAGCCGGATGTGCTGCAGGCATTGCAGTTGTTGCTGAAGTCGGAAGGCTACGCCTGCGTCGCGGTCGCCAGCGCCGCCGAGGCGCAGGCGCGGGTCAAGGCCGAGTGCTTCGATGCTGCGCTGCTCGATCTCAATTATCGTCGTGACACGACTTCCGGCGAAGAAGGCCTGGCCTTGATCGCCGAACTGCACCAGCTCGACGGTGGCCTGCCGCTGATCGCGATGACCGCCTGGGGCTCGATCGAATTGGCGGTGCGGGCCTTGCACGCTGGTGCCGGCGACTTTATCGAAAAACCCTGGGAAAACCGCCGCCTGTTGACGGTGCTCGCCAACCAGACCGCGCTCGGCCTGGCCAGGCGGCGCATGCAACGACTGGACGCCGAAAACTCCCTGCTGCGCGGTGGCGAGGACGCAGCGTTTATCGCCGAATCGCGGGCGATGCGACCGGTGCTGGAGCTGATCCGCCGGGTTGCGCCGGCCGATGCCAATGTGCTGATCCTGGGCGAGAACGGCAGCGGCAAGGGCGTGGTTGCCCGGCGTCTGCACGCCGGCTCGGCGCGCGCGCAGGCGCCGCTGATCAAGGTCAACATGGGCGGCATTCCCGAGCCCTTGTTCGAGAGCGAGATGTTCGGCCACGTCAAGGGCGCGTTCACCGATGCCAAGCAGGATCGGGTCGGGCGCTTCGAACTGGCCGATGGCGGCAGCCTGTTTCTGGACGAAATCGGCAATATCCCGCTCGCCCAGCAAGCGAAGCTGTTGCGCGTGCTGGAAGACGGCGAGCTGGAGCGGGTCGGGTCTTCGCGCACGCTCAAGGTGAATGTGCGGGTGATCGCCGCGACCAATGCCGACCTGGATGTGGAAATCGCCAGCGGCCGCTTCCGCAAGGACCTGCTGTTTCGGCTGAACACCGTGGAGATCCGCCTGCCGCCGCTGCGCGAACGGCCCGAAGACCTGCCGCGGATGGCGGAGTCCTTTCTGGCTGGCTTCGCCCACAAGTACCAGCGCGATGGGCTGCGCATCGCGCCCTCGGCGCTGCGCGAACTGCTCGCCTACCCTTGGCCGGGCAATGTGCGCGAACTGTCGCACGTAATCGAGCGTGCGGTGTTGATGGCCGATGGCGATCTGATTGCCGACTTCGGCCTGGCCCCGGTCGCGGCTGCCTTGCCCGCCGGTGCCGGCGAAGCGCCGGCTCCGACTTCGGGCGCGTCGGCTTCGACCATCGAGCAGGCCGAGGCTTTGATGGTCCGCGCCGCCCTGGAACAATGCGCGGGCAATGTGCAGCAGGCCGCCCGGCAACTGGGCCTGAGCCGCGGCGCCTTGTATCGGCGCCTGGAGAAATTTGGACTGCGCGCCGCGGCGGATTGAATTTTGGCGAGAATCGAGATGCGGGAAGCGAGAAAGCGCCGCGCTTAATCCTCGAAGCCGTCAGCGAACATGGCGTCGGCCAGCGGGTTGACGGCCACCGGTAATACATTGCTTTCCAGGCCGACGCTGTTGGCGAGCGACAGCAGCAGGGTGGTCGGGGCCGGCTGACTGCCGGGAATCTGCAATTGCGCGCTTTGGGCGTCGATCACCGTCAGCGTGAGGCTGGGCGCGGGCACGCCGGCGTCGTGTACCGTCATGCCCGGTTCGAACTGCTGGCCGGTGAGCGTCAAGCTGGTGCCGGGGCTGGCGCTGGGTGGATCGATCGCCAGGATCATCGGCGGTTCGAGTGCCGGGCCGGCACCACTGACCACGATGCTGGCCTGGTTATTGTCGATGCTGACCTCGCTGACGCCGGCGGCTGGGGCCAGACTCAGGGTGAGGGTGCCGCTGCCACTGGCCAGGCCAGGAAACACCAGGTCGGCGAAGCGCGGTTGCAGATCCAGCGGGGCGTTCAGGCTGGCCAGGCTCTGGCTGGCCAGCAGCGGCGCACCGCTGTCCGGTCCATCGTGGACTGCGACGGTGATATCGATCAGATCGACCGCGCCGATATTGTGCACTCGGGCGCTCAGACTGCCGCTGCCCGCGTCGAAGGCCAGGTCGCGGGCATGGATGCCCAGATCGGCCTGTGGCGCCGGCGGCAGGATCGGCGCCGGCAGCGAATTGCGCGGCCGGATGCGCAGCGCGTACTGGCTATTGCCGGGTAGCTCGAAGCTGACCGCATCGCCGCGCCGGGCCAGGGTGAACGGGATGCTCTGGGCGACCGGGCTCGGCGCCTGCCCGAGCCCAGCGGCCGGGCCGGCCTCCAGCGTGTAGTCGAAGCCGGGGCGCAGTTGCCAGAGATGCAGATCGATCGTGCGCGTCGCTGGGCTGAACAGGTACAGGCTGGCGTCCAGCCGGTCGGGTCCAGCCGCGGTCACCGCGGCGGCGAACAGCCGGGTGCTATTGCCCCAGCTCACCGCCTGCGCCGGCATGCCGAAAAAGGTGGCCAGCACATCGGCGCCGATGTAGTAGGAGATCACGTCGGCCCAGCCCGGTTCCAGGATGCGGTCGGTCATCACCCCTTCGGTGGTCTTGTACGGCCACTTCGCGGTCAATTTCGCGGCCGGTGCCTGCAGCGCGGCAAGCGGTGCGGGGCTGGTCGGGTTCAACAACAGCCTGGCGTAGCCGTTGGCGAAGTTGTTGAGGTAGGCACTGTTGATCGCGTTGCCGATGAGCAGCCGGGTATTGCTGATCGCACCGACCGCGGAGGCCTTCAACACGCCGCCGGCCCAGATGTTTTCCTGGCCGGCCGGGGGCGTGGCGGCGCTGGCCGGTTGGCCGGCGCCGATCCAGGCGTTGGTGTGGGTCTCTATGGCATCGAACGGGGCCAGAAACGCCGGGTCGCCGGTCCAGGTATGAAAAAATCCGGACAGGCTGTACGGATACCACTGGTAGGTGGGCATGGCGCTGAATTGGCCGTGGCTGGTGTCTTCGCCCCACCAGTTGCCGTCGGGCAGGCCGATGCCATCGGTCGGCGTCCATACCGCGTTCGGAAATACCCCGACCGGTTTGCCGTTGTCGCTGCGCGCTGCGTCTTCCAGCCAGGAGCGCGTCCAGGCCTCCAGCGGCGCGGTGGCGCCGGGGTTGCCCGCGTACCAGATCAGGAATGGAAACGGATTGGTCGCTCGCCCGCTGAGCGGCAGGTCGGCGGCGAAGGCGCTACCGGCGGCGATGCTGGTCGAGCTCATCATATTGGCCAGAAAATGGCTGTGGCCGAACGGGCTGTCGGCCGGGTCGCTCAGAAACACATCGCGGAAGGTGCGCTCGCTGTTCAGCATGCGCTCGATCCGTTCCGGATCGCCGTAATCGAGCAGGGCCGAGACGTGCAGCAGATTGCCGGTCGGTTCGGCGACGTGTTCGATATCGGCGAATTGCGCCTGGAAGCCGGCCGCCTGGTCGATGATGCTGGAGTTCCAGATGCCATCGGAAAAACGCTGGAAGCCGAGCCGGGTCAGGTCGGAACTATCCGGCAGGGCCAGTGCCATCAGGCCGAAGGCCGGCAGGATTTCGACATCGTCGCTCCAGCCGCCGCCGATATCGCCCTCGGGCGACTGCCGGTGGATGGTCCACCACTCGAACAGGTCCAGCCAGGCATTGAGGTTGCTGGCGAGTAGCCGCGCCCAGCCCGGGCCGGTGGTGAAAATCTGGTTCCAGTCCACCCGCGCCCAAGGCGCGCCGTCGTTGCTCCACTGGTCGGTGGCGTACAGATGGATGTGCGGATTGACCGCGCCGTAGGCCGGTTCCAGTTGCTGGGCATTCCACTGTGCGCGTTCCCAGGACACGGTGTTGCGCAGTGGATCGAGCCCGCCGCGGTTGCGCAGCCACAGGATCTGGCCTTTGCGCGCATACGGGTGGTCGGCTTCGAACTGCTCGGCCAGCGCCGCCGAGCGGCCCAGGTTCTCGACCGATGGCGAACCCACGCTGGCGTAGCCGAGCTTGCGCCGGAACTGCTCGGCCTCGCTGGCCATCGCC
>JBFXKH010000068.1:3108-19306 GCA_050173995.1 Lysobacterales bacterium | reverse complement strand
GGCGGCGGCGGCGCTGTCGGCGGTCTCTACCGCGTCGCAGCCCTCGCCTTCGGCGGCGTGGCGAACCGCGGCGACCGCGGCGGCCAGGGTGTCGGGGTTGCCGTCGACTTCGATCAGCAGTAGCGCGCCGGCCGCAGGCAGGTCGGCGCCGCCGACTTCACGGGCCAGGCGCAGCGCGGTGGCGTCCATGAACTCCAGCGCCGATGGCGTGCTCGGCTGGCGCATGATCCGGGCGACCGCGGCGGCGGCGGCATCGACAGTGCGATAGCGCGCGCGCAGGCTGCTGCGGCCGGCCGGCAGCGGCACCACTTTGAGTGTGGCTTCGGTGATCAGGGCGAGCGTGCCTTCCGAGCCCACCAGCAGACGCACCAGGTCATAGCCGGTCGCGCCCTTGCTGGTGCGCGCGCCGCAGCGCAGCCAGTCGCCGTTGCCGGCGATCGCCTGCACGGCCAGCACGTTGTCGCGGCAGGCGCCGTATTTGACGGCGCGCGGGCCACCGGCGTTGCAGGCCAGATTGCCGCCGATGCTGGAATAGGCGGCGCTGGTCGGGTCCGGCGGCCAGAACAGGCCGTGCGGCGCCAGCGCGGCCTGCAGGTCGGCGTTGAGCACCCCCGGCTCGACCCGAGCGGCACGATTGTCCGGGTCGATTTCGATGATCCGGCGCATGCGTTCGAAACTCACCACCACGCCGCCTGCAACCGGCACGCTGGCGCCGGTGGTGTTGGTGCCGCGGCCGCGCGCGGTCAGCGCCACCCGCTCGGCACGACAGAGTTGCACCAGCGCCTGCACTTGCTCGGCATTGCCCGGCCAGACCACCGCCTGGGCCAGCGCCTGTTGGCGCGAGTTGTCGTAGCCATAGCTCAGGCAATCGGCGGCCGCGATGCTCTGGCCGTCGGCGCCGAAGATCTGCCGCAGGTGTTCGAGAAAAGCGTTGGAGAGTGTGTTCGGCATGGGTGACCGGAGGTGGAAGGCGAGCAGCGGGTGATGGGTGGTGGGCGAAAATAGGTTGTGCTGAGCGCAGCGGTGTTTAACGGCGGAGCCGGTCAGCGCAACGGGGCGGAGCGCGCCATCAAGTCTATCGTTGCGCTGCGTTTCGTTGCGCTTCGCTTCGCTGCGCTGCGCTCAGCACAACCTATGCCGCTCGTTTCGTTGCGCTTCGCTTCGCTGCGCTGCGCTGCGCTCAGCACAACCTATGCCGCAATTTCCTAGCCTCTAGCCTCTAGCCCCTAGCCCCTAATCTCCCACCCGAAACGCATCGCGGATCCACTCGATTTCGATCGCGGTGAGCGGGCCGGACAGGGCCAGCACGTCGAATCTACAAGGCATTCGGGCCAGGGCCGGGTGCGCCTGCAGATAGCACTGCGCGGCAGCGATCAGGCGGCGTTGCTTGCGTGGACCGACCGAATCGCGGGCACCGCCGAAACCGCCGCCGCTGCGCAGCCGCACTTCGGCGAACACCAGGGTGTCGCCATCGATCAGTATCCGATCGAGTTCACCGCATCGATAGCTGACGTTGCGCGCGACCGTGCGCAGGCCGGCGCGCTGCAGGAATTGTTCGGCCGCGATTTCCCCGGCATCGCCGCTGGCGCGCTGATCGCTCACTGGCTGGGCGGCGCATCCGCAGCCGGTGCCGATTGCGGCAGGGCGCTGCCGGTGCTGGCCGGCAATAGTGTCGCCGCCGGCTGCAAGCGTCCGCCACGAAAACGGAAGCCGGCCGGCAGCCGCCGCAGGCGACCGAACGCATCTGCCAGCCACTGCCCGCTCGCGCCTTCCAGATAACGCCCCGGTTGCGCGCGCAGGTAATCGAGCCAGGGCAGCAGTCGCCAGGCGTCGATGCCGAAAGCGAACAATCTTGGGTTTCGTTCGGCGCCGGGCAGGCGAGCCGCCATGCGTGGTCGGGACAGCACGGCATCGCCGGCTTCGGTCAGGAAGGGCGCGTCCAATACATTGATGCCTTCCAGGTCTTCGTCGGCACGCGGGTTGGGTTCGCCGGTATAAATGTGCGATGTCGCAACGACCACTACGCCGTCCTGTCCGCGCACCCGCAATTGCGGCATCAGCATCCGACCCTGGCTGCTGCGGATGGCCAGGAACAAGGCCTGCGGTCCGTCCGGCGGCAATACCGGCAGCATGCGCTGTTTTACCGCGGCCGGCCCGGTGCCCAGTTCGACACCAGGCGGCAGGGGTTCGGGCTCGAACTGCGGTGGACCAAACAGCGCGTCCAAGTCGTCGCCGAACTTGATCGCCGCGAGTGCGATGCGGCGCACCCCGATGATGCGCCCGCCAGCGGCGCGGAACTGCACCGCGAACGCCGCGCCGGCGCGGTTCGCCCAGTCTTCGTCGGAGGCGAGCACGGCGGCGCGTTCGATCCCGGCCGCACGCAGCCGTTCGGCGGCGATGGCGCCTTCTTCTTCCGGGGCCAGCGCAGCCTGGAATTGCCCGGCCGGCGGCGTCACCTCGGACTCGGACTGATTCAGTGCCAGCACCCGCACATCGGGTGGAGCGGCTGCGAATACCGCATCGACCTGCCCCTTGATCAGCGGTCCGACGATATCGCGGGCCCCGGCTTCGATGCCGGCCTTGAGCGCCGCCACTGCGCTGGCGCGGTCGCTGCCGGAATCGATCACCGCAACCGTAGCCGGCGCTCCGCTGCGATCGGCGAAGCGGGCCGCCATGAAGCCATCGCGCAGCGCCTCACCGGCGCTGGCGAACTCGCCGCTCAGGGGCAGCAACAGCGCAACCGGTCGCGGGCTGCGGTAGCCTTCGGCGACCAGGGTGCCGTCGGGGCCGGCGCTCAGCGTGCCGACCGGCGTGGAAACGGCGATCGACGCCCGCGCCGGGATCAGCGCCTGCACGCGCAGGCTTTGTTCGTACCAGAGCCTGAGTGGCTGGTCGGCTTCGATGCTGGCGAGGATCTGTTCGCGCTCGGCGATCGGCAGTTGCGCCAGCCACTGCAAGGCCTGGTTGCGGTTGTCCTCGCGCTCGGCCGGCGCCAGCCTTGACTGTAGTCGCAGGCGCGCGGCGACTGCGTCTGGCAGTTTGTCGTTGGCCGCCAAGGCCCGCGCTCTGAGTTCCAGATAGCGATTCAGCCGGTTTTCGGGAATGCTTTCTGCCGGCACAGTCAGCAGGGTTTCGGCGGCAGCAGCCTCGCCGCGCGATAACAACACCTCGCCCTGCAACAGGTCGTAATTCAGCGCCTCGGCCGCGCTCAACTTTTTGCGCAGCAGCGGTTCCAACACACGCGCGACCTCGTCGAGCCGCCCCTCGTCGCGCCAGGTTTCCGCGGCGAGCAGCAGATAATGGCCGCGTTGGCGGCGGTTGTTTGCGGCCAGCCGTTCGTATTCCTGGGCCGCAGCGACCAGATCGCCGTCGCTGACCGCGGCGGTGGCCACCGCCGCCTCGGCAGCCGGTGGCGTGGATGGCACGCTCGCGCAGCCGGCCAGCAGCAGGCCAGACAGCAGCCACCAGGGTCCCGCCCACTTGCTCGCTTGCATCGCCCACTCGCTATTCATTGCCCGGGCGACGATGATAGCGGCGCAGGCCAGCCGCGCCCAACCAGGCGCAGGACCGAAGCCCTGAACCCGGTGACCGACAACCATGGCGCACGAAACCAAACTACTGTCGCCCGGCCGCCTGTACGTGGTGGCGACACCGATCGGCAATCGCGACGATCTATCTGCGCGGGCGATCGCTACCCTGCAAGCGGTGGACACGATTGCCTGCGAGGACACCCGCCACAGTGCGCCCTTGCTTTCGGCGATCGGCAGCAAGGCGCGGCTGTTCGCCTTGCACGACCACAATGAGCAACAGGCCAGCGACGCGCTGATCGCCCTACTCGCCAAAGGCGCGGACCTGGCCCTGATTTCGGATGCCGGCACGCCGCTGATCAGCGATCCGGGCTTCCGGCTGGTACAGAAGGCTGCCGCGGCCGGTTTCCCGGTGGTGCCAATTCCCGGGCCCAGTGCGTTGATCGCCGCGCTGTCGGTGGCGGGACTGCCGAGCGACCGGTTCAGCTTCGAGGGCTTTCTGCCGGCCAAGTCCACGGCCCGACGCGCGGTCCTGCAGGCGCTGTCCGGCGACCCGCGCACCCTGATCTGGTACGAGGCGCCGCACCGCATCGCCGAGACACTCGGCGATGCGGTCGTCGTGTTCGGCCCGGAGCGTGCCGGCGTGATCGCGCGCGAGCTGACCAAGACCTTCGAAACCGTGCTGCGCGGCAGTCTGGGCGAACTCGTCACCCGCGTGAACGCCGACCCCAATCAGCAGCGCGGCGAAATCGTCCTGCTGGTCGCCGGGGCGCCAGTCGCCGAAGCCAGCGTCCGCCAACTGGCCGAGGGCGAGCGCATCTTCGCTTTGCTACGCCAGGAACTGCCGGCGAGCAGCGCGGTACGCCTGGCCGCTGCCATTTCCGGCGCGCCGAAAAATGCGCTTTACGGATTGGTTGAGAACGGATGTAAGGCTTAGGTTTTAGGCGTAGGTCGGCTCAAACCGCGCAGCGGTGGAGCCGACATCTTCACGCCCGCGGCAAGGTTGCAAGCTGTCGGGTCCGCGCCTGCGGCGCTTGACCCGACCTACGACTAAAACCTAAAACCTAAAACCTAAAACCGCTGTCAGCCATACCTTTGCTTGCCTTCGCGCATCCACCATTCCGACAGTCGCACCAGGCCTTCGGTCAGGCTGACTTTGGGCTGATAGCCCAGATCGCGGCGCGCGGCGTGGATGTCGAACCAGTGCGCGGTAGACAGTTGTTCGGCCAGGAAGCGGGTCATCGGTGGGTCGTTGCGGTTGCCGGTCAGGCGGTACCACTGTTCGCAGACGCTGCCGAGAATCATCGCCGTGCGCAGGGAGATGCGGCGCTGTTCGGGCGGCAGGCCGACCGCTTTCAGCAGGCGATTGATCATGTCGTCGAGCAGGATCGGCTGGCCCTGGGAGATGAAGTAGGCGCGGCCGGCACAGTCCGCGCCGGGTTGCAGCCGGTCGAGTGCGTCCAGGTGTGCCTGTACGGCATTGTCGATGTAGATGGTGTCGATCTTTTTCGACGGCCCGACAAAGCGCAGCCGCCCGGCGCGGGCGCGCGCCACCAACTTCGGTAACAGGTGATTGTCGCCCGGCCCCCAGATCAGATGCGGACGCAGGGCCACGGTGGCCAGGTTCGGCCCGTTCGCGGCCAATACCTGCTGTTCGGCGGCGGCCTTGGTCGCCGGGTAATGCGCCTTGAATTCGCGGGCGTAGGGCAGCGCCTCGTTGTCGCCGGCGATATCCACCCCGGTATGCACCACGCTCGGCGTTGAGGTGTAGACCAGCTTGCCGACGCCGTTCATCTCGCAGGCGCCGAGTACCGCCATGGTGCCGGCAATATTGGCGCTGGTGTAGTCGGCCAGGCTACCCCAGATGCCGGCCTTGGCCGCGGTATGGATGACCGCGTCGCAGCCCTTGGTCGCGACCAGCAGCGGATCCAGCGCGCTGATGTCGCCGCTGATCTGGCGGACGCCGATCGAATCCAGCAGCGGGTAGCGGTTGCGCGCGATGCTGACCACTTCGTGGCCGCGAAAGCGCAGTTGCTGGCACAAGTGCGAACCGAGAAAGCCGCCGCCGCCAGTCACCAGAATCTTCATTGCCCGTCTACCCCGGCATTGCCATGGTCAAAGTTCGCCGCCGCCAGTTTACGGCTTCTGCCGCACTGCCCACCGCGCCAGCGCGGTTCGGTCGATCTTGGCATTGTGGCGGATATCGACCGGGAAGCCCTTATGCAGGAAGAAATGCCTTATCGGCGCGGTCACCGCAAAGCGGCTGGCCAGATGGCGAAGCTCTTTTTTGATCGACTCCCAATCGCGGCGGTCCTCGGCGCGCAGCAGTTCGATGCAGACTCCGGGCACGGTGCGACCGGCATCGGTCCAGCCGATCAGCGCGCTACGGCGCACTTGCGGATGGCTGTTCAACACGCCCTCCACCGCCTCTGGCAGGAACAACCCGTTGCCGGTTTCGACCCGATGCGCCTTTCGGCCCAGGTACCAGAGCCGACCCTGGTCGTCCATGCGACCAAGATCGCCCATACGGTGCCAGGTGCCCAGTTCGGTGTGGATCTTGCCCAATCGGTTGGCCGCCTCCCGTCCGTAGTAGCGCAGGCTCATGGCCGGACCCATCACCACGATCTCGCCGACCACGCCACGCGCCACCACGTTGTTGACGCTGACCTCGTCGACCGGACCATCGACGATCCGGATCAGTCGCACCTGGTTTTCGACCAGCGGCTTACCGACGCAGATGCCGGCGCCTTCGGCGGTCAGGTGTGCCACCGCCTGGATTTCTCGGCCTTCGATCGCGCACACCGGCAGGCATTCGGTGGCGCCATAGGGCGTGAACAGCTGGGCTTTGGTCGGCAGCATCTTCATCATCCGCGCGACCGTGTCCGGCATCACCGGCGCCCCCGCCGACAGCACCCGGCGCAGGCTGCCGAGGCGGATATTCTCGCGCTCGCCGTAACGCCCGAGTACATCGATCAGTGCTGGCGATCCGAACAGGGTGGTCACCTGGAACCGCTCGATCGCGGCCACCAGCCGGGCCGGATCGGCACTGGCCGGCCGGGTCGGATCCATATCCGGAATCACGCTGGTCATGCCGAGCGCGGCATCGAACAGGGCAAATGGCGGAAAGGTCGGAAGATCGACTTCGCCCGGCCAGATGCCGAAGGTGCCGCGGATCATCTCGATCTGGGCGTTGAACTGGCCGTGGCTGTACTCGACACCTTTGGGTACGCCAGTGGCACCGCTGGTGAACAGGATCGCGGCCAGTTCGTCGGCGCGAGTGTCGGCAATGTTGAACGGCCCGGCGGCGGCACCGAGCGCGCGCAGGCGGGCGTAGTCCGGTCCGCCCCAGAACCAGCGCCGACCATTGACGGTGACGCGCTTTTTCAGACTGGCGCGAGCCCAACCCAGCACCAGGCTCGCCGCCTGCGCCAGCGGAATGCCGATCAGCGCCTCTGGCGCCGCCTCGCGCAGGCACTGCTTGAGCGCGCGCCGATCGATGCCGGGGTCGATCAGAACCGGCACCGCGCCGGCCTTGAACAAGGCGAACATCAACACGAACAGTTCGATCGAAGGCCGCACCATCAACGCGCTGCGCACGCCGCGGCCGATCCCGACCGCGACCAGACCAGCGGCGATCAGATCGGTCTCGCGCGCCAGTTCGGCAAAACTCATGCTGCGGTAGTCGGGCGGCGCCTTGCCGCCGAAGCGGCGCGGACAATGGATCGCCGCGCGATCCGGCTGGCGCGCGGCCATCTCATCGATGTGCGCGGCGATGTTGCAATGGCTTGGCATGGATGAATCTTACCCGAGCCGGTTTGGAAGCGTGACTCCACTCACTGCCCGGGCAGCCAGGTAGCCAGTCCTGGCCACAGCGCGAGCACGGCGAGCACCAGCAGTTGCAGGGCGATAAACGGCAGCACGCCGCGATAGATGTGCGCGGTGCGCACCGCCGGTGGCGCCACACCGCGCAGATAGAACAGCGCGAAACCGAATGGCGGGGTCAGAAAGCTGGTCTGCAGATTGACCGCGAACAGCACCCCGAGCCAGACCGGATCGACGCCCAAAGCGAGCAAGGCCGGGGCGGTGATCGGCACCACCACGAAGATGATTTCGATGAAATCGATCACGAAGCCGAGTGCAAACAGCATCAGATTCACTGCGATCAGCGCGCCCCACTTGCCGCCGGGCAGGCCGGTCAGCAGCTCGTGGACCGCGTCGTCGCCGCCAAAGCCGCGGAACACCAGGGAGAACACCGCGGCGCCGAGCAGGATTGCAAACACCATGCCGGTCACGCGCACGGTGTTCTGCATGATCTCGCGCAGCCGAGTGAGCCCCAGTTCCCCACTCGCCCAGGCAAACAGCAGGGCGCCGACCGCACCGACCGCGGCCGCCTCGGTCGGGGTGGCAAGGCCGAACAGGATCGAACCGAGCACGGTCACAATCAGTGCCAGCGGCGCGAACAGGGCCCGGAGCAGGGAACGCCAGCCGATCGCGCTGCGCTGATCGGGCGGCAGGGCCGGGGCACAGAGCGGTTCCCGCCAGGCCACCCACAGGATATAGCCGACATAGCAGGCGACCAGCAACAGCCCGGGCAACAGCGCGCCCAGAAACAATTCGCCGACCGACACCGACTTCGGACTGAATACGCCGAGCTTGAGCTGGGCCTGCTGGTAGGCGTTGCCGAGCACGTCGCCGAGCAATACCAGCACGATCGAGGGCGGAATGATCTGGCCCAGGGTACCGGCGGCGCAGATCGTGCCGCTGGCGAGCTTGGGGTCGTAGCCGAAGCGCAGCATGGTCGGCAGCGAGATCAGGCCCATGGTCACCACGGTCGCACCGACGATCCCGGTCGACGCGGCGAGCAGGGCGCCGACCAGCATCACCGCCACCGCCAGTCCGCCGCGCAGTCCGCCGAACAGCGAACCCAGCGATTGCAGCAGGCCATCGGCGATGCGCGCGCGCTCCAGGGTCACGCCCATGAACACGAACAGCGGCACCGCGAGCAGGGTGGCATTGCCCATGATGCCGAACACCCGGTTCGGCAGCGCCGCAAGAAAGGCCGGTTCGAAGGCCCCGCTCAGGCTGCCGATCGCGGCAAAGGCCAGGCCGACCCCGGCCAGAGTGAACGCAACCGGGTAGCCGATCAGCAGCGCCGCGCACAGCACCACAAACATCAGCAGGGCAATTTCGCCACCGCTCATGGCTTGTTCCCCCCGCGGTCCGCGGCGCCCGTCCGCAAAGTCTGCCCGGCCCGCAACAGTTGGCCGAGCGCCGCGACCAGCAGCAACACGCCGGTCAGCGGGATCAGCGCCTTCCACAGATACCAGGCCGGCAGTCCATTGGCCTCCTGCGAGGACTCGCGCATCGTGAAGGACGCTGCCACATAGCCAAAGCTTTGCACGATCAGCAGCAGCGCAAACGGCAGCAGCAACAACAGACTGCCGGCGAACTCGATCAGCGCCCGCGTGCGCGCCGAAAAGCGCGCGTGCAAAAGATCCACGCGGACGTGCTGATTGCTGCCGATCACCACCGCCACGCCGAACATGAACACCGTGCTATGCAGCACCAGCACCGCCTCGGACAAAGCGATCGACTCGAAGCGCCAGCCGAACAAGGGCAGCAGATAACGCAGCAGCACGCTCACGAACATCGACACCAGCATCGCCAGCAACAACCAGCCCAACCCGCGCTCCAGCGCGCGCAGCAGGCCCTCGATGCGATCGGCCCATCGGTTCAACATGTTCGGCAAGGTCCGGGTTGGCGATAAGGGCGCGAGCATAGCAAGGCGCGCGGCGTCGCCTCGAACAGAGGACGGAGGACGGAGGACAGGGGACTGACCAGAGGACAGAAGACAGAAGACCGCACGGGCCGTCGTCCCGGCGAACGCCGGGACCCAGTGCTTTTGATTTTCTCGCCGTAGCCAACACTGGGCCCCGGCTTCCGCCGGGGCGACGGCTTCCTCTGTCCTCTGATCGGGGCGACGGCTGGCGCTGCGCTCCGTCGTGCAAACGGTGGATGCGCTGCGCTTATCCACCCTACACTTATGGCCACGGTTGGACGGAGCGTGGACATGATCAAGGTTGGCTGGGTCGGGCTGGGCGCGATGGGCGCGCCGATGGCCGCACACCTGCACCGGGCCGGCCTGCTGGTCGCGGTCTGCAATCGCAGCCACGCCAAGGCCGAGCGCTTCGCCGCCGCACACGCCGGGGTGCTCGCGGTGCGCGATCCGGCGGAATTGCCGCAGCTGTGCGAGGTGGTGGTGAGTGCGGTCAGCGCCGATGCCGACGTGCTCGGCCTGGCGCATACCCTGGCCCAGCACGCCGATCCGGGCCTGGTGCTGATCGACACCTCGACCATCGCCGCGGCCAGCGCCGAAAAGGCCGCCTGGATGCTGCGCTCGCACGGCGCGGATTTTCTCGATTGCCCGGTATCGGGCGGGGTCGAAGGCGCGATCCACGGTCGGCTCTCGGTGATGGCCGGGGGCGAGGAGGAAACCCTGGCCGAGATGCGCCCGGTACTCGATTGCTTTGCCGCCCGCGTCACCCACATGGGCCCGGTCGGCGCCGGCCAGAGCAGCAAGGCGGTCAATCAGGTGCTGGTCGCCGGGATCGCCGCCGCGGTCTGCGAAGGCCTGGCCCTGGGCGAGGCACTCGGCCTGCCCAGGGAACGGCTGCTGCCGACCCTGCTCGGCGGCGCCGCGCAGTGCTGGTTTCTGGACAAGCGCGGTGAGTCGATGCTCGACAACCGCTTCGAGCTCGGCTTCAAACTGTCGCTGCTGTGCAAGGACCTGGGCATCGTGCAGGCCCTGGCCACGGCGGCCGGGGTCGATCACAGCGTGGTCGACAAGGCGCTCGCCGACTACACCGAGCTACAGCGGCGCGGCCACGGCAACGAGGACATCTCGGCCTTGATCCGGCTCAAGCGCCGATCCGAGGACCGATGACAGACCAGCGCTGGCGCTGCGGCTGTTGTGGGAGCGACGGCACGTCGCGACTCTATCCTCGATAGCCAAGTGCCATCCGCCGCGATCACGGCGGCTGTTGTGGGAGCGACGGCACGTCGCGACTCTATCCTCGATAGCCAAGTCGCGACGTACCCGTCGCTCCCACAAATCGCCGGGCAGCGCCCAAAACCTGCGCAGGCGCACAGACCGGCCGGTCGCCGACGGTTACAATTCCGGCCCGTCTGGCCCCACGAGCGAACCCGACCATGCGCCGCAACGAATTGCCCACATACTTCCGGTATGCCGCCTGCCTCGCCCTCGCCGGCTTTTTTCTGCCCCTGCCGGTCGCACAGGCCCAGCCCGCCCCCGGCGATATTCCGGTCACCGCCGTGGTCAGCACCGGCCTGGCCGGGCCGGTCGGCAT
Source organism: Lysobacterales bacterium (assembly GCA_050173995.1). Classification (GTDB taxonomy): domain Bacteria; phylum Pseudomonadota; class Gammaproteobacteria; order Xanthomonadales; family Ahniellaceae; genus 0-14-3-00-62-12. Next base: position 8,412 of record JBFXKH010000068.1, on the reverse strand, counting down.
CTTCAACGCCAATGACCTGAGCAACCGTCTGTTCGTGATCCAGCAAGGCGGCGTGGCGCGGGTGCTGGTCAACGAGGCGCTGCAAGGCACGGCGTATTTCACCCTGAGCAATGCCGCCACCCAATGCGCCGAGACCGAGGGCGGGGCGCTGGCCAATACCGGCTTCGTTTCCGGTGGTGAGCGGGGTCTGCTCGGGCTCGCCTTCCATCCACAGTTCACCAGCAATGGGCGGCTGTTCGTGAGTTTCAGCGGGATCGACGGCGACACCATCGTCGCCCGTTACACGGTTGCCGATCCGCAGGCCAATGCGCTCAGCGCCGGCGACCTGGCGAGCTGCGTGGTGATCCTGCGCGTCGACCAGGATTTTGGCAACCACAATGGCGGCAATATCGTGTTCGGACCGGACGGGTTCCTGTATTTCGGGCTGGGCGATGGCGGCGATGCGAACGACAACTGCAACCGTGCGCAGACCTTGAACCCGGCCAACCTCAACAATGCCGGCAGTTGTGCCTCGGATGCGATTTTCACCGATCCGGACGGCAATTCGGTCCCCGACCGTCCGACCACCACCCGCGCCCTGCTCGGCAAGATGCTGCGGCTGGACGTTGACAACACCACCCCGGCCGGGGCCAATGGCCTGTGCGGCGCCCGCCTCGATGGCGCGGCCAATTACGCGATCCCGGCCAGCAACCCGTTTGCCGGCGCCGACCCGCAGGGCGGCTGCGACGAAGTCTGGCATTACGGCCTGCGCAATCCCTGGCGTTTCAGCTTCGATCGCCTGACCGGCGATCTGTTTATCGGCGATGTCGGCCAAGCCCACTGGGAGGAAATTGACTTGCTTCCGGCCGGCAATACCGGGGGCAGCAACTTCGCCTGGAGGCTGTGCGAGGGCAATCATGTCCGCGGCAGTTGCCCCAATCTCTGTGCGCAGCCTGGCGTGGTGGCGCCGATCATCGAATACAACAACAGCGGCAATGGCTGCACCACGTCCAATACCACCCCCGGATCCTCGGTCACCGGCGGCTACCGCTACCGCGGCCCGGACGCCAACCTGCAGGGCGTGTATTTCTACGGCGATGCCGGGGCGAGCGGTCTGCGCTTCTCGGTCGATCAGGGAATCGGCGGCTGGGTGCAACCGACCGCGGCCAGCATCGTCACCGCTGGCATCAGCGGCGTCACCGTGGCCTTCGGCGAAGACCCGGGCGGCACCCTGTATTTCCTCAGCGGCAATACCCTGTACCGGATCGGCGGCCGCGCCATACTCGACATTCTGTTCGCCAGCGGCTTCGAGTGACTGCCAACCCACTATCGGCGCAGGTACCACCTGCCAATCAACAACAACATCGCGCTCAGACCGATCAGCAGCATCGGTGAGTCGATGGGCAGCGCGGTGAGCACCGGTCCCTGGGTTACCTCCAAAGGAAAGTCCACGTCAACGACCCGGATGCCGCCGGCGCTCAACCACATCTCGAACCTTGCATGCAACTGATAACTGCCGGCCGGCAGCGGTGCGATCGGCACCTCGATCCGGTGCGCGGGTGGCGGCACACCGATCCCGGTCAAATCGACCAAAACCGTGCGCACGCTGATTGCGCTTCCCACAACGTCGATTTCCGGCGGCAGCGTTTCTGTATCAAGCACGAAATTGCAGGTCGGCGGACCAAACGACAATAGCGCATTCCCCGCAGACGAGGCGGGTGCCTGATAATGCACGTCCACCGGGTCCCATTGGCCAAAACAGGACTGCGAATGCGCAGCCAACGGCACGATGGCAAAAACCATGGCCAGCACCGAGGCCATGAGATAAGGCGTTCGCCTAGAAATCATTTTCTTCTCCGCGCTGGAATACTTTTTGAGGACGAAGGCACACGACATTATAGTCATCGTGGCAGCGGCAGGGCGCGACCAAACGCGGCCAGCGTCGTCACCGCCGGCGTCAGCGGTGTGACTGCGGCGTTGAGCGAAGAGCCGGTCGGCCGCGCAGACGCCAGGCTGCCACCAGCAACAGCACCGCGCCAAGCCCAAACAAGGCGGTAGAGTTGTTGGTCGGTACCGCAACCGATGCCGATCCGGTCGGAACCACCAATGGGAAACTGACGAACAGGTTGGGTCCAGGCAGCAGCTCAAAGTTCGCATGCACCTGGTAGTTTCCCGGTGCCAGCAGCGCGGTTTCAATTTCGATGCGGTGCAGGGGCAAGGAAACCCCCATGCCCGACGTATCCATGATCAGTGCCCACACGGAGATGTCGCTGCCACTGACAATCACTTCTGGGGGCGCCAATCCGCCGCCCACCGCCCAAGGGCAAGTGGGAGGGCCAAAGGAAAGCAGCGCGGGCTCACCTGGATGGGCTGGCGGAAGGTACTGAACCTCCGTTGGCATCCACACATCGAAACAACTCTGGGCCTTGGCCTGCAATGGAAGCAGGCAGAGGAAGCCGATAACGATCGCCATCCTGAAAACAACAACGTGTGGTTTCATGACTACACCCCGTGAGCTGGTGAATCAGCGCAGTTACAGAGTTGTGGCGGGCGACATGGGCTGTGCTCGGCACAATCTCAGTCTAGTGCAGTTGTGCGCTCTTGACCGCGCTTTTTGCGGGGTTGGCTGGGGTGAGCGTGGCGAAGCGCAACAGTCCAGAAGCATAGGTTGTACTGAGCGCAGCGAAGCGCAACAGTCCAGACCGCCCTCTTGGCCGCAACCGTTGCGCTTCGCTACGCTCAGCACAACCTATTCCCGACTCCCGACTTCGCGCCGCTGCGCCGCGCATATCCACCTACCATCGGCATCACTGCGTCTCGCGCAGGGCGATGCCCTCGATGCCGTTGCCCTTCAGCGTGGTGCGTGCGGCGTCGAGGGCGGCCAGGTCGTTGAACGGGCCGATCCTTACCCGGTACCAGTTGCTTCCGTTGACGCTGACCGGCTGCACCTGGGCGCGCAGTCCGGCCAGGATCAAGCGCGCCTTGAGCGCGTCGGCGTCGGCGCTGTTGCGGAACGATCCGGCCTGCAGCACATAGCGGGTGGCGGCACCGCCCTGGGCGGGAGCGGCCGGAGCGGCCTTCAGCTCGTCTTCCGGCACCACCACTTCCATTTCCGGCAGCACGCTGTAGAAATCGTATTTGGGTTTGTCCGCGGTGGCTGCCGGTAGCGCCGCCACCGGTTTGCCGGGCAGGGCCGGTAGCGGGGCTTGCTCGCGCAGTTTCGGCGCCCAGCCCTTGAACAGCACCAGGGCGGCGGCGGCCAGCCCGATCAGCAGTCCGATCAACAGCCACACCCAGAACGGCAGCGGCGCGCGGCCGTTACCGTTGGAGCGGGTGGCCTGTTTGTGTTTTGCGGCCATCACATGGTCTCCGGTGCCGATACCCCGAGCAGGCCGAGGCCGGCGGCCAGCACCCGGCGCACGGCATCGGCCAGGGCGAGCCGGGCGGCGCGCTGCCGATCGTCGCTGACCAGCAGGGTGGTGTCGTTATAGAAACTGTTGAACAGCCCGGCGATCTCGCGCAGGGCGGTGGCGACCAGGTGCGGCGAACGATGGGCCACGGCCGTGTCGATGTCCTCGGGGTAGTTCATCAGCCGTTGCAGCAGGTCGCGGGCGGCCGGCTCGACCAGCAGACCGGCCGATGCCTGGCCCAGCGCCGGATCGTAGGCCAGACCCTTGTCGGCAGCCTGGCGGAACAGGCCGCACAGCCGCGCGTGGGTGTACTGCAGGTAGTACACCGGGTTCTCGACCGAGTGCGATTTGGCCAGATCGAGATCGAAATCCAGGTGTTGCTCGTGGCTGCGCATCACGTAGAAGAAACGCGCCGCGTCGCGGCCGACTTCCTTGCGCAGGTCGCGCAAGGTGACGAAGCTGCCGGCGCGGGTCGACATCTGTACGCGCAGCCCGCCTTCGTACAGGATGGCGAACTGCACCAGCAGGATCTCGATTTTGCCAGGGTCGAGCCCAAGTCCCTGCGCGGCCGCCTTGAGCCGGGCGATATAGCCATGGTGATCGGCCCCGAATACGTAGATCACCCGGTCGAAGCCGCGCTCGAACTTGTTCCAAAGATAGGCGATGTCGGAAGCGAAATAGGTAGTGGCGCCGTTCTCGCGCACCACCACACGGTCCTTTTCGTCGCCGAAATCGGTGGCACGAAACCACAGTGCGCCGTCTTTCTCGAACATGTGGCCATGCGCCTTGAGCGCCTCGATGCCGCGCGCGACCGCGCCGCTGGTGGCGAGCGAGCGCTCCGAAAACCAGTTGTCGTAGGTCACGCCGAACTCGCCCAGGTCGTCCTTGATATCGCCCAGGCAGGATTTCAAGCCGGCCTCGAACAGCAGCCGATAGTCGGCCGCGCCGAGCAGGGCCTGCGCGCGCACGATCAGCGCATCGACGTGGGATTCCTTGTCGCCGCCCTGGCCGGCATCCAGCGGCAGGTCGGCGGCAACCACGCTGGCCGGGTGGTGCAGACGCGAACCGACCGCGAGCCGCAAATCACGGGCGATGCCGTGTACGTAGTCGCCCTTGTAGCCGTTGTCCGGGAAGCGCACGGCCTCGTTGCCGAGTTCCAGATAACGCAGCCACACGCTGACCGCGAGGATGTCCATCTGCCGGCCGGCGTCGTTGACGTAGTACTCGCGCTGCACGCTATAACCGCCGGCTTCGAGCAGGTTGGCGAGCGTGGCGCCGTAGGAAGCGCCGCGACCGTGGCCGACATGCAGCGGGCCGTTCGGGTTGGCCGAGACGAACTCGACGCTCAGCGATTCGCGCGAGCCGGCGACGGCGAAGCCATAGCGATCACCGGCATCGAGCACCCGCGCCAGGGTGCCGGTCAGGCAATCCGCGGCCAGGGTGATATTGAGGAAACCCGGCCCGGCGATGGCCACCGTGGCGATATCCGGATCGGCCGGCAATGCCGCGGCGATCAGTTCGGCAAGTTCGCGCGGCTTGCGCCCGAGCGCGCGCGCGGCCTGCATGGCCACATTGCAGGCGAAATCGCCGTGGGCCTTGTTGCGGGTGCGCTCGATCGTCCACTCGACCGTGGCCGGCAGCTCAAGCTCGCCACGCGCGGACAGCGTGGTCAGGGCGCGCCCGACCAATTCACGAAGTTTGTTTTTCACGATCAATGGCAGGAATGGGGTAATCGCCCATTGTAGTGGATCGGTCGGAGGACAGAAGGCGGGGGATGGGGAACGGGGAAGGGCGACGCGGGGACGGGGAATGGCGGATGGGGAACGGGGAACGGGAAGAGCAGAGGGCGTCGTCCCGGCGAACGCCGGGACCCAGTGTTGGAGACTTCCGTACGCCTGAAACTGGGCCCCGGCTT
>JBFXKH010000068.1:0-3008 GCA_050173995.1 Lysobacterales bacterium | reverse complement strand
AGGGCGACGCGGGGACGGGGAATGGCGGATGGGGAACGGGGAACGGGAAGAGCAGAGGGCGTCGTCCCGGCGAACGCCGGGACCCAGTGTTGGAGACTTCCGTACGCCTGAAACTGGGCCCCGGCTTCCGCCGGGGCGACGGCGGTTACTGACCGCGGTCCGCGGTCCGCTGTCATCTGTCATCTGTCATCTGTCATCTGGCCGGGGCAAACAGTTGTTCCGGGTGTTGGAACAGAATCCAACTGGTGGCGATGTATTTGTCGCCGCCCTGCGGACGGTTGCCGCGGTGGGTGTGGGTGAAGAAGGCCGGGGCGAGCAAGAGCGCGCCGGTCTTCGGACGGATCAGCCGGCCCTGGTGCTGGAACTCGGTTTCGCCGGCGCTGAAGCCATCGTTCAGATAGATCGAAAACAGCAGCACCCGCGCCAGCGGCTCAGGGTCGCCGGCCTTGGGATAGTGCTCGCAATGCCAGTACGGGTAGCCGCCCTGGTCGGCCAGGTAGCGCTGCAGGTTGATCGTGCCGGGGCGGAACGCACGGCGCAGCAGGGCGATCAACTGGGCATCGCTCATCGCCCGCAGATCGTCGGCACCGATCGCGTGCAGGGCGCCGGTCGCCGGGTCCTGGCGCTTGAACGCGAGCGGCGCCAGCACCGTGTACGGATAGCGCCGCAGGTACTGCAGCACGGCGGCGAGCGCCGCGGTTTCGATGGCGAGCTTGAGCCAGTCGAATTCCGGGCGGTTGTTGATCGCGATATCCCAACTGTCCTTGAGCGCGATATCCACGCCCGAGCCCATCGCGCCGCGCGTGGCCAGACCGCATTGTTCGAATTGCTCGATCGCGCGGGCGCAGATTTCCGCCGACAAGGCGCCCGGATAGACCTCGATGAAGTCGCCGCCGGCCGCGGTCGTGATGGCGTTCATCGCGCGGCCGTGGGCAATGCGGATTCGGCGGCCAGGGCGTCGAGCGCGATCTGCAGCATGGCGCGGGTACCGACCGCGAGCGCGTCTTCGTCCAGGAAAAAGCGCGGCGAATGGTTGGGTTCGGCGCGGGCCAGGTCCTCGGCCGGCGGCACCGAGCCGACAAAGAAATACAGGCCCGGTACGCGGTTGGCGAAATAGGCGAAATCCTCGGCGACCATGTTCGGCGCGATGGTCTTGACGTTTTCTGCGCCAACCGCGCGTTCCAGGCTGGGGCGCAGGCGTCGGGTCAGTTCCGGGTCATTGCGGGTGACCGGATTGACCGCGCCCGGCAGCGGAATGAAGCTGTTGACGCGGGCGCCCTGGGCGGCGGTCACATTGGCCGCGATCCGGTTCAGATCATCCAGGGTCTGCTGGCGCATGCCGGCGTCGAAGCTGCGGATGGTGCCTTCGAGCATCACCCGCTCCGGAATGATGTTGTAACGCAGTCCACCGTGGATGCTGCCGAAGCTCAACACCACCGGCAGGGTCGAGATATCCAGGCGCCGGCTGACGATGGTCTGCGCCTGATTGATCAGCAGGGCCGCGGTCACGATCGGATCGACCCCGCGCCAGGGCTGGGCGCCGTGGGTCTGCTTGCCGATGATCTCGATCTGGAAACGGTCGGAGCCGGCCAGCATCGGACCCTCGCGGACGCCGATCTCTCCGGCGTGCAAGGTGTAGAACACGTGCATACCGAAGATCGCGACCGGCGGATAGCGCTCGAACAGGCCTTCCTTCAGCATCAGCTCGGCGCCGCCCTCTTCGCCGTTCGGTGCGCCTTCCTCGGCCGGCTGAAAGATGAACATGACCTCGCCGTGCAGTTGCTCGCGCAGGCCGGCGAGTGCGGTCGCCACGCCCAGGGTCATGGCGGTATGCGCATCGTGGCCACAGGCGTGCATCACCCCGACCTCGGCACCGTTGAATTGCGCACGCTGTTTCGAGGCAAACGGCAGCTCGGTTTCCTCGACCACCGGCAGCGCGTCCATATCGGCGCGAATGGCGATGCGTGGCCCGGGGAAGCCGCCCTTGAGGATCGCGATCACCCCGGTCTTGGCCACGCCGGTTTCGACCGTGAGCCCCAACGCCCGCAACTGCGCGGCAACCAGGGCGGCGGTGCGGGTTTCGCGATTGCCGAGCTCGGGGTGCTGGTGGATATCGCGACGCCAGACGATCACCTGGTCGGCGACCGCGCGCGCGGCGGCTGCACCTGCGGCCTGTTCCGCATTGGCGCGAACACCAAACAGCAGAGCCAGGGCTAACCCAGGCAGGATGGATCGACGAATGGTCAACATGGCAGCACCTGCAGAGCGGAGGCGGAAGGCCGCAGGCTAGCAGTGCTGGCCGAAATTCAATAGTTGCCGAAATTCCTTGCGGCGCCTACCCGGCCCCGCGTTCAATCGGGATAGTCGCTGAAGTCTGGGGCGATGCGATAGGCCGTGCACAGATCGGATAGGCCCTGCGGCTCGCCGACCACCCGCGGTCGTGGCCCGCGCGCGGCGATGCGTGCCACCAGTTCGGCAATCAGCGCAATGCCGGTGCTGTCGATCGCCGGGACCGCGTCCAGGTCGATCCGCTCGACGCCCTGCAAATTCCATTCGGACAACTTCAGGCCGGGCACGCTATCGGCATCGAGCCGACCCTGGATCAGCAGGCTCGCGCCTTCGCGCTTACTTGTCGGCGACATCGGTCGCGACCTCGATCCGGCCCTGTTCAAGATCATCGCTGACCGCGTCCAGGCCCTTGGATCGGATCAGTGGATCGAACTGACTGCGGAAGGTTTGCACGTAGGAGATACCCTCGACGATCACGTCGAAGGCCAGCCATTCGCCGCCGACCTGGCGCATCAGGTAATCGACCGCCACCGGCTGTGCCGAACCGCCGCCGACCAGATTGGTCTTGACGCGGATGAACTTGCCCCCGCCGAGCGTGGTTTCGCCGAGCATGCGGATCGTGCTGTCGCCCTTGGCATCAAGCAGGGCGCTCGCGTAGCGGCGCACCAGATTGTCGGTCAGCGCCTTGGCGAAGCGCTTGATCTGTTCTGGGCTGGCCT
>JBFXKH010000067.1:0-19753 GCA_050173995.1 Lysobacterales bacterium | reverse complement strand
GGTTCACCCAGAAGTCGCCCATATCGGCGACCAATGCGGACTTGTCCGACGACTCGGTCGCTGGTCGCGCGATCAAACCGATCGCAATCAGACCACCGATGCCGAACAGCATGCCCAGACGAAAACCGACCGCAGCGACCATAGCATTCCCCAATGTCAGGCTCGAAGTGCTGCACTATCCCTGATTGGCGCGCTGCCGGGAAGTGCGGGGCAACAGGGAACGGGGAACGGGGAACAGGGAGCAGGGAGCAGGGAGCAGGGAGCAGGGAGCAGGGAACCGAAGATTTTGTAGGATGGGCAAAGCGCAGCGTGCCCATCGCTGCTGATCCCAGGCGACGATGGACACGCTGCGCTTATCCACCCTACTTTGGGTCGTCCTCTGAACCGGGCCGCGGCTTGGTCCCGCCCCAGCCCCTAGCATCTAGCCCCTCTCCCCCAGCCCCCAATCAACGCGCACGCAGGCGAAAGCGCTCACGGTAGTCGGCCGGGGTGAGTGTGGTTTCGCGTTTGAACAGTTTGCGGAAGCTCGGCACGTCCTGGTAACCGCAGCGTTCGACCACTTCGTCGAAACTTAACCGAGTGGTTTCGAGCAGGGCCTTGGCCCGCTCGACCCGCAGGTGCTGGATATAGCCGATCGGGGTCTGCCCGAAGTGCGCCTTGAAGTGGCGCAGCAGGCTGCGTTCGCTGACCCCGCAGTGGCTCGCCAACTGCTGCACGCTGATGTCGTTGTTGAGCTGGTTATCGATGAAGCGCTGCGCGTTTTCGGTTATCGAATGGCGCGGCCGTTCGAGCAGCGCCTGGGTGATATATGGCGCCTGGCTCTGGCGTTCCTGATCGACCAGCAGCACTCGACTGGTCTGTTGGGCGAGCGCTTCGCCGCCGGTGTCGGCGATCAGCCGGTTGAGCAGGCTGTAGACCGCGGTCGCAGCGCCGGTGGTGGTGATCTTGCCGTCATCGACCAGGATCGACTCGATTTCCAGCTTGACCTGCGGGAAATGCCGGCGGAAGGCTGGTGCCATCCACCACGCCGTGGTCGCACGGCGACCATCGAGCAATCCAGCCTTGGCCAGCAGAAAAACACCGGTGCAGCAACCAGCCAGGTGGACGCCGCGCCGTTGCAGATCGCGCAACAGCTCCATTTCTGGCTCGAAGCGGGCCAGCGCACCCAACACGTCCTGCTCGTGGCTGAGGCCGAGCCCGGGCACCAGCACCATATCCAGCGGTCGGTCCGAAGACACCACGCCGCTCAGCAGCATTCCCTCCGAGGTGCGCACGCTGGATTCGCCGCGCGCGCCGATCAGCACGCTTTCGAACAGCGGCGCGCTGGCTGGGCCGCGCATATCGGCCAGGATCTGCGCGACCCTGAGCGCGTCGATCGGCCCGGCCAGGCTCGACAGCAGACAGCCGTCGACCGCGAGCAGGCCGAGCCGAAAGGCCTTGTCAGCCATCGATCAGCACCGCGCCAACGCGCTCGGCCAGTACATCGAAGACCGCATCGGGTGCCCGCACGGCCAAGCCACTGGCGGCTTCGCCGCAGCGCAGCAGGGGCACCGTCGGCGCCTGATCCGCTGCCAGCGGCGTATCCGACGCCGCCACCAGTTCCAGACCGCCCAGTGGCTTGTGCACCACCAGCCACAGGCCGTTCGGCAGCACCGCGGTGCTCAGGCAGGCTGGATCGTGATTGACTGCAAACTGGTCGGCTTCGGCTATCGGCATCAACCGCCATTCCTGGTTGGCCTGGTTGAGGCGTGCACTGTACTGGCCGGGGACATAGACCGGACCCATGACTTCGGCTGGAAGTGCGAAGGCGGCGCTGGCGGCCAGGCCGAGCAGTACGGAGGTAATGAGGGTTTTCATGAGCGACTCCTGCGGTAGTTCCGGGTTTTTCCGGTGAGCGCATCATGGCCGCAGCCATCCTAGCCGATCAGTGGCGGATTCGCAGCTTTTATGGCGATTTCCGCCACTGGTCGATGATCGACCGATCCTGGCGGTGGCGCTCACGCCGATCCGGCATGCGCACCTGCGCGTCGGCCTGAAGCCGGCTCGACGGCAGGGCCTGCCGACCAGGCCCGCCGGATAACTGACCCGGACCGCGATCCGCCGCCACCGGCCATTGCCGGAGCTTGGCCGCGGCCAGGAATTTTTTGTCTGACGATGACGGGGGTGATTGATTTAATAACCGCCGATGCTAAGGTCGAAGCTGGGGCCCGTGAGGCGGAGAGCGACCATGGAAAACCTGTTTGCACCGGAGACCACCAACGGTTTGCCGCCCTGGCAGGTGATGATCGCCGACGATGAACCGGAGGTTCACAACGTCACCCGGCTGGTGTTGAACAACTTCCGGTTCGAAGGCCGCCGGCTCGAATTCGTCCACGCCTACAGTGCCAGCGAAGCACAGCAACTGCTCGCGCAACGCGACGACATCGCGGTGCTGCTGCTCGACGTGGTGATGGAATCCGAGCAGGCCGGGCTGGACCTGGTGCGGCACATCCGCGAACAACTCGGCAACCACTTTCTGCGCATCGTGTTGCGCACCGGACAACCCGGCCAGGCACCGGAAGAAAGCGTGATCGCCAACTACGACATCAACGACTACAAGGAAAAGACCGAACTCACCGCGCAAAAACTGTCGACCATGATGTACGCGACGCTGCGCGCCTATCGCGACATCATGACCATCGAAGCCAACAAACGCGGATTGGAGCGGGTGATAGCGGCCTCGGCGAAGATCTTTTCGCTGCATGAATCGCACGAGTTCGCCTCGGCGGTGTTGTCGCAACTCACCAGCCTGGTCGGCATGGACCGCGGTGCCCTGTATTGCAAGGTCAGCAAGCCAGAGTCGGCCACGCCCGACCATTTCATCGTGGCCGCTGCAACCGGCGACTACGCCCGGTTCATCAATGCCAACGCCGACGAGAGCCTACCGGTCGGCATCGTCGAGTCGCTGCGCAGCGCCTATCTGCACAAGCGCCACCAGATCACCCGCGACCATTACGTACTGCATTTCACCGACAGCCACCGCACCGAGAGCCTGCTGTACGTGGGCGAGGCCTGGGATCTGTCGCCGCTCGATCTCAAGCTGGTCGAAGTGTTTTGCACCAATGTTTCGATCGCCTTCGAGAACCTGCACCTGCAGCGCGAACTGTTCGAAGGTCAAGTTGAGATCGTCACCCTGCTCGCCGGTCTGGCCGAAAGTCGCTCGGCCGAGACCCTGGCCCATGTCCGGCGCGTCGGCATGGTCGCCGATCTGCTGGCCGAGGCTTGGGGCTTGGAAGCGCAGGCCCGCGAGATGCTGCGCTACGCCGCGCCGCTGCACGACATCGGCAAGATCGGCATCCCGGACGTGATCCTCAACAAGCCCGGGCCGCATCTGCCGGCCGAGACCGCGATCATGCGCACCCACGCCCGGCTCGGCGCGCAGTGGTTATCGGGTTCGCGCCTGCCGCTGCTGCAACTGGCCGCGATCATCGCCGAGGACCACCACGAAAACTGGGATGGCAGCGGCTACCCGCGCGGCATCCAGGGCGAGGAAATCTCGATCGGCGGACGCATCACCGCACTCGCCGACGTGTTCGACGCGCTCGGCAGCAAGCGCTGCTACAAGGAAGCCTGGGACGAAACCGCGATCCGCGAATTCCTGCGCGCACAAAGCGGCATCAAGTTCGATCCGGCCCTGGTCGAGCTGTTGTTCGCCCACTGGGACCGCGCCACCGCCATCCGTGAATTGGTGCCGGATCGTTGATGGGCGAACGAGCAATCAACAAATCTGCGCAGCCCTGCACCTACATGTAGGGTCCCTGATGATTGCATAGCTCCCAGAAGTTACACTCTGGCGCTCAGGGCGGTCTCGCTTTCTCCATCGGCACGGTGAATCTCACCTGATCTGCATATCTTTCATGACTGTTGACACGACTGTACCCAATGGTTACATTAGCCGTGCCCAAATCGTGGGCACTTCACTGGAGCTTTAGATCATGACGATGAATACCCCCCCCGCATCCGCATGTTGCCGCGCTTCCTGAGTCTGGCCTTCCTAATCTGCGGAAGTGTGTCTGGGATGTCGGCAACACAGGCAGCTGATGTTAATATTCGTTGCGACAGTTGCACGACTGAGGTTGCCACGTCGGTTCGGGCAAGACAGGCTGGCGTCGGCTTGCATTATATTTATAATGTCGCAAGTGGCTTGGTGTGGTTGTATCAAGTGGAACGTGAACCAGTACCTGGTGGCACTTATGAATGGTATGTATATCAGGAATCGCCTGAACTTTCTATTATTCAATTGGTTCAAGGGTTGAAGGATATCCACCAACGCACCGGTGGAACGATGAAGCTTACGGTGGAAGTTGATTTACCAACCAATGTTGGAATTGAGTCTGCTTTTGACGTTTCACGTCCTGGTGGTCAAAGAACAAGGTTGATGAACTGGGCGACCACGGCCACGCCCACTTTGCATAATTTGCCCAGTCAGGTAGTTGTTGCTCTGCATTCACTTGTCAGTGCTGTTGCAGACATCTGGCGGAGTGTTTCAGCTAATACTTTTATCGTTGTAAACATGCCAGATGGCTCCAGCGTCACGTTGAAATACGACGCTTTGGAGGTTGAATACACGTTCGTCGAAGGGCGTGAGCTTGATGGTGCGGGTAACCCGATCCCGGATACTCCACAGCAGGCACTTGAAATCAATTTTGATTTCTCCAGAGACCGCTCAGGCAATTCCATCGATCGACAACTCCGCAATGCTGGAATGATGGGCATAGAGATCCGTCTGATCAATGGCACAGGGAATATTTTAACTTGCATTATGGGCGCTAGTGGGAGAATTAGTTGCGTCCGATCATGAACCGGGGAAGATAATGGGTGCCACAGTTCCTATTCAATTAGCCTTGCTGTTTTTAATGTTCTACGCCCTGCCGCTGATTTTCGTTTGCCAAATTCGTAGCGCCAGGCGTTGGCTGGGCGTACTTTCGGTGCTATTGCTATCCTGGCCAGGTTACTTGCTGTTTCGCTTTGCCCGACCGGCTGAGCCACCTGAAACCAGACCGGCATCCTGAACGAAGCTGCCAGCCGCCCGGCGCCGGGCGGCTGGCATCCGATAAGAAACGGCGTTGTCTCGCAAACTTCGATGGATCAGTTCGCGCCCGGGTCGATCGGCGCGTCGCTGACGACGGGCGACGCTACCTGCCTCGGCAGGCGGATTTCGAAGCGCACGCCCTGGCCGGGCGCGGTGTGCAGGGCAACTTCGCCGCCGAGCAGACGGGTGACCAGGTTGAACAGGATGTGCATGCCAAGCCCGCTGCCGCCCTGGCCGCGGCGGGTGGTGAAGAACGGCTCGAATACCCGCGTCCGCACTTCCTCGCTCATGCCGGCGCCGTCGTCCCGATAGACCAGCAGCACGGCGGCGCCCTGATCTTCGACCTGGATGTCGATGCGGCCCTGCTCGCGCTGCTCGAAACCGTGCAGCAGCGAGTTCATCACCAGGTTGACCACGATCTGATAGATCGCGCCGGGGTAGGTGTCGAGCACGATGCCGGGTGGGCAGTCGATGCCGACCTGGTGGCTGGTCTTGCGCAGTTGCGGGTGCAGGGAGCTGAGAATTTCGTCGAGGTAGGCGGCCAGTTCGACTGGCCGTCGCTGTTCGCTGCTCTGGTCGACCGCGACCTGCTTGAAGCTCTTGACCAGTCGATCGGCGCGACGCAGATTGCGCAGGATCAATTCGCCGCTTTCGCTGGCGACCTTTAGGTAGGCGTCCAGGTCGGAACGGGTCATGCTGCCGGCTTGGAGCAGCGCGGCGATCCGCCGCGATTCCGTCTCCAGATGCGAGGCAGCGGTCACGCCGATGCCGAGCGGCGTGTTGATCTCGTGCGCGACCCCGGCAACCAGCGCGCCGAGCGCGGCCAGTTTCTCCGATTCCACCAGTTGCTTCTGCGCCCGGCGCAGGTCGTCGAGTGTGCGCCGCAGGTGCTCGTTGGCCTGGCGCAAGTCGCGGGTGCGGCTCTCGACCCGGTGTTCGAGTTCGTGGTTGACTTGCTGCAGCGCCTGCTCGTGACCCATCAGCTCGGTGATGTCGCGTGAGGCGCCGGCCATGCGCAGCGCTCGACCCGCGCCATCGCGGGCGATGATCTTGCCGTACGACAGCCCCCACAACCAGCCGCCGTCGCGCAGCGCAATCCGATAGCGTGCCTGCATGCGCTGGGTCACGCCCTTGGCCAGATCGGCGAAAGCCTGCATAAAGGTATCGCGGTCCTCCGGATGGATGGCCTCGAACACCTCCGATAACGGAATCGGCTGATCGAAATGCGGCAGGGCCACGCCCAGATGCGGCGCGATGCGCACCAGCGTCTGGGCCTCAAGATCGACTTCCCAGATTTCGTCGCCGGAACACTCCAGCGCTATGCCCAGCCGTTCTTCGCTGGTGCGCAGCCGGTTCAGCGCCAATTGCCGCGCCGCCGCCGCGGCCCAACGCCGCTCCAACCAGAACCAAACGATCGCCGCGAGCACCGCCAGCAGCAGCAAGGCCCACAACCAGCCGCGCCAGCGACCCAGTCCAACCTCGCTGGCCGCTGCAGCGGTGGAATTCAAGGCCAGGAGGGCGAGACCCGATCCCCGGCCAGGCAAGCCTGCACGGTCTTTACGCCAGAACCTGAGCCACATCGTGGATACTGGGATCATGCGCGCAGGCTAGCGCGCAAATCTGGGTTTGACCATGGCCGTCGTGGCAGCCAAAGTCGGGGCCGCGCGGCGCATCCGGGCGCCGATCGGCGTTGCCGCAGCGCACCAAGACGCGGATAATCGGGGCTGGCATCGTCCGATGCCAAGGTGAGCAAGGTGTGTCTGCCGACGCCGCCGACCCGTTGAATCAGTGCGTGGTCAGTTCAGGCAGTTTCGCCCATTCGCATTCCCTCCCGTCTTCTCGTTCTACTGGAGCACGCCATGTCCGACGCAATCGTCATCGTAGGTGCCAAACGCACCGCCATCGGGTCCTTTATGGGCCAGTTCACCGGCGTGCCCAGCCCGACCCTGGGTGCCACCGCGATCCGTGCCGCAGTGGCGCAGTCCGGGCTGGATGCGAGCCAGATCAGTGAAGTGCTGATGGGCTGTGTGCTGCCGGCCGGCCTCGGCCAGGCTCCCGCCCGCCAGGCAGCACTGGCTGCCGGCCTGCCGCTCGCCGCCGGTTGCACCACCATCAACAAGGTCTGCGGCTCGGGCATGAAGGCGATCATGCTCGGCCACGACCTGATCCGCGCCGGCAGCGCCGACGTGGTCGTTGCCGGAGGCATGGAATCGATGACCAATGCCCCGCATCTGCTCAATGGCTCACGCACCGGCATTCGCTATGGCAGCACCGAACTGATCGACCACATGGCCTGGGATGGTTTGACCAACCCCTACGACAAGGAAGCGATGGGCGTGTTTGGCGAGCTCTGCGCCAGCAAGTTCCACTTCACCCGCGAGCAGCAGGACGCCTTCGCCGCGGAGAGCGTTCGGCGTGCGCAGTCGGCGCAGGCGAGCGGCGCATTTGTGGAAGAAATCGCCGCGGTCACCGTCAGCAGCCGCAAGGGCGATGTGCAGGTCGACAGCGACGAGCAACCAGGGCGCGCCGATATCGCCAAGATTTCCAGCTTGCGTCCGGCATTCCGGAAGGACGGCACGATCACCGCGGCCAGTTCGTCGAGCATTTCCGATGGCGCCGCCGCCACCCTTCTGATGCGCGACGCCGCCGCGCGGGCTGCCGGACATACGGTGCTGGCGCGGATCGTCGGCCACACCACCCATTCGCACGCCCCCGAGTGGTTTACCACCGCACCGGTCGAAGCGATCCGCAAGCTGCTCGTCCAGGTTGGCTGGGCGGTGGCGGATGTCGATCTGTTCGAAATCAACGAGGCGTTTGCCGTGGTGGCGATGGCGCCGATTCAGGAACTGGGCATCGACCCTGTCCGGGTCAACGTGCACGGCGGTGCCTGTGCCCTTGGCCACCCGATCGGCGCCAGCGGCGCGCGCTTGGTGGTCACCTTGGTTCACGCGCTGCAGCGGCTCGGCAAGAAGCGCGGCGTCGCTGCGCTGTGCATCGGCGGGGGCGAAGCCACAGCACTCGCCATAGAATTGCCATAATCGGCATTACTTTACGCCCGTGCACATGTAAGATGCTCGGCGACCGAGTGTGTACCGGCCGGGGTTTCTTCGCGCCGCTGGCATCGGACAGGTCACCCTCTTCCCACCCCCTCTTGGAGTATCCCATGCAACTCAACAAGCTGACCCTGATCGCTGTCCTGGCCTTCGCGCTCGCCGCCTGTGGTGGTGACAAGGCCGCCGACGTACAGCAAGCCGCCGATGCAGCGGCCGCCGACGCCGCTGCCGCCGCCGCTTCGGCAGCCGATGCCGCCGCTGATGCCGCCGCCGCTGTGGGTGATGCAGCCGATGCGGCAGGCGATGCCGCTACCGATGCTGCCAGTGCTGCCGGTGACGCCGCCGCCGCCGCCGGTGACGCCGCCGCCGATGCAGCCGATGCCGTGGGCGACGCCGCTGCCGATGCCGCCGCCGCTGCGGAAGCTGCTGCTGCTGCGGCAGACGCCGCCACCTCGGAAGACGCGCCGAAGGAATAATTTTCCAACGCCGCGTGCCGATCAGCCGCCGGGCTTGCCCGGCGGCTTTTTTATGCCCGTAGCATTCTCGGGCCGATCCTGCCGGAAGGCGGCGATGACCGCTAAACTTGTGGGCCGTCGATGTGGATAAGTGCCTCGCCATGCCCAGGATCGAAAGTCGGATCGACCGCCGTTCGCCCAGCTTTCGCAGCAATGCGCAGGCGCTTGGCGCCCTGGTCGATCAATTCAAGGTGCGTTTGCAGGCGGCCGCTGGTGGTGGTGGCGAAGCCGCCCGCCGCAAACACACCGAGCGCGGCAAGTTGTTGCCGCGGGAACGCATCCGTGCGCTGCTCGACCCGGGTTCGCCGTTCCTCGAGTTTTCGCCGCTGGCCGCCTTCGAGATGTACGACGGCCAGGCACCGGCTGCCGGCATCGTCACCGGTATCGGCCGGGTGCACGGTCAGGAAGTGCTGGTGGTCGCCAACGACGCCACCGTCAAGGGCGGCACGTATTTTCCGTTGACGGTGAAAAAGCACCTGCGCGCCCAGGAAATCGCCCGCGAGAATCGCCTGCCGTGCATCTACCTGGTCGATTCCGGGGGCGCGTTCCTGCCCTTGCAGGACGAAGTGTTTCCCGACCGCGAACATTTCGGCCGGATCTTCTACAACCAGGCGCGGATGAGCGCCGACAACATTCCGCAGATCGCGGTGGTGATGGGTTCGTGTACTGCGGGCGGCGCCTACGTGCCGGCGATGTGCGATGAATCGGTGATCGTGCGCGGCCAGGGCACGATCTTTCTCGGCGGGCCGCCGCTGGTCAAGGCCGCGACCGGCGAGGTGGTCGACGCCGAATCGCTGGGCGGTGCCGAGGTGCATTGTTCGGTTTCCGGGGTCACCGACCACTTCGCCGAAAGCGACGCCCACGCGCTCGCCATCGCCCGCGAAATCGTCGCCCATCTGAACCGCCGCAAGACGCTGCCGCTGGCCCGGATCGAAACGCGCGAGCCCCTGTATCCGGCCGAAGATCTGTACGGCATCCTGCCCGAAGACACCCGCCAGCCGTTCGACATCCGCGAGCTGATCGCACGCATCGTCGATGCCTCCGAGCTGCATGAGTTCAAGGCCCGCTACGGCAAGACCCTGGTTTGCGGCTTCGCGCACATCCACGGCTACCCGGTCGGCATCGTCGCCAACAACGGCATCCTGTTTTCCGAAAGCGCGCTAAAGGGCGCGCATTTCATCGAACTGTGCAACCAACGCAATATCCCGCTGGTGTTTTTGCAGAACATCACCGGCTTCATGGTCGGACGCAAATACGAAAACGCCGGCATCGCCAAGGACGGCGCCAAGATGGTCACCGCGGTGGCCTGTTCGCACGTACCCAAGTTCACGGTGATCATCGGCGGCAGTTTCGGTGCCGGCAATTACGCCATGTGCGGCCGCGCCTATGGTGCGCGTTTCCTGTGGACCTGGCCGAACGCACGAATCAGCGTGATGGGCGGCGAACAGGCGGCGGCGGTGCTGGCCACGGTCCGTCGCGACGGCATCGAAGCCGCCGGCAAATCCTGGAGCACCGAAGAAGAAGCTGCCTTCAAGGCGCCGATCCGCGAACAATACGAGACCCAGGGCAGCCCCTACTACGCCAGTGCCCGGCTCTGGGACGACGGCATCATCGACCCGGTCGATACCCGCCGCGTACTCGGCCTGGCGATCGCCGCCAGCCTCAATGCGCCGATCGAGCCGCAGCGCTTTGGCGTGTTCCGCATGTGATAGCGATCCGAGCCTTGGCCCGGGCTCGGTCGTTGCGCGGCGGCTGAACGCCGAAAACCTTGGTCCGCGCCCGCCCGCCTCAATACGCCTCGTATTCCAGTTCAAAGCGGAACGACAGGTCCGGCGCAGACCGGTCGACGCCGACCAAAACCGCGGTATCCCAGACCCACTTGTTATTGCCGCCAGCCGGGAAGCTGCCGAACAAGGCCGGCCCGACCTTGTGTTCTTCCTCGCGGCCCAGGTGCTTCACCGCGCCGAGTTCGCCGAACGCCTGTAGGCCGTATTCCAGGACGCGGCCGGCGCGGTGTTTCCACTGGCCGCGATAGACCAGTTCGGTGTCGGCGCCATCCTTCAGCTTCTGCTCGAACAGCAGATTGACATTGAACTGCTCGCGTCCGATTTGCTTTTCGAACATCGGCCCGAGCACGATCTCCCAATCCTTCGATTCGCGGGCATATTCCACTTCGTTGAACAGACCAACATTGAGCCAGTAGCGGCCGGGCTCGGTCAACACCAGGATGTTTTCCCACTCGATGTCGGCCAGTTGGCCATTACCGCCGGGCGCGGCGTCTTCGTATTTGAACACCAGTTCGGTGAACCAGCGGTCGCTGACGCCATAGCCGAAATCCAGCACCGCCTGCGAGGGATTGGCGCCGTTGTCGGCGTCTTCATAGCCGTAGCGAAACTCGATCTCGGTTTCGCCGGCCACCGAATGCGGGGTATAGACCTTGTCGGCGGGGCCGGCCAGCGTCAGTACCGGCGTCAACAGCAGGCCTGCCAGCGCGAGACTCAGCGGCTGGTAGGGGATTCGGTGCTCGTAGGACGATAGGCGCATAACTTCATTCCCGTGTAGATGGTGAGGGCGGTGATCGCATAGAAAAGCAGTTGCAGTCCGGCCGGACGGGCGTCGTAGCCGATCAGGGTATGCAGGGTCTGGCCAAGCAGCGACAGCTCGGACAGCAGCCCCGAGCTGTCCCAGATCGCGTTGCCGAGCGGCGGCAGCAGGTCGGCCTGGATCAGATAGCCGGCGGCGTGCGAGGCCATGCCCGCGGCGAGCAACAAGATCAGGCCATTGGTAGCGTTAAAGAAATGCCGCAGCGGAATGCCGAGCAGGCCGAAGTACAGCGCGACCCCGACCACGGCCCCGGCCAGCAGGCCAAGCGCGCCGCCGCTCCACATGGCGAGCGCGCCGCTACCGCCGGCGCCCATACCGAACAGAAACAGCACGATCTCCGAGCCCTCGCGCAGTACCGCCAGCGCCACCACCAGCAACAAGGCGGTGACCGGCCGCGAACCACCGCTCACGGCGCGACCGACATCCTGCATCTGTGCGGACAGTTCGCGCCCGTGCCGGGCCATCCAGATCGCGTGCCAGGCGAGCATCAGCACCGCCGCCAACAACACCGTCGCGTTCATCAGTTCCTGCCCGGTGCCTTCGGCGGCGTCGGCGATCGCACCAGCCGACAGCGCGACCACCAGCGCGCCCAGAATGCCGGCGGCGATGCCGGCGCTTACCCAGCGCCCGCGGCCACGCAGACCACGGGTCGCGGCCATCACGATGCTGATGATCAGCGCGGCTTCGAGGA
This sequence comes from Lysobacterales bacterium, assembly GCA_050173995.1. Classification (GTDB taxonomy): domain Bacteria; phylum Pseudomonadota; class Gammaproteobacteria; order Xanthomonadales; family Ahniellaceae; genus 0-14-3-00-62-12. The sequence continues at coordinate 7,819 of JBFXKH010000067.1, read as the reverse complement.
CTTCACGAAAAACCAGAATGGCGGTGGCAAGCATGGCGGCGGTCTCCGTTCATTCCGCGATCAGCACACCCTGGGCGGTGTCCTGATGAAACTCGCCGAAGAACGGGTAACGCCCGGCCTTGAGCGGCCCGACCCAGACTGTGATGCGGCTGTTGGCACCGACGATTTTTTCCCGATTGAGCTCGTAGCTTTCGAACTCCTCGGCGCTGGCATCCTGGTTGTCGATAATCAGCTTGACCTTCTGCCCGGCCGGCACCTTGATTTCGGCCGGCTCGAAGCGGTGCTCACGGATCACCACGGTCACTTCCAACGGTTCGGCGGCCAGGCTCGGCGCGAACGGCGCCAAAGACAACAGTGTCAGCATCAGCAATCGGCAGCGGTACGGCATGGGAACTCCTTGGACGGCTCGGATCGGGGCGGATCGACCGGGCTCAGCGCCTCGGCCAACAAAGTGATGGTAATGATAACGGTTCTCATTACCGTGTCAAGGGGTAGTCTTGTCCAACGAGGTATGAGCCTGAATCGACGATTTTTGGCGGGCAGCCAAAGTATTCCAAGGTGCCGACCGTGGCCGATGGCGATGGGCACGGCCTGCACTGTCGCCCCGGCGAACGCCTGGGCCCAGCGGTGACCGTAGCCATACGCCAGACACTGGCTGGGTCCCGGCGTTCGCCGGGACGACGGCTTTCTGTCGGCGAATTTTGGCGGGCAGCCAGAGCATCCCAAGAAGCCGATCATCGCCGATGGCGATGGGCACGGCCCGCACTGTCGCCCCGGCGAACGCCGGGGCCCAGCGGTGACCGTAGCCATACGCCAGACACTGGCTGGGTCCCGGCGTTCGCCGGGACGACGGCTTTCTGCTTTCTGCTTTCTGCTTTCTGCTTTCTGCTTTCTGCTTTCTGCTTTCTGCTTTCTGCTTTCTGCTTTCTGCTTTCTGCTTTCTGCTTTCTGTCTTCTGTCCTCTGTCCTCTGGTCAGCGACAAAACCGCCCGCGCATCGCTTCGGCTTCGGCCATGTAACCCTGTAGCTGACGGATGCGGGTTTCGCTGCTGGGATGGGTCGAGGCGAATTCGGGCGGGCGCTGGCCGCCGCCGGCGCCCATCCGCTGCCACAGGCCGATCGCCGCCTTCGGGTCGTAGCAGGCCCCTGCGGTCAACATCAGACCGAGATAGTCGGCCTCGGATTCGTGTTCGCGGGAGAACGGCAACTGGATGCCGAATTTTGCCCCCGCGCCGATCGCCGCCAACACCATCTGTCGCTGACGCGGATCCATGTCGCTGGTCGAAAGGCCCGCCGCCAGACTGCCGATCTGAAGCAGCTTCTGCTGGCTCATCCGTTCTGCGCCATGCCGCAGCAGAGCGTGGGCGATCTCGTGTCCGATCACCGCGGCCAACGCATCGGCATTGCCGGCGACCGGCAGCAGGCCGGTATAGACCGCGATTTTCCCGCCGGGCAGACAGAAAGCGTTGACCTGTTCCGATTCGATGACCTGTAACTGCCAGGAAAACGCATCCCATTCGGTGCGCGCGCCCACCCCACGCGCTGCCGCCATGATCTTTTCGACTTCGGGCGCCACCGCGATCAGGCGCTCGGCAATCTGCCGGACCGGCGCGACGACACCTGGGTCCTCGACCAAGTCGGCCTGGTCGAGGATCTGCTGATAGCTCTGTACGCCGAGCGCCACTTCCTGCGCCATGCTCAGATCCAGCACTTGCTTGCGCCCGGTGAAGGCCGCAGGTTGGCTATGGCTCAGGTAGTAAAAACCGAGATAGCCGGCAAACAGCAACAGCACCCACCAGCGCATGCCGCCGCCGCGGCGCAAAGCGCCGTTGCCAGACATTGCTGCGGTTCTTGCTCGATAAAGACCCATGGATCACCTCGTGGCACCGATCGCCCAAGGCGAGGGCGAGGCAACGGCAGGATTGTAGACAGAAGCACCGGCCCAGGCACGAAACAAGCGTTAGCCAGCGGACCGGCCCGCTCACAGATCGCGCACCACCCGAAAACCCGTGCGGGCGGTACGGGTATCCGCGTTCGCTCCCGCGCGGAAGGCCGAGCGGGATTGCTGGGGCGAACTACCCCAGGACGAGCCGCGAATCACCCGCCGATCGCAACCACGGTTGACCCAGGGTTTGGCATCGTTTGGCGCTCGCAGATAATTTTCGTGCCAGCAATCGGCCACCCATTCCGATACGTTGCCGACCAGATCTTCGACCTGCATGGCATTGGCTGCGAACTGACCGACCGGCGCCGGCCCCCAGTAGCCATCGCGATAGTTGCGGAAGGCCTTTTCCCAACGTCGTTTGCTGCGCGAACGATCGCCGTCGCCGGTGACATTGCCGACGACGCGCTGCGGCGCCTGTTCCCCCCAGGGGTAACTGGTTTGGGTGCCGGCGCGCAGCACGTACTCGAACTCGGCCTCGGACGGCAGCCGGTAGTTGAGGCGGGTCTTCTCGGCCAGCCAGGCGGCATAAGCCTCGGCATCCGCCCAGGCGACATGCACGACCGGATCATTTGGTCGCGCCTTGCCGCCGGCGTAATCGTTGCGCCAGTCGATGCCCTTGCGCTCCAGCAGACGGCCACTGACCTCGTCATAGACCCGCGAAGAGCCCTGCTTCTCGGCAACGGTCCGGTATTCGGTCATGCGCACGAAACGGCGGAACTCGGCAACGCTGACCTCGGTGCTGGCCATGGCGAACGGTTGCAGCAATTCCAACGACCGGGTCGGGCCCTCGCTGGCGCTGCGCCCCACTTCGGTTTCGGGCGATCCCATCAGCAAGGTGCCGATCGGAATCACCACCATGGTCGGGGTTTCTCCGCTGTGGTCGAGAAAATCGTCGCGGAATTTTTCTCCCGGCTGGAACTTTGCGTACAGTCTGGCGTTGGTCAACCGCTGTTCGAGTTCGGCGGCAGCGCCGTCTGCGGCGCCCAGCGCCTTGGCCTCGGCCACCAATGTTTCTGCGGTGTCGATGTCTCGCGCCGACAGAGCCGTTTCGGCGCGCAGCATCAAATCGGCTGCGCGTCGTCCTTTCAGCTCGGCGACCCGCGCGGCGGCCTTGGGCCATTGCGCCGAATCGGCGAGCAGACTCTGCGCCTCGCCCAGCAGGCGGTCGGCCTCGTCGAAGCGCTGGTCGGAGGCCGCTGCCAGCGCCCGCTTCAACCAACGCGATTCGATATCCTGCAAACCCTGACGTGCTGCCAGATTGCGTCGGTCGAGCGCCATCACGGCGTGGTAGCTGGCGACCGCACTGGCATCGACCGGGTCCAGCACTTGGCCGGCGCGCATTCGGCTCGCTGCCTCGGCCAACAGCACCTTGATCGCTTCGAGCAGGGCGCGGCGCTCGGCCAGGCGGTTGGCCCGCGGATCGACAAGGCCACGCGCGTTCAGGGCGGCGATCAATTCGTTGGTCGGCGCGGGATCGCCCTCGTCCAGGGCGGCGTCGGCCTGCTGGAACAGCGTCTCCAGCACCGTGGTCAGGCCGGATCTTGCCGCCGGTAGTGAAGGATCGATGGCCAGCACCTGCCGGTAGCCATCCAGGGCATTGTCCTCGGCGGGTTCCAGCCAGTGTCTCTGCTTGAGCGCATTGTCGGCGGCACCAAGCAGTGCCTCGACCTTGCTGCGCTGGGCCGGATCGAGCGGCGGCGATGGGGGTTGCGCAGGCGCGGCAGTGACCGGCAAGGGCAAGGGATCGGGCGGCCCATCGGTGCGCGCGGGGCCAGGCGTCGGCGCGCTGAGCGGTTGCGGTGCCAGCGCCGCCAGCGGCTCGGCCAGTCGCTTCTCGGCCGACGCCCGCCAACTATCGACCGCCGGCAATAACCAGCGCCAGGCGATCGCGAACGCCAGCAGACCGACGCCGACCACCGCGCCCAACTGTTCCTTCCGCTGCGAACGCTCCGCCATGGTTCGGCGCAATTCTCACTACACTTCGTCCACCTTAGCCGCTGCCGCCTGAACAAGACAAGACGATGACCGAATGGATCGCTGACCAGGCCGGACTCGAATCGGTCATTGCGCAAATCGGCTCGGCCGAACAGCACGCGCTGGATACCGAGTTCGAGCGCATCCGCACCTATTGGCCCAAGCTCGCCCTGCTGCAGGTGGCGCTGCCCGGCCGCATCGCCTTGATCGATCCGCTCGCCTTCACCGACTTGAGCGCACTCGCCGCCGCCCTGCACAACGGCGGCCATTGGCTGATGCACAGCGCCAGCGAGGATCTGGTCGCACTGCGGCCACTGTCGGAGAAAACCTGCACCGCCCTGTTCGATACCCAGATCGCCGCCGCCCTGCTCGGTCTCGGTGCCGCGCTCAGTTATCAGAAGCTGGTCGCCCTGGTGCTCGGCGTCGATCTGGCCAAGAGCGAGACCCGCTCCGACTGGATGCGCTGACCCTTATCCCCCGATCAGATCGAATACGCCGCCGACGATGTCATCCACCTGCAGGCGCTGGCCGAGCATCTGGGCGATCGCCTGCAGCGGCTCGGACGGATCGACTGGCTGTGGCAGGACGGCGCCCGCCAGATCGCCGCCAGTGGCGACGACATCTGGCCCAGCAATCCGCAGCACGAAATCCGCACTGCGTCACGCTTGCCGCTGGAGGTACAGCTACGCGCGCATGCCTTGCTGCATTGGCGCGAACGCACCGCCCGCGAAATCGACCGTCCACGCAACTGGGTATTGGACAACAACAGTGCGCTGGCGCTGGCGCTGGATCCGCCGGATGCCGGCCCGGCGCTGTTGGCGCGACTCAAGGAGTGCCGCGCCTTTCCAAGGCGGCTGACTACTGAGGTGCTGGCGCTGCTGGCCGATCCGCAGGCCGAACCGGGCTTCGCCGCAGCGCCGGCACCGCTCGACCGTGAGGCCGAAGCGGCCCTCCATCGGCTGCGCGAGCGGGTCGGCGCATTGGCCCAGGAACTCGCCCTGGAACCGAGCACCCTGGCCAGCAGGCGCCTGCTCGAAGGCCGCGTGCGCGATCGGCAGTGGCCGGCCGATTGCACCGCCTGGCGCCGCGAACTGCTGGAGCCGCTGGCGCGCGAAGTGCTCGGCTGATCCCGCTCGCGATCGGCGGGTCGCGGCTCAGGCGCCGCGGCGCATGAACTGGAAGAACTCGTCGTTGGTCTTGGTGTTCTTCATCTTGTCGAGCAGGAACTCCATCGCGCCCAGCTCATCCATCGGATGCAGCAGCTTGCGCAGGATCCAGATTTTCTGCAGTCGATCGGCGTCGATCAACAGGTCTTCGCGGCGGGTGCCGGAACGGTTGATGTTGATCGCCGGGTAGACCCGCTTCTCGGCGATGCGGCGTTCCAGGTGTACTTCCATATTGCCGGTACCCTTGAATTCCTCGTAGATCACCTCGTCCATCTTGGAGCCGGTATCGACCAGGGTGGTGGCAACGATGGTCAGCGAGCCGCCCTCCTCGACATTGCGCGCCGCGCCGAAAAACCGCTTCGGCCGCTGCAAGGCATTGGCATCGACACCGCCGGTCAGCACCTTGCCGGACGCCGGCACCACGGTGTTGTAGGCGCGCGCCAGGCGGGTGATCGAGTCGAGCAGGATCACCACGTCGCGCTTGTGTTCGACCAGGCGCTTGGCGCGCTCGATCACCATCTCGGCGACCTGCACGTGGCGCGCGGCCGGCTCGTCGAAGGTCGATGAAATCACTTCGGCGCGCACCCCGCGCTGCATTTCGGTGACTTCTTCCGGGCGCTCGTCGATCAGCAGGATGATCAGATGCGCTTCCGGGTGGTTGTGCACAATCGCCTGGGCGATGTTCTGCAACAGCATGGTCTTGCCGGCCTTGGGCGGCGACACGATCAGGCCACGCTGGCCCTTGCCGACCGGCGAGATCATGTCGATGATGCGGCCGGTGATGTCCTCGCTGGAGCCATTGCCGCGCTCCAGATGGAAGGCTTCGCGCGGAAACAGCGGGGTCAGGTTTTCGAACAGCACCTTGTTCTTCGAGGCTTCTGGCGGCTCGCCGTTGATCTCGTTGACCTTGTGCAGGGCGACGTAGCGCTCGCCATCCTTGGGCGAACGGATCTTGCCGGTCACGAAGTCGCCGGTGCGCAGATTGAAGCGGCGGATCTGGTTCGGGCTGATGTAGATATCGTCGGGCCCGGCCAGGTAGCTGGAATCGAACGCGCGCAGGAAGCCGAAGCCATCCTGCAGAATCTCGACCACGCCCTCGCCGTCGATGCCCTCGGGGGTACGCGTCAGCACCTTCAGAATGGAAAAGGTCACGTCCTGCTTGCGCGCACGCGCCACGCCTTCCTGGATGCCGATGCGCTCGGCCAGATCGACCTGGGCCGCCGCCGACATGCGGCGCAGCGCGTTCAGCGTGGTCGGCGCATCCGGCGGAATGGTGTAGCGCGGGTTGAGCGGCGGCTGAAGATCTCCGGCATCGCCGTCGCTTACGTTGTCGTACATGCCGGCGCGGTTCGGTCCATTGCCGCGTTCCGGACGCTCGGGTCGCTCCGGGCGCTCGCCGCGCTCGCCGCGGTCGCGTTCGAAACGGCCGCGACGATGGTTGCGGCGTTCGCTGCGCGACGGTCGCGCTGGCCCGCCGGCGCCTTCGGCCGGTGCGTTACCGGTTTCGCCGGCCGCGGCACTGGCATCGGCGCCGCCATTGCCGGCGGCGGGAGCGGGACCGGTGGGGCCGGCGGGGCCGGACTCACCGCTCGGACCAGCGGAACCGCCGGAGCCGCCGGAGCCACTGGCCGGGGCCGGTGCCGGTGCCGGACTCGCGCTTGCTACGGCGGCCGGCGCCGGGCTCGCGCTTGCTGCTGCGGCCGGGGCCGGGGCCGGGGCCGGGCTCGGCGCTGGCGCCGGGCTCACCGCGGCGGTGGATGGATTGCTACGGTTTTCGGAGCCGGATTGCGGCTCCAGCACGTCGGAATCGCGCATGGTGCGCTGTCTCTCAGGAGTAGAAGGGAGTGGAAACTGGCAACGGCGGAACCGTTCATTCCGCCTCGGGACCGCCAGTGCGACCGCGGGGTCGGCTGGTCGATCGGCGCGCCGGGAAGTGTTCACATCCGGCGAAGTGCAGCCACCATAGCAAGCAATCGGCCGGCGGTAAAGCCGTGCCGTTGCCGTGCCGTTGCCTGTGGCGTTACCGTGTTGCCGGCAACAGCCGTTGCCGTTCATATGGAGTGCGGCGCTCCGCGCCGCTTTGGATGCTCTGACCGCACCGACCGGCGCAGACCCATCCAAAGCCGCGCACAGCGCCGCACGCCAAAACACCGACAGCCGCCGATGGCCGCGAGAATAGAACGTGGCGGACCGAACCTAGACGGACCGAACCTAGACACCGGACCGAACCTAGACGGACCGAACCTAGACACCCACAAGCCCGCAACCCCCACCCCAACCTGCGCGACAGGCCCGGCCTTTAGAAATTGTGGGTGTCCAGGCTTTCGTCCAAAGCGCGCCGACAAGCACCGTGGGCTCGGGCTGCCGCCGGAGCCAACGGGTGGGGTCGCCAGCGCCGATCCGCCTTGCCGCCCCCAAAAAGTCGCGTACCCGACGCGACTAGGCTTACAATCCCCAAAGCGACCACCCCGCCGGCGTTTTAGTCCAACGAGGTTTATCTGTCGCGCCATGCACCGCGCCGTGGATGTTGCTCTGTGGGCGCGCCAGATAAACGCTAATCGTTAGGCCGCCGAGGAGAGCAATGACGAAAGCCGTTATCCTCGCCGAGATTCGACGCATCGCAGTAAAAAAGGGCGGAAAGCCCCCAGGGCGAGAAGTCTTCGAGCGGGAAACAGGCATCAAGCAATCGGAGTGGTATCCGGCGCTCTGGCTGCGGTGGGGCGAGGCGCTCTCG
>JBFXKH010000066.1:0-19822 GCA_050173995.1 Lysobacterales bacterium | reverse complement strand
CGCGGTGCAGAGGACCAAGCCGAACAGGCAGACGATGGCGAGGCGTTGCGCGGGCATGGGCGGACTCCGAATGCGGGCGGGGTGGCAAGTTTACGCCCAGTCGCCGGCCTTGCCCTGGTCTGGCGGGAAACACTCTGACGGACAGCAGGCAAGGCCGAATCGTGGCAGGCGGGCAGCGCAAGCGACGCCATCCCATCGCCTGCGCGGGGCGCTATCATCGCCGCCCCTGGCCGCGCCGCCGACTTCGAGTGCCCAATGAGCGAACACGAAGCGAGCGATCCCCAGGCGCCGGACAACACCACCCGGGTCAACAAGTTCATCGGCGAGAGCGGCTTCTGTTCGCGCCGCGAGGCCGATCGTCTGATCGGCGAGCGCCGGGTCACCGTCAACGGCAAGCCCGCCGGCATCGGCACCCGGGTCGGGCCCGACGACGAGGTCCGCATCGACGGGCAACGGCTGCGCGCACGCACGCCGGGCAAGGGCAACCGTCGGCATGTCTACATCGCACTGAACAAGCCGGTCGGAATCACCTGCACGTCGGAACCCGAGGTCGCCGGCAATATCGTCGCCTTCGTCGGCCACCAGCAACGCATCTTCCCGATCGGCCGGCTGGACAAGGATTCCGAAGGCCTGATCCTGCTGACCAGCAACGGCGATATCGTCAATCGCATCCTGCGCGCCGAAAACGTCAAGGAAAAGGAATACCTGGTCGCGGTCAACCTGCCGGTCAGCGAAACCTTTTTGCGCGGCATGGCCCGTGGCGTGCCGATACACGACCAGATCACCCGGCCGTGCAAAACCGCCAAGCTCGGCAAATTCGGTTTCCGCATCGTGCTGACCGAAGGCCTCAACCGACAGATCCGCCTGATGGCCGCGCACTTCGGCTACCGGGTCAAGCAACTGCTGCGCGTGCGCATCGCCAACATCAAACTCGGCCACCTGAAAACCGGCCAATGGCGCAACCTCAGCGACGCCGAACTGCACGGCCTGCTGCCGGAACAGACCGACTGGTGAAGCCCGGATCGCCTTGCCGGACGGACATCGCGAGTGAGGGGGTTGTGGGAGCGACGGCAGGTCGCTTCCAGGGGACAGAAGACAGAAGACGGAGGACAGAAGAGCCAAAGCGAGCGCGGGCTGCGTTATCTGTCTTCTGTTCTCCGTCTTCTGTCCTCTGGAAGCGACCTGCCGTCGCTCCCACAGACGCCGTAATCCCGCTTCCCCGATCCCAATCCGCTACTCCCGCTCTGTGTGATAGCGCACCGTTTATCGCCCGCACCCTGGGTAATTTGGCTCCGGGCTATCAACCAAGGAGCCACCCATGAAAATTCAACGGCTGTTGCTTGTCCTGCTGACGCTGACTGTCGCTGCCTGCGCCACCACCGATGGTCGCTACGACGACGGCCGGCGCAGCGACTACCGCAGCGAGCGTAGTTACGACAATGACCGCGATCGCCGCGACGACCGCCGCTGCGATGATTGCGGCGTGGTCGAGCGCATCGAGGGTTATTCCGAACGCAGACGCGCCAGCGGCGGTGGCGCCGTGGCTGGTGCGGTGATCGGCGGACTGCTCGGCAATCAGGTGGGCTCGGGTGACGGCAAGACCGCCGCCACCATCGCCGGCGCGGTCGGTGGCGGTTTCGCCGGCAATGCCATCGAAAAGAACGCCAAACACCGTTATTACGATCTGACCATTCGCATGGAAAACGGCCGCCGCGTGGTGGTGACCCAGCGCAATCTGCATGGTGTGCGTGAGGGTTCGCGGGTAGTCCTGCACAACGGCGAAGCCCGGCTCGATTGATGGCGTTACGGATCGACGCCTAGACCAAGCAGCGCGGTCGCGGGCGTGCGGTAGGCGCAGTGCCATGGTGGGTGCAGCGCGTGGTCGATGCATCGCCGCGTGGGACAGGCGCCACCGCCTGGTCTGCGGCTGCGCTGTGCGCGGCGGCCGCAGCATGCGGCCACTTCCTGGCCGTCAACGATAGTCGCGGTGGCAATTTTCGCAGGCGCGGGTGATCCCTTGTACGGGCAAGACCAGCGCCGCGCAGTCGGCCGTGACCGCCGCGCGCGTCCGGGCTATGGCCTGTTGCAGGTCATCGCGATATCCAGCGAAGACCGGGTCGTCGCGTTCTGCGAAAGCGGGGCCAATCTCATCGGACAGCCACGCCATCCGGTCGAGTTCACGATCGGCGGCGGCGCGACGGCAGGCTGGCGCGGCGAGTTCGCGCTTGAGCGCGCGATGGTGCACGCCGATCAAGGTCATCACGCTGCGCGGCCAGGCATGGCGTTGGCCGAGCGCGCGCGTGGCCACACTGGACATCAAGAATCCGGCCAGCAGGCCGATCAGCAGCATCAGTGCGTAACGCATGGCCGGTACCCGCCTGAAGTAGGGTGGATAAGCACAGCGCATCCACCGTCCATCCGAGTGGCGCAGGCTCGGCGTCTTGCCAACTTGCTGGAACAACGACCCGGCACTGCCCCTGCGGCGCAAGCGAGAGTGTGGTGGCTATGGGTGGGCTCGAACCACCGACCCCGGCATTATGAGTGCCGTGCTCTAACCGGCTGAGCTACATAGCCATGCAAGGGGGCGCGATTGTTGTAAGTGCGCGTGCAGTTGTCAAGTTTAACCGCAATTGGCCTGGGAATCGGCGTTACCATGGGACACCTAGCACCCGTTCCCGCCCGATGGCCAACGCCCGCAGCCACTACGACTTGATCGCCGGTTACCTGAGTCGTGCCCATGAGTGCACGCAGTCGCCTTTGTTCGGCAAACCCGCAATCCTGCACAACGGCGAACCGTTCATGGTGTTCCATTTCGATGGCGTGGCGTTTCGATTGCGCGGTCGCCAGCGCTTGCAGGCGTCGGCCCTGGCCGGCGCCCACTACTGGGATCCGTTCAATCGCAAGGTACCCAATATGGAGTGGGTATCGATCCCGATCGCCCACTTTCTGCGCTGGGACCGCTTCGCCATCGATGCCCTGCGCCAGCGCCAGAACCAGGTCGGCAGCCAGCCTGAGGCCGGGCCAGCCGAGGGCCCGCCGCCGGCACCACCGGCGGCGCAACGCTGGGCGGAGAACATCCGTCTGTTGATGGAAAAGATCCACAATCTGAAGCTGCTGCCGATCGAGGCACCGCCGCCGCGGCAGCCGGACCGCTTTGCCTGATCGCCCGCGTCTCGTTCACGAAACCGCCACCGCATCGACCAAGCCATGAACCCAATCCGTCAAGAGCAGTTGCTGAACTGGCTGAGAAGCGTGCTCAATGACAGCACCATCCAGCGATTGCAGCCGGCGTCGAGCGACGCCAGCTTCCGCAGCTACCACCGCATCGACAGCCGCGGCAGTTCGCTGGTGGTGATGGACGCGCCGCCCGAGCACGAGGATATTCGTCCCTGGCTCAGCATCAACCAGCGCCTGCGCGCGGCCAATCTGAATGCCCCCGAGGTAATGGCAGCCAATCCCGAGCACGGCTTTGTGCTGATGGCCGATCTAGGCCACACGCCGTATCTGGACGTGCTCGATGCCGGCAGCCGCGACCAACTCTATGGCGATGCACTGGACGCGCTGCTGCGCATGCAGACCGTCGCCGATGCCAGCGGCCTGCCCGAGTACGACGCCCAGCGCCTGCGCCAGGAGCTCGATTTGTTCCCCGACTGGTTCCTGCGGCGACATCTGGGCGTCGAGCCCGATGCCGCAGCGCTGGCGTTGATCGAACGCTGTTTTGCGCGGCTGATCGAATCGGCGCTGGAGCAGCCCCAGGTGTTCGTGCACCGCGACTACCACAGCCGCAATCTGATGCGACTCGCGCAGGGCAACCCCGGCATCATCGACTTCCAGGATGCACTGCGCGGGCCGATCACCTATGACCTGGTGTCGCTGCTGCGCGACTGCTACATCGCCTGGCCGGAGGCCGAGGTGCAGGCGCTCGCCAACCAGTACCGCGATCGCCTGGCGCGTACCGATCGGATCGGCGAGCGCGAACTGCGTTTCAAGCGCTGGTTCGATCTGATGGGCGTACAGCGCCACCTCAAGGTGCTGGGTATTTTCTGCCGGCTCTACTACCGCGACGGCAAGCCGCAGTATCTGAAAGATCTGCCGCTGACCCTGAAATACGTGCTCGATGTCGTCGGCCGCAGTAAGGAACTGGCGCCATTCGCGACCTGGCTGGCCGCCCTGGTCGGCGAAACCGATATCACCCGGCCGCGCCCGCTTGACGTAGCGTCGCTGGCTTGAGCGCGCTTTGATGAAAGCCTTGATCTTCGCCGCCGGCCGCGGCGAGCGCATGCGTCCGCTGACCGAGCACACGCCCAAGCCGCTGCTTGTTGTCGGTGGCAAGCCCTTGATCGTCTGGCATATAGAAAAACTCGCCGCCTGCGGCGTGGGCGAGATCGTCATCAATACCTCCTGGCTGGCCGAGCAGTTTCCGGACCGGCTCGGCGATGGCCGCCGCTTTGGCCTGCGTCTGTCGTACAGCTACGAGGGACCGGAACCGCTGGAAACCGGCGGCGGCATCCAACATGCCCTGCCGCTGCTCGGCGACCAGCCGTTCATCGTGGTGAATGGCGATATCTGGACCGACTACGACTTCGCCCGGCTGCCAGCCGAACCGCCCGGGCTGGCGCATGTGCTGCTGGTGCCACTGCCCGCCTACCGGCCGCTCGGCGCCTTCGAGCGTGCGGTCGCGCCGCTGTTGCCGGATGCAGCTGGTCGGCATCACACCCTGGCCGGTATCGGTGTATTCCGCCCCAAACTGCTCGCCGGCCACCCACCCGGCAAGTTTTCGATCACCCCGCTGCTGACCGCCGCCGCGGAACACGGCCAGCTCAGCGTCGCCCGGCTCGACGCCGCATGGGAGGACGTGGGCACGCCACAGCGATTGCGCGCGCTGGATGCGCGGCTGCGCAAGGAAACGAAAAGCTGAAGTAAAGAGATAGGTTGTGCTGAGCGCAGCGAAGCGCAACAAGATCGAAACCGACCCCCCCCGGATGACCAGCTCCGCTGTTGAGAGATCGAAACCGACCCCCGGATGACCAGCTCCGCTGTTGAAAGCCCGCTGCGCTTCATCCGGGCTACGGGCTACGCGCTGATCGGGCCCTGCGGTTATCCTGCGCGCTGTCTTCCTGTCGATCCGAGCGAATCATGAAACTTGAGACTTTGCTGGTTCACGCGGCGCTGTCGCCGCCGGCCGAAACCGGCGCGGTGGCCGATTCGATCCAGTTATCGACCACTTTCGTGCACGGCCCGGCAGGCGAACGCGCCCCGGCCGGATTCGAATACCAGCGTGGCGGGCATCCGAATGCACTGGCGCTGGAGACCGTGCTGGCGGCGATCGAGGGCGGTCGTGCGGCGCTCAGTTTCGCCTCCGGCATGGCCGCGATTTCGGCCTTGATGCACTGCCTGCAGGTCCGCGGCGAAGTGTTGATCGGCACCGACGTCTATCAGGGTACGCGCACGTTGGCGCATGACTTTCTGGCGCCGACTGGTTTCGTCGTGCGCGAGATCGACCACGCCGATGTTGATCGCTTTGTCTCGGCGATCGGGCCAGCGACCCGGCTGGTGTGGCTGGAAACCCCGTCGAATCCCTTGCTCGCAGTCGGCGATATCGCCGCCGTGGCCGCGGCCTGCCAACGCCATCGTTCTCTGCTCGTGGTCGACAACACCTTTGCCACGCCGGTGCTGCAAAATCCGATTACGCTCGGCGCCGATGTGGTGATGCACTCGACTACCAAGTATTTCGGCGGGCACAGCGATGTGATGGGTGGCGCCTTGATCTTTGCCGAGCGCTCGGCACTGTTCGACCAGGTCGAGACCTTCCGTGGCATGCATGGCGGACCGATGGTGCCATTCAATGCCTGGCTGACCCTGCGCGGACTGCGCACCCTGGCGGTGCGGGTCGAGCGCCACGCGGCCAATGCCCAGGCGGTGGCGGAGTATCTATCGACCCGGCCGGAGATCGAGCGGGTCAACTATCCGGGCCTGCCCAGCCACCGCAACCACGCCATCGCGCGCCGGCAGATGCGCGGCTTCGGCGGCATGCTGTCGTTTTCCCTGCGCGACGGCCGCGCCGCCGCGCTCGCGGTAGCCGGCTCACTCAAGGTGTTTATCAATGCGACATCGCTCGGCGGCTTCGAGTCGCTGGTCGAGCACCGCTGGTCGGTCGAGCACCCGACCAAGGTCAGCGCGGAAAACCTGCTGCGCCTGTCAATCGGACTGGAACACGCCGACGATCTGATCGCCGATCTCGCCGCTGCGCTGGATGGGCTGTAAGTGGGGGATTTGCGGGAGAGAAGAAACCTTGCTTCCAGAGGACTGAAGACCGAGGGCTGAGGACAGAAGACCGAGCACAGCAGAAGCCGTCGCCCCGGCGGAAGCCGGGGCCCAGTGACGGAAATTGCGGCAGAGACGGACCCCGCCGGCATCCCGGCGCTTCGACCGGCCCAGGACAGGACAGGCTCCGCCCCAACCGGGATCCAACACTCAGCCCGGCGGCCATCCCGAACACTGGGCCCCGGCTTCCGCCGGGGCGACGGCATTCCCGACTCCCAACTCCCTCCGCAGCGGCTCACGCCGCGGCAAAGGCGTCGCGGGTCAGATTCTCGGCTTGGTCTGCGGTCGCGCGCACGTCGTCTTCGATGCGGATACCGCCGCAGGGGCGCAGACGATCCACCTTGTCCCAGTTCACCGCGCTGGCGTGCCGGCTTTCGCGTAGCCGCGCGAGCAGGCTGTCGATGAAATACAGGCCGGGCTCGATGGTCACCACGAAATCGGCTTCCAGCTTGCGGGTCAGGCGCAGGTAGGGGTGCCCTGCCGGCTTGTCCAGCACGCCACCGGTGGCGCTGGCCATGAAGCCGCCGATATCGTGGACCTGCAGGCCGAGCAGGTGGCCGACCCCGTGCGGAAAGAAGCTGCTGGTCACGCCGCTTTCGACCATCGACTGGGCGTCCATCCGCACCAGATCATGTTCGCTGAGGATCGCGGCGATGCCGGCGTGGCTGGCCAGATGGATGTCGGGATAAGCCTGGCCAGGCCGCACCATCGCACACAGATTCTGCTGCATCCGGTCGAGCGATCCGATCAGTTCGGCAAATTCGCCGGCATCCGCGGCGTAGGTACGGGTGATGTCGGCGGCGTAGCCGTGGACTTGGGCGCCGGCGTCGATCAGAAACGAACGCGACTGCGCCGGTCGCTCGGATCGCTGGTGCTGGTAGTGCAGGATCGCCGCGTGTTGGTTGAGCGCGACGATGTTGCCATAGGGCAGTTCGGTTTCGGTGTGCCCGCTGGCGGCGCAGTAGGCACGGTGGATATCGAGCTCGGAGGCGCCATCGCGAAAGAGTTGCTCGGCGGCCCGGTGCGCGCGCGCGGCGCAGAGCGAGGCGGCGCGCAGCAGGGCGAGTTCGTAGGGTGTCTTTTGCGCGCGCGCATAGTGCAGCGGGTTGAGCACGGCGTCCGGGTTGTTCGGCAGCAGATCGGCCAGCGCACTGTCGGGTTCGCCGATGATCGCCAGACGGCCATCGCGCGGCAGCTCGGCACGTGCCTCGGCCGGTTCTCGGATCAGGCGCAGATCGAAGTGCGGCAGCCAATAACCGGCCGGCGCAGCCGGCGCTTCGTGCCAATAGTCGTCCGGCTGGCAATAGACCAGTACCGGCTTGCGCCCGGGGGTGAACGCGATCCAGCAATCCGGGTGCGCGGTCAGCGGGAGCCAATGCTTGAAGTGCGGATTGGCGACGAAGGCATACGGCGTGTCGTCAAGAAACCGGTAACGCAGCCGCCCCGCGGCGATCAGCAGATGGTCGAAACCGCCCGCCGCCAGCGCCCGCGTGGCGCGCTCGATCAGGGTGGCGAGGTGGGCGGAATAGAGTGCGTCCAGACTGTCGGACATTGGTGTCTCCATGGCGTAGACAAGATGCAGCGCAGCGTAGCCCGGATGAAGCGCAGCGGAGTAGCCTGGATGAAGCGCAGCGGGCTTTCAACAGCGGAGCTGGTCATCCGGGGTGTTCGGAGCGTAGCCCGGATGGAGCACTGCGTTTCATCCGGGCTTTCGATGTTGCGCTTCGCTGCGCTCAGCACAACCTATGCTTCTGCTGTGCTCAGCGCTTCTCAGTGCGTTCGATATAGCGGCGCAGCCGCTCGCGGTCGGGTTCGGCGATATCGATGATCTCGAAGCCCGACCAGATCTGCCCCGGCACACTGGCGTCCTCGGTCCAGGTTTCGTGGATGCCGATCTCGATCGGCTGGCTGCGGCCCTGGGCATCGGGCAGCGGAAAGCTGACTTGGTAGAGCGCATCGTCACGCGGCCGGCGGCTCTGGATCAGCATCAGGCCGTCGATCGACAGGTTGCCGATCCGGCCCATCGGCTGGCTGGTGATGGTGTTTTGCACCGCCAGATGATCGTCGACCGGCTTGCGTGGATTGCGACGGATATCGTTCATGGGCTGGCGACACTCGCTTCGCTGCCACCGGTCAGGGACTTCAGCGACTTCTGGATGGCACTCCAGGCGCGGTCGATCAGGCTTTCGGTCTTCGCTGGCATCAAGCGGGCGCGTTTGCTACCAATTTCGCGGGCCAGGGTTTCCATCGACATCTCCTCGGCGCGGGCACCGCGCTGGTTGACGAACAGACAGCGTCCGCTCAGCGGGCTGAACCAGCTCAATTTGCGCGGCTGCCAGTCGCCATTGCTGGCCAGCATTTCGAACCAGGTGCCATACGGCACACCTTTCAATTCTTCGACGATGCGCAGTTGCGCCGGGGTCAGCGGCTCGCTCAGATCCGGGCGGGTCAGCCCCGGCCGCTCGCGTCCTTCGCCGCTGTCCTCGCCAAAGCGGGTCTTGGCACGCAGCCGCTGCGCGACCTCGGTCAGCGTCGCGGTATCGTCGCTTTGGTTGGCGCGCTCTTCGTCGAACAGACGGGCGATCACCGACTGCACGTCGTCGAGATGGAACCCGACCTGGGACAGGCCGCTCTCCACTTCCGCACGCAGTTCGGGGGTTTCCGCCGATGCGGCTTCGGCGGCCTGCACGGTGCTCGGCGAAGTCTCCGCTGCTGGTGCGAAAGCTTCGTTGCCTTGGCTGCGCGCACGGTCGGTCTCGATCAGGCGGTCGATTACCGCCAGACGGCGCTGGTAGGCATCGGAATGTTCGCCGGAGCGCAGGATGGTCAGCGCCAGCACATCGGCCCAGGCTTGTTCGAGCAGGGTGCGGATCAGCGCCCGCGGCTTGTATTGGGCAAGGCGCCCGGCAATGGCTGCGGTCGCGAGCTTGCGTGCATGCTCCAGCTTTTCCCGACCCTGCACCGACTCGACCTGGCGCTTTTCGGTGACTTCGGCCTTGCGTACCAGGCTGTGCAGATGGCGGGCGAAGTCCTGCAGCAAATCCTCGAACAGGTTCAGGTCGTCTACGTAATCGGCATTGATCCGATCGACCACCGACTGCATTTTCTCGGACAGGCCGCGATCCTGACTTTCGTCGCCGACGTAGTAGAAGCTGCCTTCGGCCAGCGCGTTGACCAGTTGCCGGGCCGGGTGTGAACGCCGCGAAAAAAAACTCTTGTCGGCCAGTGCCACGCGCATCATCGGCACCTGCATCTTCATCAGCAGGTCTTGCACCGGCGCCACGCTGCGCTCTTCGCGGGTCAGGTTGTCGAACAACATGCCGACCAGGTCGAGGGTATCGGTATCCTCTTCGGCCAGCCTCGGCAGCTTGCCCTCTGGGGTGACCTGTCGCAGTTGGTTGAGCAAATCCTGCTTGATCTGGGTGACATTGCGCGGCACCGCTTTGCCGCCGACGGTGGTGACCGTGCTGGGCATGCTCTGCAGTCGCGCCAGGATCGACTGCACTTCGCTGCTCGGTACTTCGTGGGCATTGCCCACCGGCACCTGGGTGCCGCCCAAGCCCAGCGTATCGCGGCGGCCGGCGAGCAGACCGCGCAGCGTGTTGAACATCTGCCGGTCCTGCACGTCGTTGGCGGCCGGCTCGCGGGCGACCGGCTGCGGCATGCTGGGCCAACCGGTGGTCAGCGGCTGGCCGAAGCCTGCCACCATCAACTCTTCGTTGAGCGCGCCCGGGCTGCTGCCGCCGAAGCCAAACGAAGGCGACTGGGCGCCGTGGCTGGCGGCCGGGCCGGCAGGCGGCGGAATATAGGCCTGGCGAGCGCCGGGCGGTGCCGGCGGGCCGGCGCCGCCGACGGTCTGCGCTGGCGAACCCGACCAGGCCGGGGCCGGTGAATTATCTGTAGTTGGCGTGTCTTCTGCAGCCGATTCGGACGCGGCCGGCGACACCGCCTCCTCCGCAGCCGATTTGGACTTGCCGGTAGCGGCGCCCGCGCCAGACCCGCCGACCCGCCGCAGCCGCGGGCTGCTAGCCTGAAGATTGGGCAGGATACCGCTCTCGATCAGAAACTGATTGCTGTGCTCGTAATGGGGCTGCATTTCCTGCAGCACGTGCCGTCCAAACAGACGGAACAACAACTGTCGATGTTCGGGCGGAAGACTGAACTCCTCGGCCGCCTGGCGCAGGCACTCACCCATCCGGCGCGGCCCAATCGGAAGTTCTTCAGGTTCGAAGGCCGGCGCGGCGACCAATACCGCGATACGTTGCCCGATGGTTTGCAGGATCGGACCGCAGGAGGTCTCGGCACGGCTGGCGGCTTCGGTCAGCACCAGGGAATCTTCCAGCTCGGTGTTGTCGACCAGGCTCAGACTGAGGCCCATGCGCGCGCGGTTGTCGGTCTTGACTTCGCTGTTCGCGGTGGCACGGCCCGACACAGCCAGCGCCGTCTCCAGATTGACCATGAAACGCGGCGCCAGGTCGGCACGGCCACGGCGGATCTCGCGCAGCGACTCGAAGCAACGCTGTTGTTCCTCGTTGCTGCGCGATTGCTCGGCAAGCTTGAATAGCGCCTGCTCGAATTCGTTGAGGGTGTGGCGCAGCGCCTTCTCCAGCGTCTCGGCCAGGTAGGCGAACACGCCATCGAGGGCCGTGCGCGCGCGCGGCGCCAAGCCGCTCTCGCGCAATGATCGCGGCAGCGGCCGCGCCGAAGCGGTTGGATCGAGGCTGGACCCGTTGGCTTCCATGGCTGTTCCCAAAAAGAGCAGACATTCTAGCCGCGCTCACCGTCCGCGCACAGGCCCGGCCGAGCCCAGACAGCGGAGGGGCCGAAGGCCGGCCAAACCGTCGCCCCGGCAAACGCCGGGACAACGGAAGTAGGGTGGATAAGCGCAGCGCAACCACCATTGGTTGCCGAAGCCCATTGGATGGGTAGGGCGCAGCGGTGCTAAACGGCGCAGCCGGCCACCCCATCTGGGCCCCGGCGTTCGCCGGGGCGACGGAAGTAGGATGGGTAGAGCGTAGCGTCCTTTAACGGCGGAGCCGGTCAACCCATCATTGCCCATCAATTCCCATCAACGCAATCCAGCCCGTTGGATGGGCAGATCGAAGGCGCAACCGGCCACCCCATCCATCGCTCCCACATGCTGCGCAGGATGCCCTAAAACGCCGCGGCCAACGCGACCAGCAGCGAACGGTCCGGGGTATTGAACCCGTGGGCCAGTTCATAGCGCCGGTCGAACAGGTTGTCGAGCCGGGCCTCGATCCGCCAGTGCGAGTCGAGGGCGTAGGCGGCGTGCAGATTGAGCACGCCGTAGCCGGGCAGACCGGCGCCGAAATCCTGGCGCCGCGAGGCGATCAGCCAATCGCCGCCCGCGGACCAGCCGCCACCCAGGCCATAGTCCAGGCTGCCGGCGAGCTTCTGTTTCGGGCGGCGCAGCAGGGTCGCGCCGGTCGCGCGATTTTCCGGGTTCTGCACGGTCAGATTGTTCTGCCAGCTAAGGCCATGGCCCTGCCACTGGTGCTCGAGCTCGATGCCGTCGATGCGCGCGCGGTCGATGTTCTCGGCCTGGAAGGTCTCACCGCCGGTAAAGCTGATCAGGTCGCGGATGCGGGTGCGAAAGGCATGCATGGCCAGGCTCTGCCTAGCCCCGGCCTGCCAACGCAAGCCAAGCTCGACGCTGCGCGAGTGCTCGGGATCGAGATCGGGATTGCCGTTGAACAGCCCGCCGAAACCGGGCGAGAACTGCTCATTCAAATTCGGTGCGCGAAAGCCCTCGCCATAGTTTGCGCTGAACCGCAGTGCATCAAAGAGCTGCCAGCCCCAGGCCAGTTGCGCGGTGGTTTCGCCGTCGAACTCGCTGTTCTCATCGCGGCGCAGGGTGGCTTCGAGATCGTGCTGGCCGAGCGCGCGCCGATAACCGAGATAGACGCCGCCATTGTCGCGCGAACGGCGGATGCTGGCGCTGCCGGCAAAGGTTTCGATATCGCGGCCGCGTTCGTGCGCCGCACTGATGCCGAACTGCCACTCCGACCCGGCGGCCGGCGCCCACTGGTGGTGCCAGTCGAGCGTCTGCCGGCGCGATTCGAAGCGGCTGAAAAACACCGGCGTGGCCAGATCGTTGCCAGTTGCGGCCAGGGTCAGGCGATGGTTCCAGTGCCGGCCCAGTTCGCCAGCCACAGCGAGCGCGGCGCTGCTGTCGTCGACCCGGGTGCGGCCCTGGTCGAACTCGACCTCGGCCTCGGTGCGCAGTGCGCGCAGGCTGACCGTCTGGCCGCCGAGTTGGGTTTCCGCGTGCAGGCTGGCGTGGCGATTGCGGTAACGATCGCGGTCCGGGTCGAAACTGAAACCGGCCGGATTCTGCGCCGAAATGCCGTCGCTGCGATCCTGGCCCAGGCTCGCGCCGATCATGCCGGCGTCGCCGCGCAGCGCGAAACTGGCGTTGCCGGTGCTGGCATCGTGCGAACCATAGCCGAGCCGCGCCGCGAAGCGTTCGGGCGCGCGGGTGAAAATCTGGATCACCCCGCCGATCGCCTCCGAACCCCAGATCGCCGCGCGCGGCCCGCGCACGATCTCGATGCGCTCGATCTGGCTGATCGGCAGATGCGCGAAATCGAACGCCCCGCTCAGGGTCGAAGACACCCGCACGCCGTCGATCAACACCAGCACATGGTTGGAATTGCTGCCGCGCAGAAACACACTGGTGGCCTGACCGGCGCCACCGGTGCGGGCGATATCGACCCCGGCCTGCAAACGCAGCAGGCTCAACAGATCCGGCGGCTGCAAACGCTCGATTTCGGCTCGCTCGATCACGCTGACCGTGGCCAGACTGGCATCGACGCTCTCGGCGTGGCCGCTCGCGGTCACCACGATCTGCGCCTGCGCCGCCGGTCGCCCGCCACCCGCAGCGGCGTCAAGCTCGGCATCGCTAAGGGAGGGATCGGACGACGCGGCCAGCAGGCCGACCGGAAAGGCCACGACGAACGCCGCGGCCAAGGCACAACAACGAGGGATTTTCATAGGTTCTCCAAAGCACACCCGCAGGAAGAGGGCTTTGACGAACCACGATGAAGGCGCGACCGCAAACAACACCGGACAACAGCGGGCAACGACCCCACCGCCGCCCACCGCAGCGCCTCAAGGTTGATGCCAGGCCGGTCTCCGGGCTTGGCCGCCATCGATCGAAGCCTGCGCCTCAAGCGATCCGTTCTTCACCTTCCCGCTGCACGCAGTGGCGATCGAAGAACGCTACGAACCTTACCGTTGCGGGGGCAGCGCCGGCATCGCACCGGCTTCCCGTTTCACCCGCGGACGCGGGCACCTGACCTGGGGGAGTATAGCAGTGCCTCGCGATTACTGACCGGGCGACTCCCCGCCTGTCGCTGGCGCCGCCTGTGCCGCGCCTTCGCGCAGATCCGATAGCGCGAGCAGGAAACCGCGCAACCGGTGCAACCAACTTTCGGGGCCGACTGTGATGCCGAGATCGGTTTCGGCCGACTCGACGCCGACATGGTTGCCTTGTACCAAGCGCGCCAGCATCAGCGTGGTCACCAGATATCGTTTGGCTTCCGGTGAAGCCGTGGACCCGCTTGCAGCGAGCCCCTTGGCCAATTGCTCCATGGCTTTTGGATTGCGCTCCCCGATTGCACGCATCAGTTCAAGCCAACGATGCTGTTCCCCTTGCCGGTCCTCGCAACGCAACCAACCATCGGCCGCAAACAAAGATTGGCCCTGTCCAGGTGACAGGATCGGCAGTGTCGCACTCCCGACTTCGATCAAAGTGTCGATCCAAAGCGACAATTCGGGACCGCTCTGGCAGCCCTCCGAGAGGGCGAAAAGTGACGCCAGTATCGGATAAATCGCGCCGCCATCGAGCACTTCAGCATTGAGGCGGCCTTGCGTGAGGGCCTTGGCCAACGATTGCGCTCGCAGCCATCGATCTACAGCGAGGTACTTTCCATTGGGCTTGCCCGAATCACCGACTGCGATCAGATCGCCGGTACCCGTTAATTCGGGGCGTAGGCCCAGCATCTGTTGGATCGGTAAGGGCGATTCGGCCAATCCGAGTAGTGCGTCGGCACTGCGCTTGGTAAACCGCGACTCCGGCGCGTTCAAGCTGACCACCGGATAGAAGTCGGAATGCGGACTGGCCTGAAACATCAATTGGTAAGCGCGTAGCCCTTCGGTCCCAATGATCCAGCGCGCTTTGTAGGCCTCGGCATCAGCGATGCCATCGCGTCGCAGATCGGCCAGCAATGAAGCACCCCGCCACTCGGACTGGAACAGTGGAAACGCCCCCGCTTCCTGGCGTGCGACGAGCAATACGTCCGAAGAATTGGTCAGGAATGCATCGACGTGATCGAATTTCTCGAGTACGGCCGCGATCATGGTGGCCAGCAGCGCATCGCTTAGTTCGTAGGCCTGAAGCCATTGCACCATCAGTCCATCCGGTTTCAGGTGATGAGCGACCTCGTCATAAAACTGCGTGGTGAACAAGCTTGCGACGCCACTCACCCACGGATTGGACGGCTCGGCAACGATCAGGTCGTATTGCTTGTTGCCGATCGCAAACCAGGTACGCGCATCGTTTACTACCAGGTGCGAACGCGGGTCTTGGTAGGCGCGGGCATTGTGCTTGCCGAATGCGCGTGCCGCCCGGATCATTTCCGCCTCGATCTCGATCGTATCGACACTTCCAACCTGCTCCGACAACAACAACGTATGCGTGGTAAGCCCTGAGCCGAATCCGATCACCGCCACCTTGTCGAACCATCTGCGCGCCGACAAAGGCAGTCCGGCGGCCATGCGCATGGTCACCTCGTCCACCGACGTCGGTTTTGATTCATCCATTTGTACGCCGGCATCCACCTTCCCGTTGGTCGCGATTGTGCGCAGCCCGTTTTCGGCATCGGCCAGCGAAACCGTGGCAGTCTTGCCATCGCGCAGGTAGCTGGCTACGAATCCCGTTTGCGCAAGATCCGCCCGGCCGCCACGAAACACGCCACTGGCCAGAGCGTTGGCTGGCACCCTTCCGGCGGTCTGGGCGAGCGCGGCCGCAACCAAGGTGATAAGTAAGCAGGCCAAATACAGCGCACGATGCGGCCTCTGTGAGTACAAACGGACCAGTACGACACCCAGAAACACGTCGATCAGGCCGGCCAAGCCCAGGCTGAGTCGAACACCAATCAACGGGATCAACACATGAATTGTCAGAAACACGCCGATGATGGCGCCCAAGGTATTGGCCGCGTAAACCTTGCCAATCTTGTCGCTGGCGTGTCCGGCTTCCAGGACCGAAGCGGTCATCAGAGGCAGAGTCATGCCGGCAAAGAACGCGGCCGGAAACACCGTCACCATCGCCAGACTGGCGCTGCCAAACAAATACAGAGAGTAGCCCGCGGTCCCCGGGCGGGTGGCTTCCATCAGCCATTGCACGAACTCGAAACTTCGTGCGTACAGGACCATGCTGAGTAGCGTGGCGACCCCCATGGCGATCTGCGCCAAACCTGCGGCGCGCACGGTGTCACGAATTCGGGTCCTGCCCAGGCGGCGAATGGTCAAACCGCCCAAGGCCAAGCCAAGAATGAACGCCGACAGCATGAGCTCAAAGGAATGTTGGGTGCTGCCCATGGCCAAGTTGAGCAATCTCACCCAGCCAATTTCGTAGACGAACGAGGAGGCGCCAGTGATAGCCGCGGCCAGATACATCATCCGCAGCAAACCAGGCACCGGGGTGGCAGTGTGCTCCGTCGATGCCACAGGCATCGGCTTGTCGACCGCCGGAACAGGGGCTCTGCGAAGCGCAAGTGCGTAGAGCATTGCGGCCGCGCCGACCAGGAGATTGAGCAGGCCGGCGATATGCAACGCCCCAGGCGATCCATACAAGGGCACCAGGATGAAGGTCGCCACCAAGGCCCCAAACGCGGCACCGATGCTATTGGAAAAATACAGGGAACCCAATACGGACGAATCGGAGGCAGTTCGGCCATGCACGCAGGCCGCGCCCAGGATCGGAAAGGTCATGCCGAGCAGAATCGACTGCGGCAGCACCAGCAAGGCGCCGGACGCCCACTGCCAGACCAGGGCAGTGGTGGCGGATTTGGTGAGCGGCAGCACGTGGTTGATCGACAGGTCCGCCAGCCACAAGTATTCCTGATGGAAAAACAGTCCGAGCAGACCAATCACGAACTCGACCAGACCATAGGCCAGAATCAGACGAATGGGCGGCACCGCCACGCGGCTTGCCAACCAGGAACCGATTGCCATGCCGCCCATGAAAATTGAAAGCACCAGCGCCTGCGCATAGGCAGCGTGCCCCAGGATCAAACCGAGATAGGTCGACCAAACGGATTGATAGATCAGTGCGGCAAAGCCGGACGCCACGAACAGAGCCATCGCAACGGCGAGCATGGTTACCACGGGTTTTCCGGCGTCTTTCGGCCGGGACAAAACTACGTCATGCTGAGTTGCGATAGAGTTCATGTGTACTCTCTTGCTACGGAATGAGAGGAATGGCGACCCACGCCGGCTGGGCGCTCACATTAACCCAGATCGGCCCCGTTTTTTCGTCGGGCAGAGGAACGCAACGACGCTGGTACCGGCATCAGCGACATTCCGAAGGCGCATATTTGCCGGGCAATGTGCCCAGGGTCACGTTCTTCAGATTGCGTGCGATCGCCGCAGCACTGGTTTCGCTGGCGCAGGCCCAATCAATCGCACCGATCGCGCCGGCAGTGGGAACATTACCGTTCACATTGGGTGAGAAAGTGAGGAAGGTTCCGTCGATGTTTGTCGGTATTCCGTTCCCGGCATTTGCCGCGATCCATATCTTGAGGGTCCAGGGCGCACCCGCGCTGACGGTGAGATCACGCACATACTTCGAGGACTTTTCCGGCAGTGGCGTCAGTGCGATCACCTGGCTCGCGTTATCCAGACCGGTGACACCGTTGGACTGAAATGCTTCGCTCATCAGTGCCCGCGCCGATCCCGCCACAATCAGCCCCTCACTGACTTTGGCCCGGATACTGTAGTCCTGATAGGCTGGCAGGGCGATGGCGCTGAGAATGGCGATGATCGCCACCACGATCATCAATTCGATCAAGGTGAATCCGGCCACAAATCGCACGATGCACCCCCTTGGGAAACGGACATTTCGATCACGCCGCGATGGCGGTGGGCGGTGTGTTGAGGCAAGCGCCGTGCCAATGAACGCCTGGTCGGCGCCATCTCCGCAACCGGACCGTCCGCAACCGGAGTGATCATCCCTGTAGGTGTAGGGCGGGGTAATTTGCGAAACGAAACAGAATGAAGCGCTACTGCACTAAGCGGCGACTCTGACGGAATACCATCGCTTTGCGCTCGCTGGGTCGCCACGCGTCATCGACTCCGACGGTGACACATCGGACCTGCACTTTGGCATAGGGATCATCGAGCGCCCCAGCTGACATGACCAACAAGAACGGGGCCTTGCGGCCCCGTTCTCACCACAAAAATATCAACTACTTGAACCGTATCGGTTCAGCGGCATTCCGAGGGTGCGTACTTCGAAAGCAGCGTTCCCAGCGGACGATTGACGAGGTTCCGGGTCTTGGCAGCATTGTCAGTCTGGCTGGTGCAGGCCCAGTCGACCGCGCCCACGGATGCGGCGGTCGGTACGCCGTTTTTCACGTTGGGCGCGAGTACGATGGTCTGGCCATTCACCGTGGTCGGAATGCCGTTCTTGCCATCCGCCTTGACAGTGACCGTGATCGCCCACGGCGCTCCCACCGTGGAGGTCACATTGGTCACGTATTTGGATTGCTTTTCCGCAACCGGCGTAGCATTCAGCGCGGTGGCCGCCGAGTCCAGGCCGGTGATGCCGTCAGTCTGAAATGCCTCACTGAAAGCGCCTTTGGCCGAGGAGCCGGCAATCACAGCCTCAGAAACCTTGGCGCGTACGGTGTAGTCCTGATAGGCCGGCAGGGCGATGGCGGCGAGGATGGCGATGATCGCTACTACGATCATCAATTCGATAAGGGTAAAGCCTTGATTCTTGCGCATGGGAGAGTCCTCACGGGTGGTGGTTCGACGCTGCCCCAGGGCCGACAGCATCGGCGGGGTGCTGGAATGATGCACGGGTCGTGCCAGCGTGGCAAGCGCCGCCTGCGATCCGGGTCGGGTTTTCTATACCGAGGTCGCGGCGGCCGGTGCCGGCTGGCCATTGGTCGGCATGCGCGTGTTCTCTGTCACCAACGACGATCGGTTGTCCGCCTAGGCCGGCGGAGCGCTTCGGCAAGCCTGCCGCAACGCGCCACCAGCGCGGCTGGCGAACATTGGTCACCGCCCCATACACCACCCGGTTTGGTCACTTTCTGCCCTGAAACGGCCAGCCCCCGGCCCGCCGAGTCAGAACGTTAAGGCTTTGTTACCACCCGCCAGACCATGTTTGACCGGATTGATGTGGATGTAGTCGATGTGGCGGGCGTAGTCGCGGTCGTCGCGAATCTGGTGTTCCCAGAAACGCCGTTGCCAGATGCCACGTACGGCCTTGCCGATGCGGCTGGCGGAACGCGGTTCGATCGGCGGCAGGGCACGCGAGAACCCGCTCTTCAACAGGCGCCAGCGCAGCGAGTAATCGCTGTCGCCGGTCGGCAGGGTCCAGAGGGCGTGCAGATGATCCGGCAACACCACCATGGCGTCGATGCTGAGCGGATGGGCCGCCAGCACCTGGCGAAGTACCGAGCGCAGCAATTCGATGTCCTGCACCAACAATCCGCTGCGGCGGTCGGCCAGGTTGACCGTGAAGAAGAAGCTCGCGCCGGGCGATCGCAATCGGCGGTAGGCGGTCACGGGTGGGGTGTGGGCGATGGGTGTGGGTGATGGGTGTGGGCGATGGGTGTGGGCGATGGGTGTGGGCGATGGGTTGACCGGCTCCGCCGTTAAGAGCCGCGACGGGCTACGTTCCGCGATTTGGAATTTAAAGGTTGACCGGCTCCGGTGTTAAAGGCCGTTGCGCTCTACACATCCTACGCCTAATTTTTGGGGAGGTAGAGGTCGGTGATGGTGCCGGTGTAGACCTCGGCGGCCATGCCGATCGATTCGCTCAGGGTCGGGTGCGGGTGGATGGTGAGGCCGAGGTCGTGGGCGTCGGCGCCCATTTCGATGGCCAGCGTGGCTTCGGCGATCAGTTCGCCAGCATGCGGGCCGACGATGCCGGCACCGAGCAGGCGACCGCTGCCCTCGTCGAACAACAGTTTGGTGAAACCTTCGGTGCGGCCGATGCCGATCGCGCGGCCGCTGGCCGCCCAGGGAAACTGGCCGACGCCGATGGCAAGCCCCTTGGCCTTGGCTTCGGTTTCGGTCAGGCCGACCCAGGCGATTTCGGGATCGGTGTAGGCGACACTCGGGATCACGCTGGCGACGAAACTGCTACGGTGCCCGGCCGCGACTTCGGCGGCGACCTTGGCCTCGTGGGTGGCCTTGTGCGCCAGCATCGGTTGGCCGACCAGGTCGCCGATCGCAAAGA
>JBFXKH010000065.1:0-19839 GCA_050173995.1 Lysobacterales bacterium | reverse complement strand
TCCGAGCGCCCGGACGTAGGTCGGGCCTAGCGCCGCAGTCGCGGACCCGACGGCCGTTGCGGGCAAGGTTCGGCGGTGTCGGCTCCGGCGCTGCGCGCCTTGAGC
Organism: Lysobacterales bacterium; assembly: GCA_050173995.1. Lineage (GTDB taxonomy): Bacteria > Pseudomonadota > Gammaproteobacteria > Xanthomonadales > Ahniellaceae > 0-14-3-00-62-12. The sequence goes on along the minus strand of JBFXKH010000065.1, from coordinate 19,734 downwards.
CGACCTACTTCTTCGGGTCAATCCGAGCGCCCGGACGTAGGTCGGGTCAAGCGCCGCAGGCGTGGACCCGACGGCCGTTGCGGGCAAGGTTCGGCTGTGTCGGCTCCGGCGCTGCGCGCCTTGCGCCGACCTACTTCTTGCTACTTCTTGCGCCTTGAGCCGACCTACTTCTTCCGCCGAGCTGCGCTCAGATCAGTCCTTCGCCCCAGGGGCCGGTGATGGCGACGGTGAAGCCGGGGTGGTAGACATTGGCGAACAACCAGCGGCCGTCCGGCGAAAAGCAGGCCCCGCACCATTCTTCCCCGCGGTAATCGATGCGGCTGCCATCGGCTCGTTTTAGCACCACGTTGTTTTCCGCGAACGCGAAGCTGTCGCCAGTTGCGCTCATGCCGACCAAGCGTTGCGGGCGGCCGCTGAGATTGTCCTCACACAGCACCAGGCCGCCGCGCGGGGACACGCACAGGTTGTCCGGATAATCGAGTGCGGCCAGCGAGCGGGTTTCGTAGAGCAGCACGAGCTGTTCATCCAGCGGAAAATACACGAACACCTGGCCATGGCCCAGGTCGCCGCCATCGGTTGAAGTGAAAAAGATGCTGTCGTCCTGGGCGAAGCAGCCTTCCAGCCGGGTAAACGCGCTGGCGCCGGCCGCGAACCCCTGCTCCTGCACCCCGGTACCGACCCGGCCATCTGCGCCGCGCAGGCGTTCCGGCTCGGCGATATCCACCCAACGCACGTCCATGCGCCGGCCGAGCTTTATTCCGCTGCGCAATTGATCGTGCCCCTTGATCCGCATCATCTGCAGATGGCCGCCCGCGGACAATTGTCCGGGCTGCCTCGGCAGAAAGCGATAAAAGCCGGCGCGCTGCGGGTAGTCCTCGGTCAAATAGACGATTCCGCTGCCCGCATGCACCGCTGCCGCTTCGTGTTTGAACGCGCCCATGGCGGCGATCCGCTCGGGCGCGGCGACGCCATCCGGGTCGACTTCGAACACGAAACCGTGCGCTCGGGCCAGCCCGGAGCGGGATTTGCTCTGGTCATCGAGCCCACTGCCCGGGTCGTAGACCATTTCTTCACAGGACAACCAACTGCCCCAGGGGGTGACGCCACCGGCGCAGTTCTGCATGGTGCCGGACAGCACCGACCGGAAGCCGCTGGCCAGGCCGCTCACACCATCGAATTCGAACGCAACCGCGCCACCGCTGGCGGCGGCGTCGTAATGCAGGTGCGCCGCTCCGAACGCGCCGGTGGTGTTCACTTCTTCGTGATTGCGCACCAGGGTCAGTCGCGATCCGTGCGCACGCGCCACGCCCATACCATCGTGGGCGGATGGTGTCGGGCTGCCATCGGCGAGCGCGCTACCGGTCCAGCCGAAGCTCCGATAGCTGAATCCCTCCGGCAACTTGAGCAGGGTTTCGCCGGTGGCCAGGTCGGCAACCGGCGCGAGCGGTCCGTAGCCGCCGATCGGCCGCGGCTCTCGCCGTTCACGGCAGGCCACCAGGCCGAGCAGACTACCGAGCGGCAAGCCCGCGCCCAGTCCAGATCGCGCCAGTAGCCGCAGAAACCGCCGTCGTTCGGAATCGCCGGGGCGTTCGATCCTTGCTGTGCCCGTCATCTTCAGCCTGCCTACGCGTGGGGATGCCGATAGTACGGCTGAAGGCGCCGATGCTCGCTGTCAATCTATGTCAACCGCGCCCGGAAACGGCAACAGGCCGGCGACCGTTTCGCCAACGCCCGGTCGCCGGGAGCATCGCCGCAGGCATCGTTGCATACCCCACACCGTATTACGGAAATCCATCGACAAGCGCACCACAAGCGAGCAAACTGGTCGCCCGCGCAACGCGGATAACCATCAAAAACCAGGGGATGCAGATGAACAGTTGGTTGAGATTCGTGGCCGTCGCGCTGCTGATCGGCACGGGCGCGTCTGCGTCTGCTGCGCAAGTCGAAATTATGACGCTCGACCAACTCGGCCAGCCCGCCGAGATCAAGGGCGTAAACAATGAACCCAAGCCGTCGCTCGCTTCTCCGGGCGCGGCCACGCGCAGTCCGGTCGCGCCATTCGGGCAGGGCATGGCGGGGGAGATCGAACCGAACGGCAGCAGCGCCACGGCGACCCCTCTGGCCGGCAATAATCTGGTCGTGCGTGGCACCTTGTTTCCAAATGGCGATGTGGACTTCTACGCGTTCACGGCCGCCGCTGGCGATCGCTTCTACGCGGCCACCATGACCAGTTGGTCCGCGGGCAGCAGCACCGACAGCCAGATCACCCTGCTTGCCTCCGATGGCAGCACCCAGATCGAGTTCGATGACGACAACGGCACGTTTGCCGGCCTTTCTTCGTCGATCGCTGGGGCCACCCTGCCCAGCGCCGGAACCTATTTCATCAGGGTCAATGACTTCACCGCCGGCACCACGTCCGAGCGCCCTTATGAACTGCATTTCCGCCTGCAAAGCGGCAGCCCGACGCCCGAGGTGGAAAGCAACGATACCCCGGCCACCGCCAATCCGCTGCCGGCCAATGGCTGGGTAAGCGGCGCGCGCAACCCGGCCGCAGCGACCGAGCAGGACTGGTACAGCCTCAATTTGAACGCCGGCGATACCGTGTACCTGTCGCTGGACCTGGACCCCGAGCGCGACGGCGTGGTCTGGAATGGACGCCTGGGTTTCGGGCTGTTCGGCGATACCGGCAACCAGATTCTGGTGGTGGACGATGCTGGTACGGGGGACACGACCCCCAATCCGGTCATCCCTTCGGAAGCCTTTTTCATTACTGTCAAAACCGCCGGCACCTATTTCGCCTTCGTGGATTCGGCCTCGGCCGCCACCGGTGGACCCACGGCGACCTACCACCTCAGCGTCAGTGTCCACCCGGCAACCGATGAGGGGCTGAACTGCACCACCTATACCAGCACCAATGTGCCGCAGACGATTGGCCCCGGCGCCGGCCTGGTCAGCTCGACGATCACCGTGCCGGGCAATCCGCGGATCGCCGATCTGGATGTGGAAATCCAGCTCAATCACGCGTTGATGGGCGACATCGATGCGCATCTGCGCTCGCCCGCCGGCAACGACAACGGCCTGTTCACGGATATCGGCGCCGCTGCAGTTGGCGGACAGAATCAGATGGATCTGGTACTGGACGACGAAGCCGGAACCCCGTTTGGCTTCACCGTGGTCAAGGGGCTGAACCTAAAACCGGAACTGGCTTACCGTCTGGCCTGGTTCGATGGCGAAGACGCCGGCGGCACCTGGACCCTGGACCTGCGCGACGACGCCACCAATGCCAACGGCGGCACGCTGAGCAGTTGGAGCCTGCGCATTTGCGAGGCGCCACCGCCACCGACCTGCGCGGCGGGCTTCACCCCGACCACGGTACTCAGCACCAACTTCGAGAGTGGCGCGGCCGGCTTCACCCATTCCGGCACCGCAGACGAGTGGGCGCTGGGCCTGCCCAACTCTCCGGCCACCACCACCGCCAATCCGCTCGCTGCGTTCACCAACTGCGCCAGCGGCAGCAATTGCTGGAAAACCGACCTGACCGGCACCTACAACCTCTCCAGCAGCCAGGACCTGCTTTCGCCGAATATCGACCTCACCGGTCTGTCGCCGCCGGTGGTGGTGAGCTGGGCCCAACGCTACCAGATGGAAAGCGCCAGCTTCGACCACCTGTTCGTCGATTTCCAGCAGGCCGGCGGGGCCAATCCGATCCGCCTGTTCGAATGGCTGGATGCGACCATGACCAACGCGCCGGGCAATCCGGCGGTCAATACCGGCGCCAGCGCCGGCTGGGCACGCCTGTCGCGTCGCGCCGATGCGCTGGCTGGCCAGAACGCCGAGCTGCGCTTCCATGTCGACAGCGACACCACCGTCAACTTCCAGGGACTGGCGGTCGATGATGTCAGTGTCACTGCCTGCCGTGCCCTGGCCGCCGATCTGGCCATTACCAAGACCGATGGCGTAGCGACCGCGACGCCCGGGGGCAGCGTGACCTACACCATCACCGCCAGCAATGCCGGGCCGGATGCGGTCACCACGGCCACCATCTCCGACACCTTCCCAGCAACTTGTACCAGCCCGAGCTGGACCTGCGTCGGTGCCGGTGGCGGCACTTGCACGGCGGCAGGTACGGGCAATATCAGTGACGCGGTCAATCTGCCGGCCGGCGGCTCGGTTACCTATACGGCCGCTTGCCCGATCAGTGCGGCAGCGACCGGCAGTCTGTCCAATACCGCCACGGTGTCCAGTGCGATCGGCGACCCGACCCCGGCCAACAACAGCGCCACCGATACCGACACCCTGGTAGCGAGCGCCGATGTCGCGGTCACCAAGACCGATGGCCTGGCCACGGCTGGCCCGGGCCAGACACTGAACTACAGCATCGTCGCCAGCAATGCTGGCCCGAGCAACGCACCCTCGGTTACCGTCAGCGACACGCAACCGGCTGCCTGCGCCAGTTTCACCTGGACGTGCAGCGGCGCCGCTGGCGGCAGTTGCACGGCGGCCGGTAGCGGCAACATCAATGACACCGCCAACCTGCCCGCCGGCGGCAGCGCCACTTACCTGGCCGCCTGCCTGATCGCCGGGGCGACGCCGAATGGCACCGTGATCAGCAATACCGCCACGGTCGCGGCCGGTGGTGGCGTCAGCGACCCAACACCAAGCAACAACAGCGCCACCGATACCACCACGGTGGTGGCCGCGGCCGACCTTGCCATCACCAAGAGCGATGGTGTGGCGGCGGTCAATCCCGGCCAGACCTTGAACTACAGCATCGTCGCCAGCAATGCCGGGCCACAGGGGGTGACCGGGGCCAGCGTCGCCGACACCTTCCCGGCCGCGTGCAGTAGCGTCGCCTGGACCTGCAGCGGCACTGGCGGCGGCACCTGCACCGCTGCCGGCAGCGGCAATCTCGCCGATTCGGTGAACCTGCCGGTTGGGGCCACGGTTACCTACCTTGCCGCCTGTCTGGTCAATCCAGCCACGCCGGATGCCACCGTGATCAGCAACACCGCAACCGTGGCCGTGCCGGCCGGGATTACCGACCCGAACGCCGGCAACAACAGTGCCACGGATACGACCACGGTCACCGCCGGTGCCGACGTCTCCGGTACCAAGGTGGTAAGCGGCAACTTCAGCCCGGGTGGCGCAATCAGTTACAACATCGTATTGACCAACAACGGCCAGGGCGTCCAGAACGACAACCCCGGTAACGAGTTCGACGATGTGCTGCCGGGCGGCATCACCCATGTCTCCTCGACCGCGAGCAGCGGCACGATCGCTTTCGCCGCCGGGACGGTCAGTTGGAACGGCAGCCTGGCTGCGGGGGCATCGGTAACCTTGACCATCAACGCCAGCATCAATGCCAGCGCCAGTGGCAGCATCGTCAACCAGGGCACGATCAACTTCGACTCCGATGCCGATGGCAACAACGAATCCACCCGTCCGACCGATAACCCGGCGCTCGGCGGTCCTGCCGACCCGACTGGATTCATGTTGGTCACAGCGGTGCCTGCGGCCGATCGATTGGGGCTGCTGGTGCTGAGCCTGATGTTGCTCGGCTTCGGGCTGGTCCGGCGCTTCGGCTGAACGACGCTGCGCTTCGGCAATGCGAAACGGCCCGAGCGATCGGGCCGTTTTTTTGCCTGCAATTTTGTTCGCGCTGCCGCCGCGCAGGGACCCGGGGGGGGTCGACGCCGTAGTGGGAGCGACGGAACGTCGCTTCCAGAGGACAGAAGACGGAGAACAGAAAACAGATAAAGCAGCCCGCGTTCGCTTTGGCTCTGCTGTCTTCCGTCTTCTGTCCTCCGTCATCTGGAAGCGACGTTCCGTCGCTAACACGGGCGGGACTTGGGTTGCGATACCGGTTCCGCCGAAGTGGTGTGAGCTGAGGTCACTGCCCACGCTGCGCTTCGGCGCGCGCGGCACAAGCCGGGACGCCGCGCGCGGCCACAAAAAACCCGGCCGGAGCCGGGTTTTTCAGGGTCGGTGGTCAGCGCCTTCAGGCGTCGACCGCCTCGCTGATTTCCGGTCGATCGACCAGCTCGACATAGGCCATCGGCGCGGCATCGCCGACCCGGAAGCCGCACTTCAAGATGCGCAGATAGCCGCCCGGACGCTCGCGGTAACGCGGGCCGATTTCGCTGAACAGTTTGCCGACCGCAACCTTGTCGCGCAGCCGGGCGAAAGCCAGACGGCGATTGGCCACGCCATCGACCTTGGCCAGGGTAATCAGCGGCTCGGCCACGCGGCGCAGTTCCTTGGCCTTGGGCAGGGTGGTGCGGATCAGCTCGTGCTGGATCAGCGAGCTGACCATGTTCTTGAACATGGCTTCGCGGTGACTGCTGGTGCGGTTGAGCTTGCGGCCCGATTTCATGTGGCGCATGACGTTATCTCCTTAACCCAGCATGCCGTGCTGGATCCCAGCAGGCGGCCAGTTTTCAAGTTTCATTCCCAACGACAGTCCGCGCGCAGCCAGCACTTCCTTGATCTCGGTGAGCGACTTCTTGCCCAGGTTCGGGGTCTTGAGCAGCTCGACCTCGGTGCGCTGCACCAGGTCGCCGATGTAGTAGATGCTTTCCGCTTTCAGGCAGTTGGCCGAACGCACGGTCAGTTCCAGGTCGTCGATCGGACGCAGCAGGCTCGGATCGACCCCAGCCACGCTGGGCTTTTCGGCGTTGCTTTCGCGACGGGTGAAATCGCCAAACACCGACAACTGGTCGGCGATGATGTCGGCGGCGCGGCGCACTGCGTCCTCGGCATCGACCGTTCCATTGGTTTCGATGTCCAGCACCAGCTTGTCCAGATCGGTGCGCTGCTCGACGCGGGCGCTGTCGACTTCGTAGGCGACGCGACGGATTGGGCTGAAACTGGCATCGAGTTGCAGACGGCCGATCGGCCGCGACTCGTCGTCCGGACGGCGGCGCGAAGCCACCGGCTGGTAACCCACGCCCTTGGCCACACGCAGGCGCATGGTCAGTTGGGTGTCCTTGGTCAGGGTGCAGATCACGTGCCCGGGGTTGATTACCTCGACGTTGTGATCGACAGTGATGTCGCCAGCGGTGACCACGCCCGGACCCTTCTTGCTCAGGGTCAGCATGGTCTCGTCATTGGTATGCAGGCGCAGCGCCACGTCCTTCAGGTTCAGCAGAACGTCGATCACGTCCTCCTGCAGGCCTTCCAGGGTGGTGTACTCATGCAGCACGTTGTCGATTTCGACCTCGGTGATGGCGGCGCCCGGGATCGACGACAGCAGCACGCGACGCAGGGCATTGCCCAGGGTGTGGCCGAAGCCACGCTCCAGGGGTTCGACGAATACGCGGGCACGGTTCAGGCTGACCGATTCGGTCGAGATACCGCGGGCGCGCATGACATTAGTAGCCGTAGTAGCCATGGTCTTCGGGTTCTCCGGTTACTTCGAGTAAAGCTCGACGATCAAGTTTTCATTGATGTCGGAGGGGAGGTCGGAACGCTCGGGCACGGCCTTGAACACGCCAGCCATCTTCTTGCTGTCGACTTCGAGCCAAGCCGGAACCAGGTCCATTTCCTGCGACAGGGTCAGCGCTTCCTGAATGCGCAACTGCGCACGGGCCCGCTCGACGATCTCGATCGCGTCGCCAGCACTGACCTGGTAGGAAGGGATGTTGACCTTCTTGCCATTGACCAGCACTGCTTTGTGCGAGACCAATTGACGGGCTGCGGCGCGGGTAACCGCAAAACCCATGCGGAACACCACGTTGTCGAGTCGCGATTCGAGCAGACGCAACAGGTTTTCACCGGTCGCGCCCTTGATGTTCGAAGCCTTGGCGTAGTAGGTGCGGAACTGGCGCTCGAGCACGCCGTAGATACGCTTGACCTTCTGCTTTTCGCGCAACTGCACAGCGTAGTCGGACAGCTTGCCCTTCTTGACCGCCGCGCCGTGCTGGCCGGGCTTCTGCTCCAGCTTGCACTTGGAGTCGAGCGCACGCGCCGGGCTCTTCAGATTGAGGTCCACACCTTCACGGCGGGACAGTTTGCATTTGGGTCCAATATAACGTGCCATGGTGGGTGATCCTTTAGACGCGACGGCGCTTGGGTGGGCGGCAGCCGTTGTGTGGAATCGGCGTCACGTCCACGATGGTGCCAATCTTGTAGCCGATGGCGTTCAAGGCACGGACCGTGGACTCGCGTCCTGGTCCCGGGCCCTTGATGCGCACATCGAGGTTCTTGAGGCCATATTCCTGCGCGGCCCGGCCAGCCTTTTCGGCGGCCACCTGGGCAGCAAACGGCGTCGACTTGCGCGAGCCACGAAACCCGGCGCCGCCGGAAGTGGCCCACGACAAGGCGTTGCCCTGGCGATCGGTGATGGTGATGATGGTGTTGTTGAAAGACGCCTGCACGTGCACGATGCCGTCTGTGACCACGCGCCGGACTTTCTTTTTCTGCTTGCCAGCAGTTGCTTGCTTGTTCATGGGTACGAGTCCGGTCCGGGTTATTTCTTGATCGCTCTACGCGGACCCTTGCGCGTGCGCGCATTGGTTCGCGTGCGCTGACCGCGCAACGGCAGACCACGACGGTGACGCAAGCCCCGATAGCAGCCAAGGTCCTGCAGACGCTTGATGCTGATGCCGACCTCGCGGCGCAGATCGCCTTCGACGGTGAATTTCTGCACCGCATGGCGCAGATTTTCGACCTCGACTTCGGTCAGGTCCTTGACCTTGGTGGACGGGGCCACCCCGGCGGTCGCACAGACCTTGCGGGAACGGCCACGGCCAATCCCGAAAATACTCGTCAATCCGACCCACACATGTTTGTGGACCGGGATGTTTACACCTGCAATACGCGCCATCGCGTCATCTCCGTAACTGTTGGCGTTGGGAACTGGCCATTATACACGAAAACACGCCCGCCGAGCCAGGGTCGGCGGGTGCGGCCACAATCGACGTGTGGCGGGCTCAGCGGACCAGGCCGCTGCGGCCGTAATTCTTCAGATTGGCCTTCTTCAACAGGCCCTCGTACTGATGCGACATCAGGTGCGCCTGGATCTGTGCGGTGAAGTCCATGACCACCACCACCACGATCAACAGCGAAGTGCCCCCGAAAAAGAACGACACGCCGAAGCGGGTCTGCAACAAGGTCGGCAGCAGGCACACCGCGACCAGGTACAGTGCACCGACGCCGGTCAGCCGGGTCAACACGCCATCAATGTAATCGGCGGTGGCGCGTCCCGGACGAATGCCAGGTATCAGCGCACCCGATTTCTTCAGGTTGTCGGCGGTCTCCTGCGAATTGAACACCATCGCCGTGTAGAAGAACGCGAACAGCGCGATCAACAGGCCGAACACCACCATGTACAGCATCGAGCCAGGCGACAGCAGGCCGGACAGGCGCCGCAGCCAGGCGTTGTCGGCCAGACTGCCCATGCTCGCCAGGGTCGCCGGAAACATGATGAACGACGAAGCGAAAATCGCCGGAATCACCCCCGACATATTGATCTTGAGTGGCAGGTGCGAGCTCTGGTTGTTGTAACCCTGTGTGCCACCGCCTTTGCGCGCATAGTTGACCGGGATGCGCCGTTGGGCGCGCTCCATGAACACCACGAACAAGGTGGTCGCCACCACGATCAAGGCGAGAAAGATCGCACTCAACGCACCGAGCTGGCCATCGCCGACCTGACGCAGGGTCTGAATCATGCCGCCCGGGAAACCAGCCACGATGCCGGCGAAGATCAACAGCGAGATACCATTGCCAACGCCGCGTTCGGTGATCTGCTCACCCAGCCACATCAAGAACAGCGTACCCGCAGTCAGGCCGATCACACAGCTGACGATGAAGCCGGGGCCAGGATTGACCACCACGCCGCCGCCGCCACCATTGATGGTCTGTGCCTGCAAAGCCAGTGCCACGCCGAACGACTGGAAGCCAGCCAGTGCGATGGTGCCGTAGCGCGTCCATTGGGTGATCTTGCGGCGGCCGGACTCGCCTTCCTTGCGCAGTGCCTGCAGACTCGGGACCATGGTCGCCAACAACTGCATGATGATCGACGCAGAAATGTACGGCACCACGTTCAGTGCCAGCACGCTCATACGCTCCAGCGCACCGCCGGAAAACATGTTGAACATGTCGAGAACGGTACCGCGCTGTTGGTCCATCAACTGCAGCATCGCCTCCGGGTTGACCCCGGGGACCGGCACGAAGGTGCCGAGGCGAAACACGATCAGCGCCATCACCACGAACCACAGCCGCTGTTTCAGTTCGTCGGGGATGCTGAAGCTCGGGCCGCCAGCGGCTGCCTTGGGAAGGGTCTTGGCCACGTTCAGCCCACCGTTCCGCCGGCCGCCTCGATTGCAGCCTTGGCACCCGCGGTCACCGCAATGCCGACCAATCGATAGGCGCGCTTGACTTCGCCTTTCTTGACCAGGCGGGCACGCTTGGCGCGCGCCGAAACCAGGCCAGCAGCGAGCAGCGCGGCAAAATCCACTGCCTCGGAAGGCAGCTTTTCCAATTGATACAGCCGAACCTCAGCGGTATCTGCCTTGAGCTTGGAACGGAAGCCAACCTTGGGCAGACGACGCTGCATCGGCATCTGGCCGCCCTCGAATCCCGGCTTGATCTTGCCCTTACCGGCGCGTGCGAACGAGCCCTTGTGGCCGCGGCCCGCGGTCTTGCCGAGGCCGGAACCGATACCGCGACCGACCCGGGTACGCTCTTGACGGGCACCCGCATTGGCCTTGATGGTGTTGAGACGCATGACGAACTCCTTTGCCGGCGTAAGCCGAATCAATCTTCGACCCGAACCAGATAATTGACCTTGTTGATCAGCCCGCGAACCTGCGGCGAATCCTTCAATTCCGAAGCGGAATTGAGCTTGCCCAGGCCAAGCGCCTTGACGCTCAGGCGGTGACTCGTCGGACAGCTGTTGATGCTCTTGACCAGGCGGACCTTGACCGTTTTGGCGGCGGCTGTGCTCATGACGAAACTCCCAGATCTTCCAGCTTCTTGCCGCGCTTGGCAGCGATGTCGGCCGGCGAATGGATCGCCAGCAAGCCCTTGATGGTAGCCCGCACCAGGTTGATCGGATTGCGCGAACCGACCGCCTTGGCCAGCACGTTCTTGACCCCGACCACCTCGAACACGGCCCGCATCGCACCACCGGCGATCACTCCGGTACCGTCCGAGGCCGGCTGCATGTAAACGCGCGCAGCACCGTGGTTGGCCTTGACCGCGTATTGCAGGGTGCCATTCTTGAGCGGCACGCTGACTACGTTCTTGCGCGCGCGTTCCATCGCCTTGGCGATCGCCGCCGGCACTTCGCGCGCCTTGCCGTAACCCATACCGACCTTGCCGTCGCCGTCGCCGACCACGGTCAGCGCGGTAAAGCTCATCTGCCGGCCACCCTTGACCGTCTTGGCGACGCGGTTGACCGCGATCAGCTTTTCCAGCATGCCGTCGCCATTGTCTCTTTCGTTGTTAGCCATGATTCACCTTTGCTGCATCCCTGGGGGATGTCGAATTACGGCCGAGGGCCGCTTGGAGTTGTGGTGGAACAATAATCAGAATTGTAGTCCGGCCTCACGCGCCGCATCGGCCAGCGCCTTGACCCGGCCGTGATACAGAAAGCCGGAGCGGTCGAAGGCCACCTTGTCGATACCGGCTGCGAGCGCGCGTTCGGCGATGGCCCGACCGACCGCAGCCGCAGCGGCCAGGTTCTTGGTGCCGGTAAGATCCTTGGCAACACTGTCCTGCAGCGTATTGGCAGCAGCCAGAACGCGGTTCTCGCCAGCGGCGAAAACTTGCGCATACAGGTGCTTGCCGCTGCGGTGCACAGACAGACGGGCGGCTCCCAACTTGCTGATACGGGCACGGGTTGCCTTGGCGCGGCGCAGACGGGATTGATTCTTGATATGCATGTCGATTCCTTGAATCCGGGGCCGGATCAGGCCTTCTTGGCTTCTTTCAGGGTGATGGTCTCATCCGAATAGCGGATGCCCTTGCCTTTGTATGGCTCGGGTTTGCGGAACGCGCGAATCTTCGCGGCGGTCTCGCCCACCTGCTGCTTATCGGCGCCTTTGACCAACACTTCGGTCTGCGTCGGCGTTTCCAGGGTGACCCCGGCCGGTGCCTTGAAAACCACCGGATGCGAGTAACCGACGGCCAGGGTCAGATCCTTGCCGGTCATGGTCGCACGATAGCCGACACCGACCAGCACCAGCTTGCGCTCGTAGCCATTGGCGACGCCGTGCACCATATTGCCAAGGATGGCGCGCATGGTTCCGGCCATGGCATCGCTGCTCCCGGTCGGCTCAAAATTGAGAACACCATTGTCCAGCTTGACCCGCACATCGGCGTGCTGCGCGATCTGCAGGTTGCCTTTCGGACCCTTGACCGAGACATTCGCATCGGTGATCACACATTCAACGCCCTTGTGCAAGGGCAGCGGTTTTTTAGCAACTCGGGACATGACGGCTCCTTTAGGCAACCAGGCCGATGACTTCGCCACCCAAACCCTGGGAACGGGCCTGGGCATCGGTCATGATGCCGGAAGAAGTGGAAATAATGGACACGCCGAGCCCGGACAAAACCTTGGGCAGATCGTCCTTGCCGCGGTACGCACGCAGGCCCGGACGGCTGACCCGCTGCAGCCGTTCGATGGCCGGTTTGCCCTGGTAGTAGCGCAGCACCAGCTCAAGCTGCTGCTTGCCATCGGCATCATGCAGGACGATGTCGTTCAGATAGCCTTCCGCCTGCAGCAAGCGGGCGATCGCCAGTTTGACCTTGGACGCTCCCATCTTTACCGACACCTTACCAACGGCTTGGCCGTTGCGGATGCGGGTAAACATGTCGGCGATAGGATCAGTCATGCTCATTGGAGTTACTCCGTGAGAGTGCACCGATATCCGGTACGTGGTTGAAACAATCTACTTGCGATCGCTGACAGCAGCGAGCACTAGGGTTTGATTACCAGCTGGCCTTGCGCAATCCCGGCACGTCGCCGCGCATGGTCGCTTCGCGCAGCTTGTGGCGGCCGAGTCCGAAACGCGCATACACACCGCGTGGTCGGCCGGTCAGTGCGCAGCGATTACGCTGACGACTCGGGCTGGCGTCGCGCGGCAGTTTCTGCAGTGCGGTCTGGGCTTCCATGCGCTCTTCGAACGAAAGCTTGGTGTCGAGCACACGACGTTTGAGATCGCTGCGCTTGGCAGCGTATTTCTTGACGATCTTCGCGCGCTTGATCTCGCGATTCACCATTGAAGTCTTGGCCATGGGTGCGGATCCGAGTTTAGTTGCGGAACGGGAAACTGAAGCCTTCGAGCAAGGCCTTGGCCTCGGCATCGGTGCTGGCAGTAGTGATGATCGCGATGTCCATGCCACGAATCGCATCGATCGCGTCGAAGTTGATTTCCGGGAAAATGATCTGTTCCTTGATCCCGAAATTGAAATTGCCGCGGCCGTCGAAGGCACGTCCGCTGATGCCGCGGAAGTCGCGTACGCGCGGCAGGGCGATGGTGATCAATCGATCCAGGAAGGTGTACATCTGCTTGCGACGCAGGGTTACCTTGCAGCCGATCGGCCAGCCATCACGGATCTTGAAAGTCGCCACCGACACCCGCGCCTTGGTCGCCACCGCCTTCTGGCCAGCGATCTTGGTCATGTCATCGAGCGCGTGTTCGAGCACCTTCTTGTTGGCCGCGGCTTCGCCCACACCCATATTGAGCGTGACCTTGCTGATGCGCGGCACCTGCATCGGGTTCTTGTAGCCAAAGCGCTCGGTCAACTTCGGCACCACGACATCTTTGTAATGCTGTTCCAGACGGGTATTCATGGTTCGGGCCTCAGGCGTCGATCACTTCACCGGACTTGCGGAGAAAGCGGACCTTGCGGCCACCTTCCAGCGTCTTGAAACCGACGCGCTCGCCCTTTCCGGTGGCAGAATTCAGCAACATGACATTGGACGGATCAATCGCCGCTTCGCGTTCGATGATGCCACCCGGCTGGTTCGCCTGCGGATTCGGCTTGGTGTGCCGCTTGACCAGGTTCAAGCCCTGAACAAACACACCTTTATCGGTTACCCGCAGGACCTCGCCGGTCTTGCCCTTGTCTTTGCCAGCGTTCAGGATCACCTGATCGCCTTTACGAATGCGGTTCATCAGAATCTCCTCACAGCACTTCGGGCGCCAGCGACACAATCTTCATGAACTTTTCGCCACGCAATTCGCGGGTTACCGGTCCAAAAATGCGCGTGCCGATCGGCTCCAGCTTGCTGTTCAAAATCACGGCAGCGTTGCCATCGAAGCGGATCAACGAACCATCGGCCCGGCGCACGCCCTTGCGGGTGCGCACCACGATGGCGTCGTAAACCTCGCCCTTCTTCACTTTGCCGCGCGGGATCGCGGCCTTGATCGACACCTTGATGATGTCGCCGATGCCGGCATAACGGCGCTTGGAGCCGCCCAGCACCTTGATGCACATCAGTTCCTTGGCCCCGCTGTTGTCGGCCGCGCTCAGTCGGCTTTGCATCTGGATCATGGTCGTTCTCCTGACTAGCCGGCCCGCGAAACAACTTCAACGACGCGCCAGTTCTTGGTCTTGGAAATCGGGGCGCACTCTACGATGCGCACCAGATCGCCTTCCTGGCACTGGCCGTCTTCGGCATGCGCGTGCACCTTGGTGGAGCGACGCAGCAGTTTGCCGTACAACTGGTGCTGGATCTGGCGCTCGACCAGAACGGTCACCGTCTTCTGCATTTTGTTGCTGACCACGCGGCCCTCGATCGAGTGCGCGGCTTTTTTTGTCTCGGTCATGATCTCTATCCTTACTTCTTCAGCGCCAGCACAGTCTTGCTGCGCGCGATTTCACGACGGACCTTGCGAAACTGGTGCGTCTGGGCCAATTGACCCGAACCCTGCTGCATGCGCAGATTGAACTGCTCACGGCGCAGATCGGTGATGTGCTTATCCAGTTCTGCTGCTGACTTGTTGCGTAGTTCGATGATGTCCATTAGCGCACCGTCCGCGTGACAAAAGTGGTTTTGACCGAAAGTTTGGCCGCGGCCAATCGAAACGCCTCGCGTGCGGTCGCCTCGGGCACGCCTTCCATCTCATACAGCACCCGTCCGGGGGCAATCACCGCCACCCAAAACTCGACACTGCCTTTGCCGCTACCCATACGCACTTCGATTGGCTTCTTGGTAATCGGCTTGTCGGGAAACACGCGGATCCACAGCTTTCCGCCACGCTTGACGAAGCGCGAGATCGAGCGCCGCGCGGCTTCGATCTGGCGTGCGGTGATGTGGCCATGGCTGGTGGCCTTTAGCCCGTAATCGCCGAAACTGACCGCGACACCGTTCTGGCTGACGCCGCGGTTGCGGCCTTTGTGCATCTTGCGGAATTTAGTTCGTGCTGGTTGCAACATGGCTTAGGCTCCCTTGCTCGGACGATCGCGGCCAGCCCGATCACCGCGTGGACCACGCTCGTTGCGATCGCCGCGATCCGGTCGATCACCGCGCGAAGGAGCGCGCTCGTTGGTTTCGGCGGCGGCCTCGGCGGCAGCGGCGGCGGCCAGGTCGAATACGTCGCCCTTGTACACCCAGGTCTTGATGCCGATGATGCCGTAGGTGGTGTGCGCCTCGGCGAACCCGTAGTCGATGTCGGCGCGCAGCGTATGCAGCGGGACCCGACCTTCGCGGTACCACTCCGAACGGGCGATCTCGGCGCCGTTCAGACGGCCGCCAACATTGACCTTGATACCCAACGCGCCCAAACGCATGGCATTGCCAACCGTGCGCTTCATCGCGCGGCGGAACATGATGCGGCGCTCAAGCTGTTGCGCAATCGACTCGGCGACCAGTTGCGCGTCGAGCTCCGGCTTGCGGACTTCGACCACGTTGATGTGCGCGGGTACGCCCATCAGGTCGGAGACGTCCTTGCGCAGCTTCTCGATGTCCTCACCCTTCTTGCCGATCACCACACCCGGACGCGCCGAGTGGATAGTGACCCGTGCATTCTTGGCCGGGCGTTCGATCTGGATGCGAGACACGCCAGCCTGCGCCAGCTTCTTGCGCAGCAGCTCGCGCACGCGCAGGTCGGCGATCAGGTATTTGGAGAAGTCGCGCTTGTTGGCGAACCACTTCGAGTTCCAGTCCTTGGAAATACCAAGGCGGATACCGGTGGGATGTACTTTATGACCCATTGTCGTCCTCGCTTACTTGCCGGTACCAACAACCACGGTGATGTGGCTGGTGCGCTTCAAAATACGCGAACCGCGCCCCTTGGCCCGGGCGTGCATCCGCTTCAGGACCGGGCCTTCATCGACGAAGACCTTGGCCACCTTGAGTTCGTCAACATCGGCGCCGACGTTGTTCTCGGCATTGGCAATCGCCGACAGCAACACCTTCTTGAACAGCGCCGCCGCCTTCTTGTTGGAGAAGGTCAACACATTGGTCGCGCGGCCAACCGGCATGCCGCGAACCAGATCGGCGACCAGCCGAGCCTTGAGCGGCGAGATGCGCGCCGAGCGTAGAATTGCTTTCGCTTCCATCGTCATCTCTCCTTAGCGGCCGCCGGCGGATTTCTTGTCGCCGCCATGACCCTTGAAGGTCCGGGTGGCAGCAAATTCGCCGAGCTTGTGGCCGACCATATTTTCATTGACCAGCACCGGCACATGCGCCTTGCCGTTGTGGATGGCGATGGTCAGCCCGACCATTTCCGGGGTGATCATCGAGCGTCGCGACCAGGTCTTGATCGGGCGCTTGCTGCTGGTGGCGACCGCGGCATCGACTTTCTTGAGCAGATGCAGATCGACAAATGGACCTTTTTTAAGAGAACGTGCCATGACCTATCAACCCCTGCGATCGCGGACAATGAAGCGCTCGGTGCGCTTGTTCTTGCGGGTCTTGTAACCCTTGGCCGGCACGCCCCACGGCGACACCGGGTGCGGATTGCCCTGACCGGCACGCGCTTCGCCACCGCCATGCGGATGATCGACCGGGTTCATCGCGGCGCCGCGCACGGTCGGACGAATGCCGCGCCAGCGCTGCGCGCCGGCCTTGCCGATCTTGCGCAGACTGTGCTCGCTGTTGCCGACCTCGCCGATCGTGGCGCGGCAGTCGGACGGCACCTTGCGCATCTCGCCGGAGCGCAGACGCAGCGTGGCATAGTCGTGTTCGCGCGAGATCAACTGCGCCGAAGCACCGGCGCTGCGGGCGATCTGCGCGCCCTTGTTCGGACGCATCTCGATACAGTGCACCGAGGTACCGACCGGGATATTGCGCAACGGCATCGAGTTGCCGACCTTGATCGGTGCGTCCTTGCCGGCGATCAACTGGTCGCCAACATTGAGGCCCTTCGGCGAAATGATGTAGCGTCGTTCGCCATCGGCATAGCACAGCAGGGCGATGTGGGCGGTCCGGTTCGGATCGTATTCAATGCGTTCGACCCGGCAGGCAATGCCTTCCTTATCGCGCTTGAAATCGATCAGGCGGTAGGCCTGCTTGTGCCCACCACCCTTGTGCCGGGTGGTGATGCGACCGTAGTGATTGCGCCCGCCGGTGTTGCTCTGCGATTCGACCAGCGCTTGCAGCGGGCCGCCTTTGTGCAGACCAGGCGTAGAAACGCGCACCATCTGGCGGCGTCCCGGCGAAGTCGGCTTGAATTTGATAAGTGCCATCTGCTTATACCTCAGGGCTTGCCAATGACATCGATGGTTTGACCGGCGGCGAGGCTGACATAGGCCTTGCGCCGACTGGCACGCACCCCGGAACGCCCGCGAAATGCCTTGGTTTTACCCTTCGTGTTGACGACGTTGACCGCCGTAACGGTGACCTTGAATAGCTCCTCGACCGCGCTTTTGACCTGGTCCTTGGTCGCTGTCGATTCCACCTCAAAGCTGTATTGATTCGCGCTTTCCTGGATGCGCGTGGTCTTTTCCGAGACCAGCGGTCTACGCAGGATCTGCAGCAGCCGTTCGTTGCTCATGCCAGCCACTCCTCAACTTTCTTGACCGAATCGACCGTCATCAGCACATGGTCGCAGCCGATCAGATCCACAGGATTCATCGCCGCAACATCCACCACCGCCACATTGGGCAGATTGCGCGCCGCCAGAAACAAGCTTTGGCTGCCGCTTTCGGTAACGATCAGCGTCCGGCCCAGGCCGAGCTCCTTCATTTTCGCCGCCAGCTGCGCGGTCTTCGGCGCGGCAAGCTCGAATTTTTCGAATACCTTGAGGCGGTCGAGACGCAGCAACTGCGACAGGATCGTGGCGATCGAGGCGCGGTACATCTTGCGATTGACCTTCTGCTCGAACGAGCGCGGACGCGCGGCAAAGGTCACGCCGCCGCCGACAAAAATCGGCGCACGATAGTCGCCGTGGCGGGCGCCGCCGCCCTTCTGCTTCTTGAATTTCTTGGTGGTACCGGACATGTCGCCACGCGACTTCTGCGCCTTGGTGCCGGCGCGGCCCGCGTTCCGAAATGCGGTGACTACCTGGTGCACAAGGTCTTCAGCGTACGGACGCGAGAACACTGCGGCGTTCACTTCGATCGCTTGTTTGCTGTCCAACAAATTGAGTTCCACGGCCATCTCCTTACTTTTTGGTCTTGGCCGCCGGCCGCACGATGACGTTCTCGCCGCTGGCGCCGGGGACTGCCCCACGCACCGCGATCAAGTGACGCTCGCCATCGATCTGCACGACTTCGAGATTGGCGACGGTCTGGCTGGCCGCACCCATATGACCGGACATTTTCTTGCCCGGGAACACCCGACCCGGCGTCTGCCGCTGGCCGATGGAGCCTGGCGAGCGATGCGACAGCGAGTTACCGTGGGTGGCATCGCCCATGGTGAAATTCCAGCGCTTGATCGTGCCCTGGAAGCCCTTGCCCTTGGTTACGCCAGCGACATCGACGATTTGACCGACGCTGAACACTGCGTCCGCCTTCAGTTCGTGGCCGACGTTGTAGTTGGCGATTTCAGCGGCGTCGACGCGAAACTCCCAGAGCCCGCGACCGGCTTCGACCTTGGCCCTGGCGTAATGCCCGGCCATCGGCTTGTTGATCAACGACGCCCGACGGCTGCCGGCGGTCACCTGGATGGCGTTGTAGCCATCGCTTTCCGCAGTCTTCACCTGGGTGATGCGATTCGGCGACACATCGATCAGCGTCACCGGAATCGACTCACCGGCTTCGGTGAAGACCCTTGTCATGCCGCATTTGCGGCCTACTAATCCGATACTCATAATAATGTCCTGTTGCGGCGCTTTAATACAACTTGATCTGGACGTCCACGCCTGCGGCGAGGTCAAGCTTCATCAGCGCGTCTACGGTCTTGTCGTTGGGATCAACAATGTCCAGCACCCGCTTGTGGGTCCGCGTTTCGTACTGATCGCGGGCATCCTTGTCGGCATGCGGCGACACCAGAATCGTGAAACGCTCGATTTTTGTCGGAAGCGGAATCGGACCGAGCACTTGCGCGCCGGTACGTTTTGCGGTTTCCACGATTTCGCTTGCCGACTTGTCGATCAGCCGATGATCGTAAGCCTTGAGGCGAATCCGGATTCTTTGCTCAGCCATTGTCATTTCCTGATTTGGGAGGCGGGGCGCGCACACCCCGCTTCGCGCGTTGTTGTCGAACCGTGATTACTTGATGACCTTGGCGACCACGCCGGCGCCGACCGTA
The DNA here is from genome assembly GCA_050173995.1 of Lysobacterales bacterium. Lineage (GTDB taxonomy): Bacteria > Pseudomonadota > Gammaproteobacteria > Xanthomonadales > Ahniellaceae > 0-14-3-00-62-12. The sequence continues at coordinate 89 of JBFXKH010000065.1, read as the reverse complement.
CGACCGCCTTCGCGGATCGCAAAGCGCAGGCCTTCGTCCATCGCGATCGGGTGGATCAAGGTCACCACCATCTTCACGTTGTCGCCCGG